>QJYB01000129.1 GCA_003247835.1 Gammaproteobacteria bacterium | reverse complement strand
AAACTCCCCAGCGGTCGCGAAAGCGACCGCCAAACGCCAGGATATGTTTTGGTTATGAGGAGTTTGCGCAGCAAACTCCCCAGCGGTCGCGAAAGCGACCGCCAAGCGCCCGTAGCTCAACTGGATAGAGCATCGGCCTTCTAAGCCGGCGGTTGAAGGTTCGAGTCCTTCCGGGCGTGCCATTCGATTTACTGCCACATCGGCGTACGATGTGGCCGGTCAGTGGTGGACGTAGCTCAGTTGGTAGAGCTCCGGGTTGTGATCCCGGCGGTCGTGGGTTCGAGCCCCATCGTCCACCCCATTTTTTTCAATGAGTTACTACCTCCAGTTAACAGAACGTTGCGGTAGCGGTGCTCCTGCGCGCCGTCTCGTGACGTCGTCCTGCTGACCCGTTGTAAGTTGGGTTTCAGACGGTAGAATGCGCTGCTCCGTATTTCCCGCGGGCGCCGCATCGCGCGCCGGCAGGATTCCACTTCGAGACCAGTCATGCACATTTCCATCGAAACCACCAGCGGCCTGGAGCGGCGCCTGACCATCTCGGTGCCGTCCGAAACCTTCGAAGCGAAGATCGCCGATCGTCTGGGTCAGGCCGCACAGCAGGTACGGCTGCCCGGATTCCGCCCCGGCAAGGTACCCCTTCGGGAGGTGCGACGGCGGTTCGGCCCCGCGGTGCGGGCGGAGGTGGCCGGAGAGCTGATGCAGTCGAGCTTCGTCGAGGCGGTGCGTCAGGAAGATCTTTCCCCGGCAGGTTCGCCGAATCTGGAAGTGGTGAAGATGGATCCGGGCATCGACTTCGAGTTCACGGCCACCTTCGAGGTGTTTCCTGCCGTCGAGCTGGTCGACCTCGGTAGAGTCAGCGTGAAGCAACCGGAAGCGGAGATCACCGAGGCCGATCTCGACGAGATGGTGATGCGCCTGCGCGAACAGCGCAGGACCTGGAACGAGGTAGACCGTGGCGCACAGGCCGGGGATCGGGTCACCCTCGACTTCGTGGGCCGGATCGACGACGAGGTCTTCGAAGGGGGCAGTGGCGAGGATGTGACCTTCGAGATCGGCGCCGGTCAGATGATCGAAGATTTCGACGCGGGGGTGCGGGGTCTCGCGGCCGGTGACGAGGGGACCTTCACGGCCACGTTCCCGGAGGATTACGGCAACGAGTCGCTTCGTGGGCAGACCGCCACCTTCAGCGTCACCCTGAAATCCGTCGAGCAGTCGTCGCTGCCCGAGCTCGACGACGCTTTCTTCGAGACCTTCGGGGTGGAGGAGGGTGGCGAGGAAGCCTTCCGTGCCGAAGTACGCGCGAACATGACGCGGGAGATGGAAGCGGCCGCGGCAAATCAGGTGAAGAGTCAGGTCATGGATCAGCTGCACCGGTTGCATTCCGTGCAGCTGCCGAAGGCGATGGTGGCCCAAGAGATCCAGCAGCAGAAGCAGCAGATGCTGCAGCAGTTCCGCATGTATGGCCAGGATGGTAAAGCCCCGGAGATCGATCTGCCGGATGATCTCTTCACCGAGCAGGCTGAGCGTCGCGTCTGTGTCGGGCTTGTTGTCAATGAAATTGTCACATCGGCGGATCTACAGCCGGATGCGGACAAGGTCCGTGCCCGGATAGAAACCCTGGCTGCGGGATATGCGGACCCAGGGCAGGTTGTGAGCTACTACTACGGCAAGCCGGAACAGCTGCAGCAGATCGAAATGGCGGCCTTGGAAGATCAGGTCGTCGAACATATATTGGAACGAGCCACTGTGGAGGTGGTCCCAACGACATATAAAGATCTGATCAGCGGCACTGCCATCGCACCCGAAACCGACGGGGACGAGGCCGACGCCGGTCGGGTCGATGCGGCCACAGAGACGTCTCAGACGTGACCGGCCGCGCATTCAGGAGTCAGCCATGAGCACAGAAAACTACAACGAGCCGATCACCAACCTGGGACTGGTGCCCATGGTGGTCGAGCAGTCGGCCCGCGGCGAGCGCGCCTACGACATCTACTCCATGCTGCTGAAGGAGCGGATCGTGTTCATGGTCGGGCCCGTCGAGGACAACGTGGCCAATCTGGTGGTTGCCCAGCTGCTTTATCTGGAGGGTGAAAACCCGGATAAAGACATACACCTTTACATAAATTCGCCCGGCGGCAGCGTGACTGCTGGCATGGCGATCTATGACACCATGCAGTTCATCCGCTCCGACGTCAGCACCATGTGCATCGGCCAGGCGGCCAGCATGGGCTCCTTTCTGCTGGCAGCAGGCGCGCCCGGTAAGCGGTTCTGCCTGCCCAACTCACGAATGATGATCCACCAGCCCTCCGGCGGCTCTCGCGGCGTGGCTGCGGACATCGAAATCCAGGCCAAGGAAATCCTGCTGATGCGGGAGCGGTTGAACCACATGCTCGCCGAGCACACCGGTCAGCCGGTGGCGAGGATCGCCGAAGACACGGACCGGGACTTCTGGATGGGGCCCGATGAGGCCGTTGCCTACGGCCTCATCGATGAAGTGAAAAGTCCCCGCAAACCGCTTGCGAAAGTGGTCGGACAGTAGGCAAATCCACCACAATCGCTTGAATTCAAGGGGTTGCAATATCCCGGTCTAGACCGCAAGGTAGCGGCATCGGGGTCCGAGGCGCGGTCGCGCGCCCTTGCTTTGGCCTGATTCCGAGACAAGAGACGAGGCGAAACTTATGGCAGACGACACCAAGGGCGAAGAATCAGGCAAGCTCCTGTATTGCTCGTTCTGCGGTAAGAGCCAGCATGAGGTGCGCAAGCTCATCGCCGGCCCGTCGGTGTTCATCTGCGACGAATGTGTCGAGCTCTGCAATGACATCATTCGTGAGGAGGTCTCCGAAGGCGGTCAGACCAAGCAGAGCGACCGTCTCCCGGTTCCACAGGAGATCAAGGAGATCCTCGACGAGTACGTGATCGGTCAGGAGCACGCCAAGAAGGTGCTGTCGGTGGCGGTGTACAACCACTACAAGCGGTTGAACTATGCCGGCAAGAAGGATGACGTCGAGCTCTCCAAGTCCAATATTCTCCTCATCGGTCCCACGGGAAGCGGCAAGACCCTGCTGGCGGAGACGCTGGCCCGACTGCTGGATGTGCCCTTCACCATCGCAGACGCCACCACGCTCACCGAGGCGGGTTACGTGGGCGAAGACGTGGAGAACATCATTCAGAAGCTGCTCCAGAAGTGCGATTACGATGTGGAGCGGGCCCAGGTTGGCATCGTCTACATCGACGAGATCGACAAGATCTCCCGCAAGTCCGACAACCCGTCCATCACCCGGGACGTGTCCGGCGAAGGCGTTCAGCAGGCACTGCTCAAGCTGATAGAGGGCACCGTTGCTTCGGTACCGCCCCAGGGTGGACGCAAACATCCCCAGCAGGAATTTCTGCAGGTCGATACCTCGAACATCCTGTTCATCTGCGGCGGCGCGTTTGCGGGCCTGGACAAAGTGATCCGGGACCGCTCCGAGAAATCCGGCATGGGGTTCAGCGCCCAGGTGAAGGGCTAAGAGGACAAGAAGTCCATCGGTGAAACGCTCCGGAGCGTGGAACCGGAGGACCTCATACGCTACGGACTCATCCCCGAGTTCGTCGGCCGCCTGCCGGTGGTTGCCACGCTGGAGGAACTGGACACGGAAGCCCTCGTCCAGATTCTCACCGAGCCCAAGAATTCACTCACCAAGCAGTACACCAAACTCTTCGAGATGGAAGGTGTGGAAGTGGATTTCCGAGAGGACGCCCTGCGTGCTGTGGCCAAGAAGGCCATGGAGCGGAAAACAGGCGCCCGCGGACTCCGGTCCATCCTCGAGGCGGTCCTCCTCGACACCATGTATGACCTGCCTTCCATCGAGTCCGTAAAGAAGGTCGTCATCGACGAAAGCGTGATCATGGGCGAAAGCGAGCCCATGCTCATGTACGAGAACGTCGACAAGGCGCAGGCTTCTCCGCAGGAGTAAAGTCTCTACATCCGGTTGCTTCCGGAAAAGGAGCGCCGGGTACCTGGAAGCTCGAATCCAGCGGAACCGGCTGCGACAGGTCTCGAACTCGAGAACGTGTCCGTAACGCACCCCTAAACCATGGAGCACAGTCACATCAATCACGTACCAGTACTGCCGCTGAGAGACATGGTGGTCTATCCCCATGGCGTTCATCCGCTGTTCGTCGGCACCGAGAGCTCGATACGCGCGCTCGACGCCGCCATGACGAGGGACAAGCAGATTCTGCTCGTTGCCAAGCGGGATGCCGAGGTGGACCGTCCGGCTGCGGATGATCTGTTCGAGGTCGGAACCGTCGCGACGGTGCTCCAGCTCCTCAAGCTGCCGGATGGTACGGTCAAGGTGCTGGTTGAAGGGGGGCAGCGTGCCCGGTTGAAAGGGCTTGCTGCCGATTCGGATGGTGACTTCCTGCAGGCAGAGCTGGATCTGATCGAAGAACCTTCGGTGGAATCACGGGAGGCCGAGGCCCTGGTCCGCATGGTCATGGGTCAGTTCGAGCAGTACGTCAAATCCAGTAAGAAGGTGCCTCAGGAGGTGCTCTCCTCGCTGTCGAGCATCGATGACCCCGCACGACTCATCGATACGATCGCCGCACAGATCTCGCTCAAGCTGGAGGAAAAGCAGAAGATCCTCGAATGCTTCGAGCTCAAGGAGCGGATGGATGCGCTGCTGGGTCTGATGGACGCCGAGATGGACGTTTCCCAGATGGAGAAGCGTATCCGCGGCCGTGTGAAAAAACAGATGGAGAAAAGCCAGCGCGAGTACTACCTGAATGAGCAGATGAAGGCCATTCAGAAAGAGCTCGGCGAGCTGGAGGATGCGCCCAACGAGGTAGAGGAACTCGAAGCCAGGATCGACGAATGCGGCATGAGCAAGGAGGCCAGAGACAAGGCGCTCGCGGAGCTGAACAAGCTGAAACTCATGTCGCCGATGAGCGCCGAAGCAACGGTTGTCCGCAGCTTCCTCGACTGGATGATCAGCATTCCGTGGAAGAAACGAAGCAGAGTGCGAAAGGATCTGAAAGCGGCGCAGCGCATCCTCGACGAGGATCACTACGGACTGGAAGAGGTGAAGGATCGGATCATCGAGTATCTCGCCGTTCAGTCGCGCGTCAAGAAGATGAAAGGGCCCGTGCTCTGTTTTGTCGGTCCGCCGGGCGTAGGTAAGACTTCTCTCGGTGAGAGCATCGCCCGGGCTACCAACCGGCAGTTCATCCGGATGGCGCTCGGCGGCGTGCGCGACGAGGCGGAGATCCGTGGACATCGCCGCACCTATATCGGATCCATGCCTGGAAAAATCCTGCAGAAGATGTCCAAGGCGGGCGTCAGGAACCCGCTGTTTCTGCTCGATGAAGTGGACAAGATGGGCATGGATGTACGTGGCGATCCGGCCAGCGCACTGCTCGAGGTGCTCGACCCGGAGCAGAACAGCACGTTCAACGACCACTATCTGGAAGTGGATTACGATCTTTCCGATGTGTTCTTCATCTGCACGTCGAACTCGATGAACATTCCCGCACCGCTGCTCGATCGCATGGAGGTGATCCGGCTACCGGGTTACACGGAAGGAGAAAAACTGAACATTGCCCGACGCTACCTGCTGCCGAAACAGTTGAAAGCAAACGGGCTGAAACCGGGTCAGCTTCAGGTGAGTGACCCCGGACTCATGCATCTGATCCGGTACTACACCAAGGAGGCGGGTGTACGGGGTCTCGAGCGCGAGATCGCCAAGCTATCCCGGAAGGTGGTCAAGCAGCAGGCGCTCGGAACATCCGTGAAAGGCGAAGCGCTGATCATCGAGCCCGACGACATCGAGGATTACAACGGCGTGCGCAAGTACACGTACGGACTCGCCGAGGAAAGGAATCAGGTCGGTATCGTGACCGGACTGGCCTGGACGCAGGTGGGCGGCGAGTTGCTCAACATTGAAGCCGTCGCGGTGCCGGGAAAGGGCCGTCAGACCAAGACGGGTTCCCTGGGTGACGTGATGCAGGAATCGATTCAGGCGGCGCTCACGTTCGTACGCAGCCGGTCCGAGATGCTGGGTATCTCGAAAGATTTTCACGAGAAGTGGGATCTGCACATTCACGTTCCGGAAGGAGCGACCCCCAAGGATGGACCTTCCGCCGGTATCGGCATGTGTACTGCGATCGTCTCGGTGCTGACCGGTATTCCCGTTCGCGCGGATGTTGCCATGACGGGCGAGATCACCCTCCGAGGTCAGGTGCTGCCGATCGGCGGGTTGAAGGAAAAGCTGCTTGCGGCGCAGCGCGGCGGGATCAAGAACGTGATCATTCCGTCGGAAAATGAGAGGGATCTCAAGGAAATACCGGATAATGTCAAAGAACACCTCACTATCTATCCGCTGAAGTGGATGGACGACGTGCTCGAAATTGCACTCGAGCGGATGCCCGAACCGAAGATCGCCAGGAACGACGACACCGTTCCCCGCGAGGATTCGGATGAGAGTGCGGCGCGTAAGAACGTGGTGAGTAAGGTTTCGGACGCGGGACAGCCCCGGTCGGGAAACGATGGAGAGTTGCCGATCAGCCCGCATTGACTGGGATTACGTCTGCTCGCGCAAGCTTGCAGGCCCTCTGGGGTGTTGGTATAAAAACGCGCGAACCTTCGGGACCAGCGGGAACAACGAAGAAAAAACCGTTCGCCACGAAACTTCATCATCACAGAGGGGCAAAATGTGAACAAAACCGAACTGATCGATCGTATCGCTGATGCGGCAGACATCTCCAAAGCTTCCGCGGGTAGAGCTCTGGATGCAGCCATCGAAGCGATCACTGATTCTCTGAAGCAGGCGGACCCGGTGTCGCTCGTCGGCTTCGGAACTTTTACCGTGAGGGACCGTGCGGCGCGCACCGGACGCAATCCTCAGACCGGTGCTCCCATTCATATCGCCGCGGCCAAGGTGCCGGCATTCAAGCCTGGCAAAGCGCTCAAGGACGCCCTGAACTAAACGCTCGAAACAGGCAGACTCGCGAAAAGGCGCAGCTTCTGCGCCTTTTTTTCTGCAAGACCAAATCGCACCAGCTCACCACACCAACCATACTTTTCAGCATTCAGGAACGCAGATGCTTCAGAAACTCCGTGATCAGACTCAGAGCCTGTTCTTCAAGGTTGTCGTTGGGGCGCTTGTGTTCGTGCTGGCCATCTTCGGTTTCGGCGCGTTCAATCTGTTCCTGACTGCCGATCCGTCGGTCGCCAGTGTCAACGGCGAAGACATCACCGCCAACGAGTTGGGTGTCGAGGCGGAGCGGGAGCGCAGACGTCTGGCCGCTCAACTCGGAGAAGATTTCGATCCGGACATGATCGATCCGGTGGCGTTGCAGAACTCCGTACTCAATCAGCTCATCAGCAGGATTCTGCTGACCCAGGCGGCGGATGATCTTGGCATCGGTGCAAGCAGCAGACAGGTCGATGCGGTGGTGCTGGGCAATCCGAATTTCCAGATCGACGGGCAGTTCGAGGAAAACACCTACCGAAGGATGGTGACGATGCTCGGTTATTCGCCCACTCAGTTTCTGCGACTGACTGGAGATCTGATCAGTATCGATCAGCTGCGCAGCGGCATCCTGGAGACCGCGTTCTCACCTGAATGGGAACTGCGGGGTCACGCCAGAATCCTCAGTCAGCGCCGTGACCTGGCTTACCTCGCTTTCGACGAGGCGACATTTGCCCAGAACGTCGAAGTGAGCGACGACGACGTACGCATCCGCTACGACGAGAACCTGCTCGACTACATGACGGACGAGTCGGTGGACGTTGCCTATGTGGAGCTGACAGTTGACTCGCTGCTGGACGATCCCAGCATAGAGGTGAGCGAAGAGGATCTGCGCGCTGCCTATGATGCGGAAAAGTCCGCCGCGGTGGCGGACGAGCAGCGGGACAGCCGACACATACTGCTGCAGGTGAACGAGAACCGGACCGTCGAGCAGGCAGAAGAGGAAATCCGGGCGCTCAAAGCCCGCATAGAGGCTGGAGAGAGCTTTTCGGAGCTGGCCAAGCAGTACTCCGAGGATCCGGGCTCGGCAGCCGCCGGTGGCGAACTGGGTCCTGTGTCGAAGGGCCTGTTCGCGCCGGAGTTCGAGGCGGCGTTGTGGTCGCTCGAGGTCGGACAACTCTCTGAACCGGTGCGCACGGAATTCGGCGTTCACCTGATTCAGCTGGAGAACGTGGTGGTTCCGGAGTTTCCGTCCTTCGAGGACATGCATGATGAGCTGATGCTGCGACTGAAACGGGATGCCGCCTCGAGGCTGTTCGTGGACAGGGTCCGGGAGCTCGATGGCCTGGCATTCGAACATCCGGAATCGCTGGATGCCATCCGGGATGAGCTCGGTCTGGAGATACGCACCGCGGACGCTGTCACTCGCTCGGAAGGACCGGGAATTTTCGGCAACGTCAAGCTTCGGGATGCTGTTTTCGCGGACGAGGTGATGGAGCAGGGTTATAACAGTCCTGCTGTTGAGTATCTCGAGCATCGCGCCGTGGTGGCACGTGTTACCGCACGACATGAACCGGAAGCGATTCCGTTCGACGAGGTCGCCGGGAACATCCGCGAACAGATAGCCGGTGAGCGGGCCCGGCTGGAGATCGAGACGGCGCGTGCGGATGCCCTGTCGCGGCTCGAAGCCGGAGACAACGTCTCCGACATCGCCTCAGCCTACGATCTTAGCTGGCACACTGTTTCGCTGGCGCGACGGGGTCAGCCGGACATTCCGCAGGAGGTGAACAGGGCTGCGTTCAACCTGCCACGGCCCGCTGACGGCAAGAGCATAGGCAGTGCCGACGGCGCGGACGGAACGCGTTATCTGATTACCGTCACCCGGGTCGAGGATGGTGATCTCGCGACCATGACGGAAGCGGAGATTGACGGTATGCGACGCTTTCTGGCAAACCGTGCTTCCAATCTGGATTTCGATGCGTTTTATCAGGCGCTGGAGAAGGAAGCTTCCATCGACCGCCCGCAGATCTGAAAGAATCCCGGGAACACCGGTTCAGTCGGTTCCCGTGGAGGCGTTGACGTAGAGCAGCAGCTTCTGCCCGGGCTGCAGGTAGTCGCCGACGTTCAGCCGGTTCCAGCTGACGATGTCTTTGACCCGGACGTTGAACCTGGCAGCGATTCTCGCCAGAGAGTCGCCCTTGCGCACACCGTAGTGCACCTTGCGGATCTGCGCTTCCCGCGTGGCGTTGACGTTCGCGGGTATGGCCGTCGCCCCCGGCAGGGTGAGTTTCTGTCCGACCCGAAGATAATCCTTGGGTCCGACATGATTGGTCTTCATCAGCGTGTTCACCGGAATGTTGTGCGCCTTGCTGATGGTCCACAGCGAATCGCCGGAGCGCACCACATAGGTAGTCCCTTCGGCGCGGTTGACGATGGTGTTGGACAGCGCTTCCGGGGTCTTGGGAATGAGCAGCGTATCGCCGGCGGTGATGGTCGTGCCGCGCAGGTTGTTGGCCCGCTTCAGGCTGGCCACGTCGGTCCGGTGGCGGCTGGCGAGCCCGCTGAGGGTGTCTCCCGGCTTGACCGTGACGCGCAACCACTGCACCCGCTGGGATGCGGGAACCGCTGCAATCTGCGCCGCTGCCTTCTGGGCGTCCTCCCTGGGGAGGAGCAGGTGGTGTGGCCCTGACGGCGGGGTCGACCACTGGTTGAGCGCGGGATTCCAGAGATAGAGCGTGTCCAGATCGATGCCCGTCACCCGACTGGCAACGGAAAGATCGAGCTGGCTGCCCGTGTCCACCACGGTAAAGGGTACCTCCGGGGTCACGGTCGGCAGGGTGATGTTCAGTCTGTCGGGCGAGGCCACCAGCTCGGCCAGTGCCAGCAGACGGGGCACGTAGGCGCTGGTCTCCCTCGGCAGCTTGAGGTCGAAAAATCCTGCATCGGAACGGGCCCGACGCTGCGCACGGATCACGTTGCCTTCGCCCGCGTTGTACCCGGCGAGCGCCAGATACCAGTCGCCAAACCGGTCGTGGAGCGATTCGAGGTAGTCCAGCGCAGCGTCCGTGGCCGCGACCGGATCACGTCGACCGTCGTACCACCAGTTCCGCTGCAGTCCAAAACGTTTTGCCGTCGACGGGATGAACTGCCAGAGGCCTGCAGCACCACCATGAGAAAACGCATAGGGGTCGAGCGCGCTTTCGACGATGGGCAGCAACGCCAGCTCGCTCGGCAGTCCGCGAGCCTGAACCTGCTGATAGATGTAGGCCAGATGGCGGGCGAGCCGCGGATGCATGTTCTGCAGATAGCTGGGATGCCGTTCGAACCAGCCGAGCTCCTGCTGGACCCGTTGCTCGTCGGTGTGTCGATCGAGCTGAAATCCCCGGCGGATGTCTACCCAGAGATCCGGATCGGGGATGACCACGCCGGGTGCGATGCGGTCACCGCCGGTGAACCGGACGGGGGCAACGGGCTCGGTGAGCGCGGCCAGCACGGCGTCGTCCAGCGCCACGGACGGTGTACGGGAAAGGTTGGACTGACAGGCAGCCAGCATAATCAGCGCGGCAAATGCTGCCGCTGCGAGCCGGAATCGCAGTGCGGTTGCGGTCATTATCTGCTGCAGTCAGAATGTTTCGGGTACTTTGCGGCAGTCCTTCTCACTTGGCAACTTCCTCTCTAGCTCGACTCGCATCCTGGTTCGATTCCGTGTCCGGAAAGCGTCTCCTCGCCGAGCAGGCGCCGCACATGGGCGAGTGCGCGCGGCGGTTCCACGGAGACACATTGCTCTGGGCAGGGTGCCATACGGATCTCACCGATACCGTGCGCGGGTGCATGGTTCGGAACCGCTTCTATCTGGAGACCTGTGCCGGCACGGGCAGCTGCCCACAGGAGGGGGAGGCTGCCAGCTTCAGGGCCGATCTCCACGAGTTGCCGCTGGCGAACAACGCCCTGGATGCGGTGGTACTGCATCACGTTCTGGAAGGCGCTGAGGACCCGCGAACCGCCATCCGTGAGGTTGCACGCGTTTTGGCGCCGGGTGGGCGCCTGCTGATCGTTTCCTTCAACCCCTGGAGCCTGTGGGGCGTTCGAGGGGTCTATGCGCGCTTCTTCCGGGACAGCTTCAGCGGCCTGAGATTCGTCAGCTCGGGGCGTCTCCTGGACTGGCTGACCGTGCTGGGTTTCGAGCTCCAGCAGGAAGTAAAATATCTTGCATATGAGCTGCCTTTCACTACCCGGAACAAGGACGCCGGTCCCTGGCGGAAGGTTCGCGCGCTGTTCGCCAGGCATGGCCTGCCGCTGGGTGGCGTGTACGTGATTTCGGCGGTGAAGCAGGCGGCGGCGATGCGTCCCGACTGGTCGCTGAGCGCTGTCCGTGGCCGCAAGCTGACACCGGCCGCCTACCCCAAGCTGAGTGCCCGAATTGCCCACCTGCCGGTGCGTAACGTCCGTCCGGAACGGATCGAAGACCCTGGTTGAGATCTTCACAGATGGTGCCTGTCGCGGTAACCCCGGTCCCGGCGGATGGGCGGCGCTGCTGCGTTATGGCGGCGTGGAGAAGCTGTTGAGCGGCGCGGAACCCGATACGACCAACAACCGTATGGAGCTCACCGCCGCCATCGAGGGTCTTGCGGCGCTGAAACGACCGGGTCAGGTTGCCCTGACCACGGATTCGCAGTACGTGCGCCAGGGCATCACCAGCTGGCTGCCGCGCTGGAAGCAGAATGGCTGGAAGACCGCGGCGAAGAAAAACGTCAAGAACCAGGATCTGTGGCAGGCGCTGGACCGGCTGACCCGGATTCACAGCGTTCAGTGGCACTGGGTGAAAGGTCACAGCGGTCATCCGGAAAATGAACGCGTCGATCAGGCCGCCAATGAGGCGATCGACGACATGCTGGCCGCCGGTGCGAGCCGCTGACGGGATGCGGAGCAGAGTGTGCGTCAGGTAGTCCTCGATACGGAAACCACCGGTCTGGAGACGGCCCAGGGACATCGCATCATCGAGATTGGCGGTGTCGAGCTGGTCAATCGACGGTTCACCGGCCGGCAGCTGCACCGGTACTTCAACCCGGAGCGGGACATCGACGATGGCGCGTTCGACGTGCACGGCATCAGCCGCGAGTTTCTCGCCGACAAACCGCGTTTTGCCGAGGTGGCCGACGAGGTTCTCGAGTTCCTCGGCGGCGCGGAACTGATCATCCACAATGCGCCATTTGACATCTCGTTCCTCGATTACGAGCTCTCGCTGCTCGCCGGCCCGCGAAGACGGATCTCCTCGATCTGTCAGATCACGGACTCGCTTGCACTCGCCAGACACAAACATCCCGGGCAGAAGAACAGCCTTGATGCTCTGTGTCGACGTTACCAGGTGGACAACTCCGCGCGGACGTTGCATGGCGCCCTGCTGGATGCTGAGATTCTGGCCGACGTCTATCTGCTGATGACGGGCGGTCAGACGGCGATGTTCGGATCCGAAGGGGAAGAACCGGGCCGTCCGGGCGGGGACGAAACACTCGGGCAGGTTCCGGTGGACCGCCCGCCGCTCAGAATAGTCTCCGCCTCACCGTCGGAGCTCGCCGAGCACGAGGGCTGGCTCGACCTGCTCGACAAGGCGGCAGACAGCGGCAGCGTCTGGCGACGGCAGGTCCGTTGAACGCCGGCACTTAAAGAGTGTTTTAGTCGGGTATCAGAAGTAGTTGACGCAGAACCAGCCGGTCAGACCCATGGTGACGGTGTAGGGCAGGGCCATCAGGACCATGCGTCCGTAGCTCAGCCGGATCAGAGGCGCCAGAGAGGACGTCAGCAGGAACAGAAAGGCAGCCTGGCCGTTCGGCGTCGCGATGCTGGGGATGTTCGTGCCGGTGTTGATGGCGACGGCCAGCGTGTTCATGTGCTCCCTATCCAGCTCGCCATTGCGGAACGCCTCGACGACCTCGTTGATGTACACGGTGGCGACGAAGACGTTGTCGCTGATGGCCGAGAGCAGGCCGTTGGCGATGTACATCACCCCCGGCTGTGCCGATGGCTCCAGTGTCAGGACGTGGTGAATGACCGGCCGGAACAGGTGTTGATCTTCGATCACGCCGACGATACCGAAAAAGACCACGAGCAGCGCGGTGAAGGGCAGGGCTTCCTCGAACGCGCGGCCAAGCTGGTGCTCCTCGATGACGCCGTTTAGGGCTGTCTGAACGACGATGACCATCAGTCCGATGAGACCCACCTCGGCCCAGTGAAATGCCAGCGCGATCACCAGCGTGATCGCGGCGAAAGCCTGAATGACCAGCCGTGCCCGGGCCAGATCGGACCGCTTGCGGTTTTCCTCCTCGTCGAATTCCGTGAGTATCTGCCGCACCGGCTCCGGCAGCTGGTAGCCGTAGCCGAAGCGCTTCATCTGCTCCAGCAGCAGGCAGGTCGCGAAGCCGATGAGGAGCACGGGCATGGTCACGTGCGCCATTCGCACGAAAAACTCCACGAACTCCCAGCCGACCTGATGCGCGATCAGCAGGTTCTGCGGCTCGCCGACAGTCGTGCACACACCACCCAGCGCAGTACCCACCGCCCCGTGCATGAGCAGGTTTCGCAGAAAGCCGCGGAACTCCTCCAGATCATTGCGGTGCAGCTCGCCGATGGCGTCATCGTGGGCATGCTCGTGCTCGTCGTTGAAGTTCTTCCCCGAGGCGACCTTGTGGTAAACGGAATAGAAGCCGAGGGCGACACTGATGATCACCGCGGTGACGGTAAGGGCGTCCAGGAATGCGGACAGCAGCGCAGAAACCGAACAAAACAACAATGAAATCAGATGCTTAGATCGTATTCCAAGAATTATTTTAGTAAACGTGAAGAGCAGCAGCTCTTTCATGAAGAAGATACCCGCCACCATGAACATGAGCAGCAGGATCACCGGAAAGTTGTTGAAGACCTCCGCCCGGATGGTGTCCGGATTGGTCATGCCGATGACGACGGCTTCGAGTGCCAGCAGACCGCCGGGCTGCAGCGGATAGCAGCGCAGTGCCATGGCCAGGGTGAAGATGAATTCGACCACCAGCAGCCAGCCGGCCAGGAATGGAGAGATCAGGAACAGAACCGGATTGATCAGCAGGAAGGCGAGGATGAGGCCCTTGTACCACTCCGGCGCCGGTCCGAGAAAGTTGCGCCAGAAGGACGCCATTTTGATCGGATCGCTCATGATGCCGGGCGGGCGCCCTCGGTCTCCTCCAGTCCCAGATCGTGTGGCGGTCCGTCGACCGCGTCAGGCGCACTCGGGCCCGTACGTTCGTCTCAAGGTCCTTCACCAGGCCCAACCAAAGATAATCGCTCCTCCGGGTCGAGTCCACACGGCTGCCGCCACGCTGCGCCTTGCCAACGGCCGGATGAGTCCGTAGCGTGTTGGCCCGTCAGTCAGCACCGAAGCCGAGCTATGTGGCCCATCGATCCCGACGAATTCGAATCTCTGGTGCAACCGCCGGCGGATGCCTCGCGAGGCGACGCCTGGTTTTTCGTCAGGCTGCGCGAGGGATTCGTCTGTCTTTCCGAGCAGGGCGTTCCACGACCGGTGACGGGCGATGAGCTCCGCTGGATGGACATCGAGATCGACGCAGAACATTACCTCGGGCAGCACCGGGGCAGGAGCGTGTTTGCGCTGCAGGCAACGGGCAGCGTACCGGAGGGCTACGCCCTGGCAGGCTTGCGGGAATGGCTGGGCCGGGTCGAACCGTCTGTGTTCTATCTGGCGGGCCGTGCCCAGCAGATCATCGACTGGCACAACGAGCACCGCTACTGCGGTCGCTGCGGCTCGGCGATGGCCGACCACCCGAAGGACAGGGCCAAGCAGTGTCCCGAGTGCGGCCTGATCAACTACCCGAAGCTCGCGCCGAGCATCATCGTCCTGATCACGCGGGGCGATCAGATGCTGCTGGCACGGAATGCCAACTGGCCGAGCAACATGTTCAGCACCCTCGCGGGTTTCGTGGAGCCCGGGGAATCCATTGAGCAGACCGTACATCGGGAGGTGCTCGAGGAGGTAGGGTTGTCGGTGCGCAACCTGACCTACTACGGCTCTCAGAGCTGGCCGTTCCCCAACTCGCTCATGCTGGGATTCCATGCGGAGTATTCGGGCGGTGAGATCAGCTGTCAGGATGAGGAAATCGCCGAAGCGCGCTGGTTCGACGTGGACGCGCTGCCCAACGTGCCGCCGAAGACCGCCATATCCCGCTGGCTGATCGATGAGTTCATCGCCGAGGTCAACGCCCGCCGCGGCTGAACGTTCGTACCGTCGACATTACTCCACCGGCGTTTCCGGCAGGCTCTCGCTTCTGAACATGGCCATAAGCGTGAAGGCCCACATCAGGTAGCCGTCTGCCCGGAACCGGCCCTCCATGAAGGCGTCGAACGCGCTGCTCTGACCTGAGAGCAGCGACCAGGCCGTGTCCACGTCCTCGAAGAAGAAGGTGGCATCGGGTTGGCGTGCAGCCGCGTCATGGAAGCTCAACGTGCCATCGCTGATTTCGAACTGCAGGTACTCATCGGCGATGGCCAGACGGATCACCGCATCCAGTCCCGCGCTGGCAGGCGGGAAGAAGGTCTTCTCGAGGTGTGATTGCAGTGCGCGGAGAGCCATAGACGGCTATCACACACGCAGGAAAGGCCGGAATCAAGCATTCGGTTCCCGATACGACGCTGCCGGGCGCGGATGTTCATTCGCAGCCTGGTCAAGTAGAGTAGCCCGCTTCGCGCTGTCGAGGCATCCGTACCCTTGGACCATCTCTACGACTATCTGCAGTTTCTCGCCGAGACCGTGACCGTCGTGGCGGCGGTGCTGGTTGTGCTCTCTGCGGCTGCAGCGTTCAGCCTCAGACGCCAGCAGCAGGGAGAGTCGGGTCACCTCGAGGTCAGAAAGCTCAACGAGCGGCTGCTCGCGCTGAAGGACAGCCTCAGGCAGGCGGTGCTGCCACCGGCCCAGTTCAAGAAGCTGCATCGTCGCGACAGCAAGTCACACAAGCAGGAACAGAAGCAGGCGGTGAAGCTGGCCAAGGAGGATGGCGACCAGGGACATCCCGTGCGTCCCAGGATCTTCGTGCTTCGCTTCGAGGGTGACATGCAGGCGTCGAGTGTCGAGCAGCTGCGGACCGAGATTACCGCCGTGCTCACCCTGGCCGGTACATCGGACGAGGTGGTCGTGTGTCTGGAGAGCCCGGGTGGTGCGGTGCATGGCTATGGTCTGGCGGCGTCTCAACTCGACCGCGTTCGCGCGCACGGCATCCCGCTGGTCGTGGTGGTGGACAAGGTTGCAGCCAGTGGCGGTTACCTCATGGCGGCCGTGGCAGACAGAATTCTCGCCGCACCCTTTGCGGTGATCGGCTCCATCGGCGTGCTGGCCCAGATTCCCAACATCCACCGGCTGCTGAAGAAGCATGACGTGGATGTGGAGCTGCTGACGGCCGGAAAGTACAAACGGACGCTGACCGTGCTCGGCGAAAACACGGAAGAGGGTCGGCAGAAGTTCGTCGAGGAACTGGAAGACATCCACGCGCTGTTCCAGGAATTCGTCGGCTCCAGACGTCCGCAGCTCGACATGCTGGAAGTCGCCACGGGCGAAGTCTGGTACGGCGATCGGGCACTGGCGCGCAAGCTCGTCGACGAGCTCTGCACCAGCGACGAGTACCTGGCCAGGGCCTGTGACGACAAGGATGTCTACGAGGTGCGCTGGGTGGAGCACAAGCGACCGCTGGAACGGCTGCTGGCCCATGCGGAAGGCGCCGTGGCACGACTGGCGGACCGGGTGACGGGCATGGGACACCGCTGAGACGGGTTGAGAGGGATGAGATGAGCACTTTCAGAGCATTGCTGGTCGAGAAAACGGACGACGGATACCGTCGCAGCATTGTGCAGCGGAATCTGGACGAGCTGCCGGACGGGGACGTGCTGATCGAGGTCCGTTACTCATCGCTCAATTACAAGGATGCACTTTCTGCTACCGGTAATCCGGGTGTGACCCGCAACTTTCCACACACGCCCGGCATCGATGCGGCGGGTGTGGTTGTCGAAAGCCGGACCGATGCCTTCAAGCCGGGCGATGACGTCGTCGTGATCGGCTTCGATCTCGGGATGAACACGCCAGGCGGATTCGGCGAACGTATCCGCGTGCCTGCCGGTTGGGTGGTGCCGCTGCCCCGGGGACTCTCGCTCGAAGAAAGCATGGTGCTGGGGACGGCCGGGTTCACCGCGGCGTTGTGCGTGCACAAGCTGGAAGCGGCGGGCACGACACCGGACTCCGGGCCCGTCCTCGTCACCGGCGCGACGGGCGGCGTCGGCTCGGTGGCCGTGATGCTGCTCGCCAAACTGGGCTACGAGGTGGCCGCCGTCACCGGCAAGGAAAGCCAGCACGACTTCCTGAGGCGCATCGGTGCCGCCAGGATCCTGTCCCGGGAAGAAGCCCGGGCGGGGGCCGACCGACCGCTCGGCAAGGAGACCTGGGGCGGCGCCGTGGATACGGTGGGCGGCGAGATCCTGTTCAACGGCGTCAAGCAGCTTCGCTACGGGTGCAGTCTGGCGGCGTGCGGTCTGGTGGACTCACCAGCAATTCCGGCGACGGTGCTGCCGTTCATTCTCCGCAACGTCAACCTGCTCGGCGTGGATTCCGTGCAGCTGCCATTGGCACAGAAAGCCGAGATCTGGCAGAAGCTTGCGGGTCCCTGGCACCTGCCCGAGCTCGCCGCACTGCGGGTGGATCTCACCCTGGATACGGTGTCCGACGCCATCGATCGCATACTGGCCGGACAGATGGTGGGCCGGGGCGTGCTCGTTCACGGCGCCTGACGCCGGTTCTCTCATCGGGCCCTCAGACTCAATCCCGTCGCAGTCTGGCGGACGGCGCGATGGGACTCGGATAGCGGAAGATCACGAGATAGCTCGAAACCAGCAGGGTCAGCACCGTGGCACCCTGGATGACGAGAGCCGCTTCTTCCGTCAGCAGTCCTGCGCCGAGCGCCACATAGGAAAGCAGCAGGGAGAACTCGCTCATCTGCCCCAGCCGGTAACCGACTTCCCAGCCTGTCGTCACAGTCTCCTTCTGCACCTTCAGAGCGAGGGCGAACGTGGCGGGTTTCACCGCGATCAGCGCGATGGCGAGGAACAGCGTCGGCAGGAGAACGTCCATCAGGAGCGCGACGTCCATCTCCGCGCCGACGGTGAAGAAGAACAGCACCAGAAAGAAGTCTCTCAGCGGCCGCAGCGCTTCGGCGATGTACTGGGAGATCGGGCTCGTCGCCAGCGAAACCCCGGCAACGAAGGCGCCGATCTCGAAGGACAATCCGCAGAACGAAGCGATGCTCGCGAGCCCCAGGCACCAGCCGAGAGCCAGCAGGAAGATGAACTCGTGGAACGCATCGAAACGGGCGATCAGCGGCAACAGCAGGTAACGCACCCCGAGAATGGCCACTGCGGTCAGCACCGGCAGCGCGAGGAGCGCCATGCCGAGAGATTCCAGGGTTTCGGACCAGCTGCTGCCATAGCTCGCCAGCAGAATGAGTCCCAGGATGGCGATCAGGTCCTGAATGAGGAGCAGGCTCACCACGATCTCGCCCACGTGCCGATGATGGAGCACGGTGGTCGGCAGCAGCTTGATACCGAGGATGGTGCTGGAAAAGGTCACGGCGAGGCCGGTCACCACCGCTTCGCCGGTGCCGAATCCGAAAATGGCCATCACGCCGAAGCCGATACCGAAGAAGACCACGGTTGTCACCAGCGCGGTGAGGGCGCCTTCGCCCGCCATGTTCCTGAGCTTCGACGGGGGCAGGTCGAGGCCCACCAGGAAGAGCAGGAAAATGATACCGATCTCGGCGATCTCCGAGAGCAGGTCCGGGTCTGTGACCAGCTTCAAACCGTGAGGACCGAGCACACAGCCGATGACGATGTAGGCGACGAGCAGCGGTTGACGGGTATAGAGGGCTGCGGTCGCGACCACGGCCGCGCCCGCGAAAATCAGGAAGAAGGACTCTACGACACCAAAGCTATGCACCTCTCCTTACCCTTCGGTACGCCGGTTCCGGTTGGAGTACCGAAGCTTGGTAGTAATCCGAGTAGGGTGCAAGCGTGGAAGGTGCATCGTGTCGTGCCGGTGGCAGGGTTCTGCCCTCCGGCATCTGGAAGGTATCGAAGCCGCAGCGCCTCATGTAGTGGATCACGTCCGGATGGACGTCGCCCACCGCGCGCAGCTCGCCGGCGAAGTCATAGCGGGTTCGAAGCAGCACGGCGAGGGACAGGCCGCGGCCGTCATTGAACGCCGGAAAGTTGATGGCGATCAAGGGTGCACGCTGGAAGCGGCGGTCCGGCTCGTCCGTGGGTTCGAGCAGCAGGCCCTGACCGGAGTCTTCCTGCCAGTCCTCGAGTGGGGTGATGGCCAGCCCGCCGGAGACGCCTTCGCCGTTGCTGACGGTGGTGGCCTCGATGATCTCGCCATTCCGATCAAGCAGTGCCATAGATTTTCTCCTTGAAGGGTTTGATGCCCGTGCGTTGGAGACAGGCCAGGAACGTTTCGTTCTCGTGCCGAAGCGCGACGTAGCTCGCCAGAATCTGCACGACGACGTCGGCCACCTCGTCACGGGAGAAGGACGGCCCGACGATTTCTCCCAGAGAGGCTGCGATGCCTCTACCTCCCGAGTGGCCGCCGAGGGAGATCTGGTAGTACTCGTTCCCCTTCTTGTCCACACCGAGGATGCCGATGTGCCCGACGTGATGATGTCCGCAGGCGTTCATGCAGCCGGAGATATTGAGATCGATGGGGCCCAGATCGTGCTGGTAGTCCAGATCGGCGAGCGCCGTCTGGATGGCCTCCGCCACCGGAATGGATTTGGCGTTGGCGAGCGAGCAGTAGTCGCCGCCCGGGCAGCAGATGATGTCGGAGATCAGGCCGACATTGGCCGCAGCGAGTTGGGCGTCACCCGCCTTCTGCCAGAGCTCGAGGAGTTTTCCCCGTGGTACGTCGGGCAGCACGAAGTTCTGTTCGTGGCTGATGCGGATCTCGCCGAACCCGTACTCGTCTGCCCAGTCCGCGACGGTTTCCATCTGCGCGTCGGAGACATCACCAGGTGGCACGCCGGTGAGCTTGGTGGACAGGGTAACGATGGCGTAGCCTGGTTCGCGGTGTGCAGAGACGTTCTGTTCCACCCACCGGCTGAACGCAGGGTTGGCGAGTCGCTCGGCGGCCAGGTCGTCCGCCGGTGGCGTCGGGTAGTCGTAGGGCCGGAAGTGCGACGCCATCCGCTCGAGCTCCGCATCCGTCAGCGTGCTTGGACCGTTCTCGAGATGTGCCCATTCCTCGTCTACACGGGCCCGGAAGCCGTCCGCGGTCATGGCACGGACCAGGATCTTGATGCGGGCTTTGTACTTGTTGTCCCGCCGACCGTAGCGGTTGTAGACACGCATGATGGCTTCGAGATAGGTGAGCAGGTGGCGCGCCGGCAGCCCCTGACGGATGACCTCACCGATAACCGGGGTGCGACCCAGGCCGCCACCGACGAGCACGTCCAGGCGGGCTTCGCCTGCTTCCTGATAAACCTTGAGACCTATGTCGTGCACTGCGACGGCGGCCCGATCCTCCCGGGCGCCGGTGATGGCGATCTTGAACTTCCGCGGCAGCCAGTCGAACTCCGGATGCGACGTGGACCACTGACGGATGATCTCGCAGAACGGGCGGGGATCGAGCCACTCGTCGCTGGCGACGCCCGCGAACTGGTCGGTGGTGACGTTGCGGATGCAGTTACCGCTGGTCTGGATGGCATGCATGTCCACTTCCGCCAGGGCAGCCAGGATGTCTGGTACCTCCTCCAGCAGCGGCCAGTTGAACTGAACGTTCTGCCGGGTGCTAAGGTGTCCGTAGCCCCTGTCGAAATGGCGGGCGATGAAGGCGAGCTGCCTCAGCTGCTTCGAGTTCAGCGTGCCGTAGGGCACAGCAACCCGCAGCATGGGGGCGAGACGCTGCACGTACAGGCCGTTGCGCAGTCGCAGCTGAAGGAACTCGTTCTCGGACAGCTCACCCGCGATATAGCGCGCCGTCTGTGACCGATAGTGGGCGACACGCTCGGTGACGAACTGCTTGTCGAAGGTATCGTAGCGGTACATCGGAGGGCCGGGCCCTGAGACAGTCTAGAGGCTCGGCAAGGTACCACCCGCGGTATGGGTGACGAAGGAACCCTTCGGCCTATGCTTAGAAGGCTGAATGCGCAAATATTGTGCTGAATCAGCGGCCTGGGTAGACTGCGCGACCTTGCATTCCGGTCACGTCGAGGAACCTTTCTTGGATACCAACGAGCGCATCGAAGCCGAACGTGCGGCGGACAACAAGGCCGACGTCAAGGCCGTTCTGGTCATCTTCCTGGCCGTACTCGGCATGGCCCTGCACTTCATTTCCGGCTGGACGCCGCTGGCCTGACGGCCGCTGTGAGGCCGCCTCGCCTCAGAGGCTGGGGCGGAGCAGGGCGCCGGCGGCATCCTCGCTGATGCCTTTGCGGATCGCGTAGTCAGCTACCTGGTCGGCGCCGATCTTGCCGACCCCGAAATACCGGGCATCCGGGTGCGAGAAGTACCAGCCCGAGACGCTCGCCGCCGGCAGCATGGCGAAGTGCTCGGTCAGGCTGATCCCGGCGACCTCGGTTGCGTCGAGCAGCTCGAACAGAGTCCGTTTCTCGCTGTGCTCCGGACAGGCCGGATATCCGGGTGCCGGTCGGATTCCGCGATATGCTTCGCGGATCAGACTTTCGTTGTCCAGATTCTCTCCCGCGGCGTAACCCCAGTGTTCCATGCGCACCTGGCGGTGCAGATACTCGGCAAAGGCTTCCGCCAGGCGATCGGCCAGGGCCTTGATCATGATGCTGGCATAGTCGTCGTGGGCATGATCGGCGAGCACGGCGTCGATACCGAGACCGGCGGTGACCGCGAATGCACCCAGCCAGTCGGCCGTGGGTGGTGGCGCCACGAAATCCGCCAGAGAGTAGTTGGGCTGGCCGTCCGGTTTGTCGGTCTGCTGGCGCAGGAAGTGCAGCCGCGCCAGCTCCGTACCCCGTCGATCATCCGTGTAGAGCACCACATCATCGAGCCCAGTCAGCTGGTTGGCCGGCCACAGGCCGAACACACCGCGCGCGGCCAGCCGGCCATCGGCGATCAGCCAGTCGAGCATCTGTCGGGCGTCCTCGAAAAGGCTCCTGGCGCTCTCACCCACCACGGCATCTCCCAGGATCTTCGGGTACTTGCCGGCCAGCTCCCAGGTCATGAAGAACGGCGTCCAGTCGATGTAGGGGACCAGATCCGCCAGATCGACGGTAACCGTGTGCACACCGGGATGGTTGGGTACCGGTGGCTGGTAGCTCGCCCAGTCGAAAGATGGTGCCCGTGCGCGAGCCTGTTCCAGCGGTAGAATCACGCGTCGATCGGCCCGCTCGCTGCTGCGCCGGCGGATCACTTCGTACTCCTCGCGCGTGCTCGTGACGAAGTCCGCCTTCAGATCCGTCGAGATCAGGCTCGTGGCAACCCGGACGCTCCGTGACGCATCTGGTACGTACACGGTGGGGCCGTTCCGATACGCAGGTTCGATCTTCACCGCGGTATGTGCCTTGGAGGTGGTGGCGCCGCCGATCAGCAGCGGAATCGCCAGTCCGCGGCGCTGCATCTCCGAGGCCACCTGCACCATCTCGTCGAGTGACGGCGTGATGAGGCCCGAGAGACCGATCAGGTCCGCGTTTTCGGCAATGGCCGTGTCGAGAATCTTCTCCATGGGGACCATCACGCCCAGGTCCACCACATCGTAGTTATTGCACTGGAGCACCACACCGACGATGTTCTTACCGATGTCGTGGACGTCGCCCTTGACCGTCGCCATCACGATCCGGCCCTTGCTCTGAACGCCTCCGCCCTTTTCCGCATCGATGAAGGGCACCAGGTGGGCTACGGCCTGCTTCATCACGCGAGCGCTCTTGACGACCTGGGGCAGGAACATCTTGCCGGCACCGAACAGGTCGCCCACCACATTCATGCCATCCATGAGCGGACCTTCGATCACCTCGATGGGCCGGTCTGCCTCGAGACGGGCGGCTTCCGTATCTTCGATGATGTAGTCGGTAATGCCGTGCACAAGAGCATGGCTCAACCGCTCGCCCACGGTACCGTCGCGCCAGGAAAGATCGACCGACTGGCCGCTGCCACCCTGTCCGGCGTAGGACTCCGCCACCGCGAGCAGTCGCTCCGTCGCGTCCTCGCGACGGTTCAGCACCAGGTCTTCCACGCGTTCGCGGATGTCTTCCGGCAGATCCTCGTAGATCCCCAGCTGACCCGCGTTGACGATGCCCATGGTCAGACCGGCCCGAATGGCGTGATAGAGAAAGACCGTATGGATGGCCTCCCGGATGCCGTTGTTGCCCCGGAACGAGAACGAGACGTTCGACACCCCACCTGAGGTGGAGGCGTAGGGGAGCTCAGCTTTGATCCAGCGGCAGGCCTCGATGAAATCCACCGCATAGTTCCGGTGCTCATCGATACCGGTACCGATGGCGAAGATGTTCGGATCGAAGATGATGTCTTCGGGCGGGAAGCCGACCTCGTCGACGAGCAGCCCGTACGATCGTGAGCAGATCTCTCTTTTACGCTCGAGGGTGTCTGCCTGACCGGTCTCGTCGAAGGCCATGACCACCACGGCTGCACCGTATCGGCGGCACAGCCGCGCCGCGTCCAGGAACGCCGTCTCACCCTCCTTGAGGCTGATGGAGTTCACCACGGACTTCCCCTGGGTGCAGCGAAGGCCCGCTTCGATGATGTCCCACTTGCTCGAGTCGATCATCACGGGCACCCGGGCAATGTCCGGCTCGGAGGCCGCCAGGTTCAGAAACTTCACCATGGCGGCTTCGGAATCCAGCATTCCCTCGTCCATGTTGATGTCGATGATCTGAGCGCCGCTCTCCACCTGCTGGCGGGCCACTTTCAGCGCCGAGTCGTAGTCGCCCTCGCGGATCAGCCGGGCGAACCGGGCGGAACCCGTGACGTTGGTCCGCTCGCCGACGTTGATGAAAAGCGTCTCCGCCCCGGCCTCGAACCGTTCGAGCCCGGCGAGGCGAAGCGTTCTTGCAACGTCCGGAACGTGGCGCGGGATGACGCCCTCGAGACGCTCGCGGATCGCGGCGATGTGATCCGGCGTTGTGCCGCAGCAGCCGCCGACGATGTTGACCAGGCCACTGTCCGCGTACTCGCCGAGAGTGGCCGCCATTTTCTCCGGCGTTTCGTCGTAAGCCCCGAACTCGTTCGGCAGGCCGGCGTTGGGATGGGCGCTGACCCGGGCATCGGCGATTCGTGACAGCTCCGCCACGTAAGGTCGCAGCTGGTCGGCGCCGAGGGCGCAGTTGAAACCCACGGAGATCGGACGGGCATGGGCAACGGAGGTCCAGAATGCCGCGCAGGTCTGACCGGACAGGGTGCGGCCGCTGGCATCGGTGATGGTGCCGGAGATCATCAGGGGGATCCGCCGACCAAGCCGGGCTTCCAGGTCGAGAATCGCGTAGATGGCGGCCTTGGCATTGAGCGTGTCGAACACGGTTTCGAGCAGGAGCACGTCTGCGCCGCCGCGGAGCAGGGCCTCGGCAGCAGCGCCGTAGTCGGCGGCGAGATCGGCGAAGGTGATGTTGCGGAAACCGGGATCGTTGACGTCCGGCGACAGGCTGGCAGATCGGGTCGTAGGACCGAGCACGCCCGCCACGTAACGCTGGTGACCCGATGCGCTGAACTCGTCGGCCACGGCGCGCGCAATACGCGCTGCCTGCTCGTTGATCTCGACCACGTAGGGTTCCAGTGCGTAGTCGGCCTGGGCTGCCCGGGTGGCGGTGAAGGAGTTGGTTTTGATGATATCCGCCCCGGCTCGGAGATAACGGGCATGGGCATCCCGGACGATCTCGGGCGCGGTCAGGCAGAGCATGTCGTAGTTACCCCGCACGGACTGGCCGTGGTCCGCGAAGCGCTCACCCCGGTAGTCGGCCTCGGTCAGGCCGAGTAACTGGATCAGGCTGCCATAGGCACCGTCCAGAATGAGGATACGCTCGTTCAGGGTGGCATCGAGTCGGGCCAGCAGGGTGTCGGTCATAGTTCAGGCGCAGAGCGGCCGTCAGGTCTTACTTCTGGAGCCGAACAGTGTAGGGGCGACGCCACCACAGGCAACTGAAGGTCCCTCGAAGCCAAGATGAGGCACGCTCATGACGGTTGCCGGGGCACCACAGATCCGGTAAATTCCTGACTGAATTACTTGGGTATTATCGATGATCGAGATTTCCGCCAACGCGCAGGCTTACCTCAACGAGCTTCTGGCCAAGCAGGAAGACGAGAACGTGGGCATCCGGGTGTTCGTCGCTCAGCCGGGGACCCCCCATGCGGAAACCTGCATCGCGTACTGCCGCCCGGGTGAGGAGCAGACAGGAGACCTGCCGGTAGCCTACGAGGGCTTCACCGCCTGGTTCGAGGAACGCAGCATTCCCTATCTCGAAGGCGCGGTGGTGGATTTCCAGCAGGATCAGATGGGCGGCCAGCTCACCATCAAGGCGCCCAACGCCCGGGTACCGCAGGTGGGCGAGGACGCGCCGCTGGAAGACCGGATCAACTACGTGCTCTACAACGAGATCAATCCCGGCCTCGCGGCTCACGGCGGCATGGTGACCCTGATCGAGGTGGTGGAAGACAACGTGGCCGTCCTGCAGTTCGGCGGCGGCTGCCAGGGCTGTGCGGCCGTCGACATCACATTGAAGAACAGCGTCGAACGCTCACTGCTCGAGCAGATTCCCGAGCTCACCGCCATCCGCGACGTGACGGATCACAGCCTCACGGAGAATGCCTACTACCGTTGACGGTGGTGCACCCGGCGCCACCACCGTCGGAAATCCGTCAGGCTGGAGAAGCCTCTGCGGCCCGCGCTGCCAGTGCCGGGCCCGCGTCGCGGGCCAGGGTACGCAGCAGGGATTCTGTGGTTTGCCAGTCGATGCAGGCATCCGTGATGGAGACGCCGTAGCGCATCTTGTTGCGATCCGCGTTGAGTGACTGATTACCCGGACCGAGGTTGCTCTCGATCATGAGCCCCACGATCGAGCGGTTGCCATCACGGATCTGCCGGGCGATGTCCGCAGCCACCACCGGCTGACGGTTGTGGTCCTTGCTCGAGTTCGCATGGCTGCAATCCACCATGATGTTCTCCTTGAGCCCGGCCGACCGCAGCGCCGCCTCGCAGCGCGCGATGCTCGCGGCATCGTAGTTCGGACCGCTGGTTCCGCCGCGCAGTACGATGTGCGCGTTGGCGTTGCCACGGGTGTGCATGACGGCGACCTGGCCGGACGGGCTGATGCCGAGAAAACTGTGCGGCGAGGCCACCGATTTGAGCGCGTTCAGCGCCACGTCGAGACCGCCGTCGGTACCGTTCTTGAAGCCCACTGCCGAGCTCAGACCCGAGGCCATCTCACGGTGCGTCTGGGATTCCGTGGTCCGGGCGCCTATGGCAGACCAGCTGATCAGGTCCTGCAGGTACTGGGGCGTGATCGGATCCAGAGCCTCCGTGGACAGAGGCAGACCGAGCTCCGCGATCTCGAGCAGCAGCTTGCGGGCGATACCGAGCCCCTCGGCAATGCGGAACGTGTCATCCAGGTGGGGATCGTTGATGAGCCCCTTCCAGCCCACCGTCGTGCGGGGCTTTTCGAAATATGCGCGCATGACGATCAGCAGGCTGTCCTCCAGTTCGCGGCTGAGGCTTACCAGCCTCCGGGCGTAGTCCAGAGCTGCCTCGGGATCGTGGATCGAGCAGGGCCCGACCACCACCAGCAGTCGCTGATCGGTGCGGTTCAGGATGTCGCGGATGGCGTTGCGCGCGGATTCGATCTGCTGCTGCACGCGCTCCGGCACGGGCAGGCTCGCCTTGAGCTGTTCCGGCGTGATCAGCACTTCCTGCGCCCTGATGTTCAGGTTTTCCAGCTGGCTCATGTCTCGTCTCCTGATCTTCCGGCGCGGCAATAAAAAACCCCGCCGGCGCTGCCTGACGGGGTTTCCTGTCGAAGGCAGCTCGCACTACCTTCGCTCGATGGAAGGTAGGGCTAGTCGGTATAAAAGTAATAGCCTGCCCACCACCGCGCCGGCGACTGCGCCTCTCCGGTCAGCTGGTTGTGCGGGCTGGTCATCACGACTTTCTTTGCTGTCTTCGCTGTTTTCGCTGTCTTCACATTCGGTGCCATGACCGAACGAACCCCGAATGGTACTCCCCACGCGTTACAAATCAACCTTACGGATGTGTGCTATCCGCTCAACAAGACCAGGCGGGGCAGGGCGGTGAAGTAGACGGCGAGACTCACGGCGCTCCCGAACAGCGCGCCCGCCGCGTCTCCATAGCGTTCGAGCTGACCGCGATGGCGGGCGACCTCCGCACCGAGGAAACTTTCCACGTCCACACCTTCGGGCGGGACGGAGGTTTTGTAGTCCACGACCCAGCGGCGACCGTTCTCCTCGAATGTGCGGTCAAGCACGAGATTCTCGGTTCCCTGCGGCAGAGATACCGTGATGGCGAACTCTGCCTTCGCGGATTCCCGGGTCGCGAGCAGCCACCGTCCATCCGGATCGTTCAGCACGGCCCCGATCTGACGAGCGACCTCTCTGCCAACCCGGACCGCGGTATCCTGTGGAATCGTGTGGCCGTTTGCCTGGGCCGCATGGCTTGCCTGCCGGACCCAGATGGGCTCCCGGGCGGCCAGGAAGGCCGGAACGTTTGCTGGTAGCGCGGATCGCGATAGCCGTTCCAGCGCCGCGTGAACAACGATGCCGAGCAGCACTTCCTCACGCGCGGCGAGTGGATCTTCCGGTGCAGGCGCCGGGGCTGGCTGCGCCGCCCGGGCAAGCGGTCTCGCCGACGCCTGCCAGCGGTACCCATCGACCAGCCTGGTCAGTAGGGGCGGTGTACGGGCCTCAACGGGTTCCGCAAAGAGATCGGCCTGAACGGGCCCGGCCGCGGTCGCCTCGGCGGCGACGGATACGATCCGCAGAGCCTCGGACGGTCCGTCATCGAGTATCGGCGCAAGCATGGCGAGCAGCGAGCTCTCCCGGGGACGTGTCTCGTCCATCGCAAACAGGGTCAGCGATCGACGTGCCCGGGTGCAGGCCACGTAGAGGAGCCGCTGTCGTTCGTGTCGGTCCCGGAGTTGGTTTTCCCGTGCGAGCCACTCGTAGGGACCTTCGTCTTCCCGCACGCCCATCAGCAGTCCTTCCGGCAGTGGCCGCCACAACAGCAGCTCGGCCTCGTCGCCGCGGGGGATCCGCTCGAGAAACGGCAGCAGCACGTGGTCGAACTCCAATCCCTTGGCCTTGTGAATGGTGAGTATCTGCAGGCGGCTCTCCGTCACGTCCGCGGCGAAGAGCGTGGCCGCAGCCTGGCGCAGTGCCTCAGGAGACAGCGCGCGGGATCCGAGCGATTCCATCAGCTCGAGGAACCGGGTTGCATGCAGCAGCGCGGTCGGGTCTGCATAGGCATCTGCGCCGCCGAGTCGCACCCAGAGCGTCTCCACCACGCTCCGCGGCGGCACCTCGTGGAGACGCTTCGAGCAGTACCGCCATTCTTCGGCCAGCCGGGCAAGGCGGATACTGCCGGCAGACGAAATGGACGGATGGGCGGCGTCGAGAATGGCTGCCGGAAAGGTGGACACATCTGCCGCATCCGCGAGCACCTGTAGATCCTGCAGCGTGAGACCGACGAAGGGCGCCCGCAGCAGACTGAACCACGCCAGTCGGTCCCGCGGATCGGCGAGCACCGCGATCAGCGTCAGCAGGTCCTGCACGACCGGTTTGTCGAGCAGCGGGTCGATGTCATTGGCGTGCCAGCGGATACCACGGTCCCGAAGCGTACGAATCAGTTCCGTCAGATGGCCACGGTTTCGAACCAGCAGCGCGATGGTACCGTCGGTTTCCGCGAGCAGTCCGGCGATGTGCTCGACGACGGTATCCACCTGACTTATCGCATTCGCGTGGCGGAACAACGTCACTGCCGGACCATCACCAGTGGCCGCTTGCGTCGGCGCGGCCGGACGGTAGGCGATACGCCCGAGCACGGGATCCTGTCCGCCACCAAGAATGCGGCTGAACGCCTCGTTGAGCCAGCGGACAAGTCGCTCATCGGCGCGGAAATTACTGGTCAGCGCTACCCTTTCGAGCGGCACACCGCCGATACCCTGCCGCCATGCGCGGTAGAAGAGACTGACGTCAGCGTCGCGGAACCGGTAGATTGACTGCATGGGGTCACCGACGGCGAAAAACGTGTTGCCATCCGTTCCTGTCCACCCGGAGACGAGCCTTTCGAACAGCCGGAACTGGGACACGGACGTGTCCTGAAACTCGTCCACGAGCATGTGATGGATTCGATAGTCCAGTGCCAGGGCGAGCTCGGAGGGTGCCTCCGCGTCACCGAGCGCGGCCTGGGCATTGAGAATGAGCGTGGTGAAATCGGTGAAGCCGGATGCGGAAAACGTCGCGGTAAGCTCCGATGTAGCCAGTGCCAGGTTGATGCTGACGTTGACAAGCCGACGTATGGCCTCCTGTGAGAGCTCGGGATCGGGCAGAAAACGCAGGTTGGTCGCCTG
>QJYB01000091.1 GCA_003247835.1 Gammaproteobacteria bacterium | reverse complement strand
GAGCCGGGAGCTCAAGATCACCTTCTGGGCCAGCATGGTGTTCGGCGGCCTGACCCTGGTATTCCGGAACGAGACGTTCATTCTCTGGAAGCCCACCATCGTCAACTGGCTGCTCGCGGCCATACTCGTCGGCAGTCATTTCTTCTCCCGGAAGAACGCCCTGCACCGCATGCTGGGCGCCCAGATGTCCCTGCACGACGAGGTCTGGGCCCGGCTCAACTTCGGCTGGGCAGCCGGCTTCCTCTTTGCCGGTGCGCTGAACCTGGTGGTGGCCTACAACTTTTCGCTGGACTTCTGGGTGAGCTACAAGCTGATCGGCGGCTTCGCGCTCACCTTCCTGTACATCCTCATCACCATCGGCTACCTGGCGGCCAAGGGCTACCTGCACGAGCCGGAGAGCGACGGTACCGCCGATCCGGCGGACCGGGCCTCCCATTGAACAGGCCGCAGCCTCGTCTTCCCCCGAACAGAACCTGAGCAGATCGACTATGGAATCCTTCACACCCAAACCACCGCACCCCACCATCGCGGCCGGAGCCCGCAGGAGGCTGAGGGCTGCGGCGCTGCTCGCCGCCATGGTGATGGTCATGCTGCCGGACACCCTTCGTGCAGAAACCGCGTACATCTCCGACGTGCTCACGGTGCCGTTGCGCAGCGGGCCGTCCAACTCCAACCGCATTCTGCATCGCGGTCTGCCGAGCGGTACCCGCCTCGAGATTCTCGGCAGGGACGAGGACAGCAACTTCGTGCAGGTGCGCACGGAAGGCGGCATGGAGGGCTGGCTGCCCGAGCAGTACCTGGTGACTCAGCCCATCGCCAAGGACAGGCTCACCGCAGCGAACCGTCGCGTCGACGAGCTCAGTGACACGGTAAAAAGCCTGCGCCAGCAGCTTGCCACGCTGCAGTCGGGCAAGGGCGAGGCGGATCAGAGCAATGCCGATCTCAGCCGCCAGGTCGAGGCGCTGCAGCAGGAGCTCGCCGAGCTGAAACGGATCTCTGCCGGCGCCATCGCCCAGAACGAAACCAACAAGGAGCTTACTGCCCTGAACGACCGGCTCCGCGCCGAGGTTGACGAGCTGGTGGCCAACATCGCCACGCTCGAGGACAACGTTCAGGAACGCTGGCTGATGATCGGCGGCGGTCTGGTGCTCGCCGGCCTGATCCTCGGTGTGGCGATCAAGGCGCGCCCGCGCCGGTCCGCGTGGAACTGATGTTCACATGGCCGTACTGAGCGTCAACGTCAACAAGATCGCCTGGCTGAGAAACGCCCGCGAGGGCCGGACTCCGGACGTCCTCTGGGCCGCGCGCACTGTTATCAGTGCCGGTGCGGCGGGCGTGACCGTCCATCCGCGCCCGGATCAGCGCCACATCCGGCCAGCCGACGTCTACGATCTGGCTGCCCTGCTCGAGGACCACCCGACCATCGAGTTCAACATCGAGGGAAACCCGTTCGCGCCGCCGCGGGACAACGGCTATCCGGGTTTCGATGCGCTCATCGAGTCGGCCCGTCCGGCTCAGGCGACGCTGGTTCCGGATGCCGACAATCAGCTCACCTCGGACCACGGCTGGGATCTGTCCGGGGACACGGCGCGGCTCGCGGAAGCCATCGGTCGTTATCACGCTGCGGGCGCCCGGGTCAGCCTCTTCATGGACCCGGTCGAGGAGCAGATCGAGCGGGCGAAGTCCCTGGGTGCGGACCGCATCGAGCTCTACACGGGGCCATTCGCGGATACTTTCGCCGAGCAGGGCCCGGATGCCGCATCAACCCTGGCCCAGTTCGACCGGTACCAGGCCGCGGCCCGCTTCGCCAGTCAGCTCGGACTCGGCGTGAACGCGGGTCACGATCTCGACCTCGACAATCTGGTGCTGTTCCGGCAGATCACCGAGGTGGCGGAGGTGTCTATCGGCCACGCGCTGATCAGCGACGCGCTGAAGATGGGGCTCGAGCGCGCGGTCCTCGCCTACCTGGACGTGCTGGCGGGTAATGAACCGACCATCCTGGGCTGATCGGGCCGGACCGGGCAACGGGCTACCGGCGCGGCCTGCACTCCCGCTACACTGCGCGCCATGCATAGATCCCACCGACTCTCACGAATCCTCTCTGCCGTTCTGCTGTGTGTCGCCACAGCCGCCTTCGCGGCGGAACCCGTCGAGCCAGCCGGCAACCCTCTGGTCCGTCTCGAAACCAGCCTCGGTAACATCGACATCGAGCTCTATCCCGACAAGGCACCGAAATCGGTGTCCAACTTCCTGGCCCTCGTGGACGACGGCTTCTACGACGGGCTGGTCTTCCACCGGGTGGTGGCGGGCTTCGTGATCCAGGCGGGCGGCTACGACGCCAACCTAACCTACCGCGATCCGCCCGGTACCGTAGACAACGAGTCCAGGAACGGGCTCAGCAACCGGAAGTACTCGGTGGCCATGGCCCGCCTGGCAGATCCGGACTCGGCGGATACCCAGTTCTACATCAACGTCAAGGACAACCCGCATCTGGACGGCAGTCGCGTGACCCCCGGTTACACCGTGTTCGGCCAGGTGATCGCCGGCAAGGAGGTGGTGCACGAGATCGAGCTGGTCGATACCCACCTCGAGGCAGGAATGGCCGGCGTTCCCGAAACGGACGTCGTCATTGTCCACGCCCGAAGACTCTGACAGTTCCGGACCGACCCGCCACCGACCCGGGTTCCCGTTGCCACCGTCACTGGGTATGATGCAGCGCTTTTTCCGGGACCCGACATCGGTCCCGAGCCCGCCCGGGACTGCCCGAGGCACCAGCGATCCATCCACCACGCACTTGAGATCACAGCAACTACCATGAGGACGTTTTTCATATTTGCGGCCAGCGCGCTTCTGCTGGCTGCCGTCACCGTCGAGCTTTCCACCCGGCTCTGGCCGGGTAGCTCCCTGGCCCTGTTCGTCATCGCCGCTCTATCCCTGCTCGCCCAGGGCTATCTGAGCCTGCGTTTTGCACCGGCGGCAGCACCTGCGGCCAGCCGCCCACGCAAGCAGCCGGAGAAGCCGGCGAACGGAGGCCGCAGACGGCAGGAACCCCAGCCCCGATCGGCCTCCGGCGACCGGGAATCCGGTACCGTGAAGTGGTTCAACCGGACCAAGGGCTTCGGCTTCATCGTCCGTGAGTCTGGCGAAGAGATCTTCGTTCACCAGCGTTCCATACGGGGCGACACCGAAGACGGTCGACGCAGACCCTCGCTGAAGGACGGCCAGGCGGTGACCTTTACCGTGGCCAATCGGGAGAAGGGTCTGCAGGCGGAAGACGTCGCCCCGGCCTGAGCCAGCATGAACCTGCGTGCCCTGCTCACCGACCGCTTCGCCCGTGCGTTCGCCCGGGTGACGGGCAGCGATGCCGCGCCTCTCGTCCAGCCGTCGGGGAAACCCGAGTTCGGCGACTACCAGGCCAACGGCGCCATGGCGGCGGCAAAGGCGCTCACCGGAGATGCGAAGCGGAGTCCACGCCAGATCGCGGAGCAGATCGTCGCCGAGGTGCAGGTCGAGGATCTGGTCGACCGCCTCGAGGTCGCGGGGCCGGGTTTCATCAACATCCACCTGAAACCCGCCTTTCTGGCCGGTGCCCTGAAAACGCCGCCCGTCGAGCCGGTTCGATCACCGCAACGGGTGGTGGTCGACTATTCGAGTCCCAACCTCGCCAAGGAAATGCACGTCGGCCATCTGCGCAGCACGATCATCGGCGATGCCCTCGCCCGTATCCTGGCCGCGCTCGGTCACACCGTGATCCGGCAGAACCACGTCGGCGACTGGGGCACCCAGTTCGGGATGCTGCTGGCTTACCTGGAGGAGACTGGCGAGGGCTCGGAGGAGCTCAAGGATCTGGAGGACTTCTATCGTGCCGCCAAACAGCGTTTCGACGAGGACGCCACCTTCGCCGAACGGGCGCGGGCCAAGGTGGTGGCGCTGCAGGCGGGCGAGGCGGACACCCGCGCGCTGTGGCACCGGTTCATTCAGATTTCCCTGTCCCATTGCCAGGCCACCTACGACCGTCTCGGCGTGACGCTCACCCTGGCCGACGTGATGGCGGAAAGTGCCTACAACGACGACCTGCCCGCGGTGATCGCCGCGCTCGAAGCCCGGGGGCTGCTGACCGTCTCCGAGGGGGCCCGGTGCGTCTTCCTGGACGAGTTCAAAGGCAAGGACGGCAAGCCCCTGCCGCTGATCGTCCAGAAATCCGACGGCGGCTACCTGTATGCGACCACGGACCTGGCGGCCGTCCGCTACCGGGCCCGGCAGCTCGAGGCGGATCGGTCTCTGTACCTGACCGATGCCCGTCAGGCGCTGCACTTCCGGCAGGTCTTCGCAGTGGCCCGCGAAGCCGGTTTCGCCGGCAACGGTCTGTCGCTGGAACATCAGCCGTTCGGCAACATGCTCGGCAGCGACGGCAAGCCGTTCAAGACCCGGGACGGCGGCGTGGTGAAGCTGAACGACCTGCTCGACGAGGCGGTGGCCAGGGCCTACAACCTGGTAGGTGAGAAGAATCCGGAGCTTTCAGAGGCGGAACGACGTGACGTGGCCGACGCCGTTGGGGTCGGCGCCGTGAAGTATGCGGACCTGTCCAAGAATCGGACCAGCGACTACGTCTTCGACTGGGACCAGATGCTGTCTTTCGACGGTAATACGGCGCCCTACCTGCAGTACGCCTACAGCCGCATCCAGAGCATCTTCCGACGGGGCAACCTGGACGATGCGGTGCTGGCCGGCGAGATCCGGCTCGACCGGGAGGAGGAGCGCACCCTGGCCGTGGTGCTGCTGCGACTGCAGGAAGTCCTGGAACAGTCCGCGCGGGAGGGTTATCCCCACTTCCTCTGCAGCTGGCTGTTCGAGCTGGCCGCTGCCTTCACCCGCTTCTACGAAAGCTGCCCGATCCTGAACGAAGCGGAACCGGTACGGAGCTCGCGCCTCGCACTCAGCTGGATTACCGCGGAACGGCTCAAGCTCGGGTTGGATCTGCTGGGGATCCGCACCGTCCCGCGTATGTAACGGGACGCGTACCCCGCATGTAATCATCGCCCAACGACGGGGGACTGACGGATAAAAAAAACCGGCGCCTCTCGGCGCCGGTCTGATCATTTTTCGCCTTTTTACCTCAGGCAGGCTTTGCCTGGGGCATGGCGTAGGTTCTGAGCTCGGAGACGAAATCCTTCAGGGCCTGAATGCCGGTGGCTTCCGCGTCCAGGCACCACTGCTTGAGCGCCGCCAGCATGTCCTCGGCATTGCCGCCGCGTTTGGCCCAGACCTTCTGCAGGCGCTGGCGGAACTCGTAGATGATCTTCAGGTTCGGGCTCTGGTTCACGAGCTCGTCGATGCGGTTCTGACCGGCATCGTCCAGCAGCGAGTCTTCCCGGGTGAGAACCCGCCTAGCCTTGCGGATCACCCGGGCGGACGCATCCAGCTCCTGCTTCACCAGCGGCTTGACCACGTTCTCGGCGTAATGGGCCATCACCTGGAAGCGGTTGTTGACCACCGCCCAGGCCGTGTCCAGATCCAGCGTCTGCTTGCCCGGTACGGTGTGGGTCACCGGTCCGGTGCTGCGCGCCTTGGCGAGACCCAGCGTCTCGAACAGGCGGATCCAGAACCAGCCGATGTCGAACTCGAACCACTTCTGCGACAGCTTGGCCGAGTTGGGGTAGGTATGGTGGTTGTTGTGCAGCTCCTCGCCGCCGATCAGGATGCCCCAGGGCACGATGTTGGTGGCCGCATCCGGGCACTCGAAGTTACGGTAACCCCAGTAGTGGCCGATACCGTTGATGACTCCGGCAGCAAAGAACGGAATCCAGATCATCTGCACCGCCCATACCGTTGCGCCGATGACGCCGAACAGCGCCAGATCGATGAGGATCATCAGCGTGATCCCGCCGGTGGGGAAGCGGCTGTAGACGTTCCGCTCCATCCAGTCATCCGGGCAGCCCGCCCCGTAGCGCTTGAGGGTCTCCTCGTTTGCCGCTTCGATGCGATACTCTTCGGCACCGGCCCAGAGAATCCGTGAAAGCCCCTTGATCTGCGGGCTGTGCGGATCGTCCTCGGTCTCGCAGACCGCGTGATGCTTGCGGTGGATGGCCGTCCACTCCAGGGTGGTCATGCCGGTGGTCATCCACAGCCAGAAACGGAAGAAGTGCTGCAGAGCCGGGTGCAGGGTCAGTGACCGGTGCGCGGAGTACCGGTGCAGGTACACGGTCACCGAGACGATGGTGATGTGGGTCAGCACCAGCGTGGTGATGACGAGCGCCAGGGGCGAGAAGTTCAAGAGCCCGTGGCTGAGCCAGTCCAGAAGGGCATTCACCGTTGTATGTCTCCGTTTGTCGCGCTATCGGAAAGCGCGGTGAGTCGATGGGGTGGATGTCGCGGGGTGTCCAATGCGTAAAATTCTGACAAGAGACCCCCGAAAACACCAGCGTAAGCCGACATTGTTTTCAGTTTAGCCAACTGCCGCCGGTCCGGACGGGACAAAGACAGCGCATCCAGCGCGCATCATGTCAAAATTGGGGCATCGAGCACCAATTCAAGTCAAAGTCGAAGCCGAAAGTGCCTGTTTACACCACGCTGATTGACCCTGCCGCTGCCTTGGAGGCGGGGAATTCTGTCAAATTTCTAGACTGCCGTGCCAGCCTGGCAGACCCGGATCTGGGCCGTCGGGCCTATCTGGAAGGCCATATCGCCGGTGCCCGCTATCTGTCCCTGGATGACGATCTGGCCGCGGCACCGGGCCGTGGCGGCCGCCATCCACTGCCGGATCCGGAAGCGCTGGCGGCGAAGCTTCGGACGCTGGGCATCGACGACCAGGATCAGGTGGTGGTGTACGACGACGCCGGTGGTGCTTTCGCCGCACGAGCCTGGTGGTGCCTGCGCTGGCTCGGTCACGAGGCGGTGGCCCTGCTCGACGGTGGCCTTGCGGCCTGGCCCGTGCCCCTGACCGTGCAGACCCCACCCCCGGCACCCGGCAGTTTTTCCATCCGGTCGCCGTTGACCCGGATCATCGACGCGGACCGGCTGTCTGCCGATCTCACCGCATACGTTCTGGTGGATGCCCGTTCGGAACCCCGTTTCCGGGGCGACGAAGAACCCATCGACCCTGTGGCAGGCCACATTCCGGGTGCCATCTGCCGGCCATTTCAGGAAAACCTGGACTCGAACGGCAGGTTCCGGTCGCCGTCGGTGCTCGCCAGGCGGTTCCCTGCGGACGGCGACGTGGTCTGCTACTGCGGATCCGGAGTGACGGCCGCTCACAACATCGTCGCCATGCGCCACGCCGGGCTGCCTGAACCCTATCTGTACCCCGGTTCCTGGAGTGAGTGGATACGGGACGACGACAGGCCCCGTGCCACCGGCCCAGACGGGTAGTGATCGAACCGGCAGATCTGCTCTGGCGGGACGGCCAGCCCTACTCCCGGACGTTCGAGGACATCTACCATGCCCGGGACGGTCGCCAGGAGGTGGAGCGTGTCTTTCTACAGCCGGCCGGCTTCGATCAGATGCTCACCAGCGGTCGCGGCCTGCGCCTGGGCGAGCTGGGTTTCGGCACCGGCCTGAACTTCGTGGTGGCGGCCCGCCGCTGTCTGGCTGCACATGTCCCGCTGCACTTCATCAGCTTCGAGGCGGCACCGCTCGATCCCGCGGATCTGGACCGGGTGAGCCGGGAGCGGCAGGCGGAAGAGCCCGTCTACCGGGAACTCAGCGACTGCTACCCACCGCTGCTGCCAGGCTGGCACCAGCGTCGGCTGTACGACGGGCGGGTCGTGCTGAGCCTGTTCTTCGGCCAGGCGGCCGCGGGTATTTCGGACCTGCTCGACCAGGGCTGCCAGCCCTTCGACCTCTGGCTGCTGGACGGATTCGCACCGGACCGGAATCCGGCCATGTGGGAAGACGGCCTGCTGGCCGACATCGGTCGCACAGCCACCCGGGGAACCCGGGTCACCACGTTCACCTCGGCTGGACGGGTGCGACGTGGCCTGGGAGCCGCCGGATTCGACATGCGTCGGGTGGATCAGCGGCCGCACAAGCGGGAGAGCCTGGCCGGCGCGTTCACCGGCGAGGGTCGCCCGAGGCTGCTTCCGTGGAGCCGCGTGTCAGTCGTGGGTGCCGGTATCGCCGGAGCTTCGGTCGCCCGCGCAGCTGCCGAGGCGGGCAGCGAGGTACGGGTGGTGGAGCAGGCTTCCACCCCAGCCTCCGGTGCGAGCGCCATGCCTGCCACCGTCATGCATCCGCGCCTGCACCACGACGGCAGCCCGGGATCCACGCTCAGGGCGGTGGCCTATGCCCATGCCCTGGCCGCCGTCGCGAGGTTCGCCGACCAGCCCGGCACCGGCGTGCACCGGACCGGGGCGCTGCAGATCCCATCACCCAACTACCCGGCGGAACGGCTGGCGGAGGTGGCCCGGGTATTCGCACCGACGGGCATCGACGTCCGGCTCGTGGAAGGACCCGAAGCGGCCGAGATCGCCGGTGCCACGGCGCTGAGCCTGCCCCGCCCGGTGCTGTGGTTTGCCGACGCCTGCCTGGTGGACACACCGACCTTCACTCAGACGTTGCTGGATCATCCAGGCATCGAGGTCGTCACGGGCTGCCGGCTCGACGACTGGCCCGACGATCTCACGATACTGGCCTGCGGCATGGACGTACGCCGCTTCGACGGTGCGGCCTATCTGGAACTCGGACGCGTTCACGGTCAGCTCGACGTGCTGCGACCGCAAGGCGCGCTCGCAGGACTCACCGTGCCCATCGTCGGCAACGGCTACGTCACGCCGATGCCCGGCCGCATCCCAGGTGCCGTGGAAAACCTGATTGCCGCCGGTGCCACCTACGAATACGAACCCTGGCCCGCGGATCGGGCGACGCGACGGAATCTTACCCACGTGGATCGACTCGAGCAGGACGGCGCTCTACCGGTGCGCACCTGCCGTGGTGAGCGGACCGTTTCCTCGGACCGCAATCCCGTGGTGGGGCCGCTGTACGATGCAGACGGACAGAGTTGCGTGGAACGCCTTGTCAGCGTCGGCCACGGCTCAATGGGTACCGTGACCAGTCACCTGGCGGCAGACCTGATCGCAGCGAGAATCCGTCGCAGCTTCGAGCCGCTGGCTGCCGCGGAACGCGCCCTGATATCGCCGCTGCGCTTCCGTCATCGCCAGGCGAAGCGGGGCTACCGGTTCGGCGCGCTGCCCTGAGTTACATCTTGAACTCGCGCACGTTCATGACGCTGTCGATGGAGCAGATACCTTCGATGAGCGTAGCTGACGGTTCGTCGGTGACGTCGATGAGGTTGTAAGCCACGTCTCCGCGGCTCTTGTTGATCATGTCCACGACGTTGATCTGGTGGGCTGCGAGTATGCTCGTCATCTTGCCGAGCATGCCCGGCACGTTGCGGTTGGTGACCGCCAGCCGATAGCCGCCGGCGGGTTCCAGGCTCACCGCCGGGAAGTTCACCGAGTTCTGGATGTTGCCCGTTTCCAGGAATGCGATCAGCTGATTGGCCGCCATCACCGCACAGTTCTCCTCCGCCTCCTCGGTGCTCGCACCGAGGTGAGGGGTGAGCCGCACCCGCGGATGGTCGACCAGCCCCGGTACGGGGAAATCGGCGACGTACATACCTACCCGGCCCTCTTTCAGTGACCGTATCAGGGCTGCGGTGTCGACGATGGGCTGCCGCGCGAAGTTGAGCAGCACGCTGCCCGGTCGGAACGATCGCAGACTCTGCTCGTTGATCATACCTTCCGTCTCAGGCAGCAGAGGCACGTGCAGCGTCACGAAGTCGGCGCGTGAGAACAGGCTCGGCAGGTTCTCCATCCGCTGAACTTCGGAGGGCAGGCGCCAGGCCGCGTCCACGGAGATGGCAGGGTCGTAACCGAGCACGTCCATGCCGAGGTCCAGTGCCGCCCGGGCAACCAGCGAGCCGATGGCACCGAGACCCACCACCCCCAGCGACTTGCCGTAGAGCTCTCTGCCCCCGAAGCGTTTCTTCTCCGCCTCGACGAGACGGTTGAGCTCCGCCTCGTCGTCGATGCCCGCCAGACCCCGCACGAACTGGACCCCACCGACCACGTCACGAGCGGCGATGAGCAGCGCGGCCAGCACCAGCTCCTTGACGGAGTTGGCGTTCGCGCCCGGCGTGTTGAACACGACGATGCCATGCTCGGTGCAGGCGTCCACCGGCACGTTGTTGAACCCTGCACCTGCCCGTGCCACGGCCTTGAGATTCGGTGTCAGCTCGGCAGCGTCCAGCTTGTGGCTGCGCAGCAGGATGGCGTGGGGATCGGCGATTTCCGAGCCGACCTCGTAGCCGTTGCGCGGAAACCGCTCCAGTCCGCGCACCGCGATCTGATTGAAGGTCTTGATCTTGTACATGGGTTCTTTCTCGCTTACAGGGTACGCGCCCATCAGGCGGCGGCACGGCGGACGGCGTCGACGATGAGCGCGACGGAGTCCGGCGCTGAAAAACCGGCGATTCTCTCAGAAGCCGCCGGCAGGTCCGCAAGTATTTCATCCACGGCCCGCACGAGCGAGACCGCATCCAGGTCCTCCTCGGCAAGCACCCGGCTGTACCCCTCCGACTCGGACCAGGCTGCGTTCTCGATCTGATCGCCACGGCTCGCCCGGCGTGACAGGGGGATGAGCAGGTTGGGTTTGTGCAGACAGAGCAACTCGTAGAGCGTGTTGGCACCGGAGCGGGACACCACCAGATCGGCCGCCGCCAGCAGATCGCCCCAGGACTCCCGGACGTACTCGAACTGGTGATAGCCCTCGACCTCCAGGGCGACCGTCCTGCCTGGCCCGCAGACGTGGGCAATCACGGCCCGGTCGGTCAGCGCTTCGAGCGCCTCCCGAACCACGGAGTTGATCCGTTCCGCTCCGAGGCTGCCGCCGGTGACGACGATCACCGGCTTACCTTCCGGCGCTTCGAGCAGCGCCCTGCCCCGCGCCGCATCTCCTGCGAGCAGCGCCGGCCGGACCGGTGTGCCGGTATAGACCAGCTCTCCGGAGAAGCGTGCCGGGTTGGTGACAGGAAAGCTCACACACAGGCTCTTCACGAACGGCAGCGCGAGCCGGTTGGCGAGTCCCGGGCTCAGGTCCGACTCGTGGGCGACCACCGGTACCCGCCAGCACCAGGCGGCAAATACCACGGGAAAGCTGACGAAGCCCCCCTTCGAGAACACCACGTCGGGTCGCAACCGCCCCAGCAGTATCAGCGCCTGCACCATTCCGACGAGCACCCGGAAGGCGTCGATGACGTTCTCGAGAGACACGTAGCGACGCAGCTTGCCTGCGGAGATGGCGTGGAACGGCACACCGAGCGGCGCCACCAGGCTCCGTTCCAGATCGCTGCCGCTGCCGATGAAATCCACGCGCACCCCGTCGGCCAGGAAGGCTTCCATCACGGGCAGCGTCGGGACCACGTGACCCGCCGTTCCGCCACCGGTGCAGAGCAGCCGTTTCACAGGCCGAGCACCGACTTGATGAGCGGCACCGTGATGCGACGCTGCTCGGCCAGGGCGCGCGCGTCCAGCAGGGCGAGTTGCTCGAGCAGCCGCGGCAGAGATCTGGGTCCCCGATGCATCCAGTAATCGAGCACACCTTCACTCAGCACCAGCCCGCGGTGGTGCGCCTTGGCCGTAAGAATCCGTCGCAGGCCGGCGTCGTCCGGCGAGGCAACGACGAACGACGGCAGGGAACGGAAACGCGACCCCAGGTCTGCCAGCTGGAACGTGAGCCGCGAGGCGCTCTGACCCGCCGCAAGCAGCAGCGCTCGCCGCCGGTCGATCTGCATCTGGTAGAGACCCATCAGCGCGATCTCCAGCTCCCGCAAGCCCAGCCAAGTCTCGACGTCATCCACGGCGATCAGGTCCGCGACCAGCCCGTCCAGCACCTCCGGCTCGTGGCGCAGCTGCGTCAGGGGCAGGTAGCTGGCGCGACCGCCGCGGTCCTGCACCGACTGACAGGCGCCCTGCAGCAGGTGGCTTCTGCCGCTGCCGGGACTACCCCAGATCCACAGTCCAGGCAGACCGGCCCCGCCAGCCTGCTCCCGGATCCGTGCCAGGAGCTCGTCGTTGGCTCCGGGTTCGAAGTCTTCCAGACGGTGAAGCGCCTTCAGGTTGAGCGGGATGGTGAGCTGGCCAGTCGGCTCGGTCATGGAGATCTCATCGGGCGCCGGTCCGACCCTGCCGGATCGCTTTCGCACCCCAGGTAATCACGTAATCGAGGCCGGACCCGATACCGAGCACCGCCAGCAGATAGAAACACCACGGATCCACCACCGACAGCGCGAAGGTGGACAGGCGCCCGAAACCGCACAGACCGAGCAGGAGCAGCAGCAGCATGACGATCTGCGTGGCCGTATTTGCCTTGCTCACCAGTGTCGGCGCGAACTCGATGGGTGCGAACAGCAGCCGGTAGGCACCGGCACCTGCCAGGATGATCGCATCCCGGCCCAGGACGATGGCGGCCACCCAGATGGGAATGTGTTCCTGGAGGGTGAACACGACGAACATGGCCGCCACCAGCAGCTTGTCTGCCACGGGATCCATGGCGGAGCCGAACCGGCTGATCCAGCCGAAACGACGGGCCAGAGCACCGTCCAGCGCATCGCTGGCACCAGCCACGGCCATGAGCACCAGCGCTTCGGTGTAGCGGTTCATCACGAGGAGCCATGCCGTGGGCAGCACCAGCAGGATGCGCAGCACGGTGATGAAGTTCGGCAGCTGGGAGAGATTCAGATCAGCCACCCCCGCGCCAGACCAGTCTCAGGTCCGCGCCATCGATCAGCGCCAGCTGATCGTCCTTGAGCTGCCCGTCCCGCTCGAAGGTTTCCAGCAACCGGGGCGCCTCCGCCGGCGTGTCGACAACCAGCCAGAGCCGTCCGTCCCGGATGCCGGACACACCAACGTTCTGCACGAACTCGAGGCTCTTGAGATAACCGAGCAGCGCACCGTAGGCGGCCGGACTTTCCACACCGGACACGGAGATGGCCAGCCGTCCCGCCTCGCGGCCATGAACGACCCGGCGGGCGGCCAGCTCGTCGGCGAGCACGTCCACCACCTCCCGCCCCTGAGCGGCAAGATCGGGTCCCTGCGCGGTATGGGGGACGAGCGCCCCATCCACCCAGAACTCCCAGTCGCTCTGCCAACCGTCGGCCGAAGGGGTGATGCGTCCCAGCAGCAGCACCTCCGCGCCGTACCGCTCCGACGCCGCATCGATGACCTGGGACAGCCGACCCCAGATCGCGGCGGGATCCACGGCTAGCTGGTCTTCCAGATCGAGCAGCGGCAGGTTGAGCGGCAGGCCACGTGCCCGTGCCTCGTCGTTCAGACCTTTCACCAGCGGCAGGTCGCTGGTGGCACCGACGATCGTGCGCTCGCTGCCCTCCTGGATCACTGCCCAGACCAGAACCCTTTCGCGGCTCGCCCGCCAGATGGGCAGGTCGGCGCGCCGGACCAGATCCAGCACCGGATCCGGATCGAACTGAAACACCACGCGCAGTCCACTCTCGCCCGCGGCCACGGCTTCGTCGTCGACGGTGAAGTGGAACTCGTTGTAGTAACCGTCCGGCGCCGACAGAGCTTTGCTGACCTCCGGTGTGCGCGGCACGTCGGCAAGCCCGGTGAGTCGGGTCAGCAGCACCGCCAGTCCCTCCGATGACGCGCGGCGACGCTCACCGTCGGACTGATTGGTGACGGGTACGGCCACCTCGTACAGCCACGGCACCACTTCGGCCGCCCGGACGACGCCGAGGGGTGAGAGCACCAGAAGCAATGTGAGCAGGCTACGCAATGCCGTTTCCCGTGCCGGGTTCGAGGGCGGCAAGTTTACCGAATTCGAATTTTCAGGTCTGGTACACTCTCGGCCCCGCGCGAGGCGGCCGGCAACGGCTCGCGCAACCCGTTCGGCGAAGGATTAGACCCCTTGAGCGACCCCAGTCAGACGCCACCACCGGCAGGTCTCACCTATCGTGATGCCGGGGTCGACATCGATGCCGGCGCGGAGCTGGTGCGACGCATCAGTCCCGCCGCCCGTGCGACCCGCCGTCCCGAGCAGCTCTCCAGTCTGGGTGGCTTTGCCGCACTGGCGGAGCTGCCCACTCGCTACCGCCATCCCGTACTCGTCACCGGTACCGACGGTGTCGGAACGAAGCTCAAGCTCGCCATCGACCACGACCGTCACGACGGAGTCGGACAGGACCTGGTCGCCATGTGCGCCAACGACGTACTGGTCACCGGCGCGGAGCCCTTCCTGTTCCTCGACTACTACGCCACGGGCAAACTCGACGTGGAGGTGGCGGAACGCGTGATCAACGGCATCGCCCGTGGCTGCGAGCTGGCCGGCTGCGCGCTGGTCGGTGGCGAGACCGCGGAGATGCCGGGGTTCTATCCGGGTGGTGACTACGACCTGGCCGGCTTCTGCATCGGCGTCGTGGAGAAGGACGCCATCGTCAGCGGCGCAGATCTCGCTGCCGGTGACGTGCTGATCGGCCTGACCTCGAGCGGCCCCCACTCCAACGGTTACTCCCTGATCCGGCGCATCGTCGAGAAGACGGGGACACGGCTCGACGCTGCCCTGCTCGATCAGCTCATGGCACCGACCCGCATCTATGCGAGGGCCGTGCTGACTCTGCAGGAGACGATCACCATCAGGGGCATGAGCCACATCACCGGCGGTGGGCTGACCGAGAATCTGCCGCGGATGTTCGAGGACAAGCCACTGGCCGCCCTGGTTGATCTCGACAGCTGGGCGCGACCGGACGTGTTCAGCTGGCTGCAGCAGGCCGGCAACGTGGCTGAGCAGGAAATGCAGCGCACCTTCAATCTCGGAATAGGCTTCGTGATCGCGGTGGCGCCGGCGGACACGCCGAGGGCCATTGAGCTGCTCACCGAGGCGGGTGAGACGGCGACCGTCATCGGCCGTATGGTCGATGCGGGCACCGCCGCCGGACCGGGCCAGGTGCTGATCGACTGATGCGTCTGCCGACGTAGCCCGTCTAGGTTTTCGGCAGCGTCACGCCCCGCTGGCCCTGGTACTTGCCGCCCCGATCCTTGTACGTCACCTCGCACGCTTCATCCGACTGGAAGAAGAGCATCTGCGCCACCCCTTCGTTGGCGTAGATCTTGGCGGGCAGATTGGTGGTGTTGGAGAACTCCAGGGTCACATGCCCTTCCCACTCGGGCTCGAGCGGCGTGACGTTGACGATTATTCCGCAACGCGCGTAAGTCGATTTTCCCAGGCAGATCACCAGCACGTCCCTCGGAATCCGGAAGTACTCCACGGTGCTTGCGAGCGCGAAGGAATTGGGCGGTATCACACAGACGTCACCCGACACGTCCACGAAACTGCGCGGATCGAAGGCCTTGGGGTCCACCGTGGCGGAGTAAATATTGGTGAACACCTTGAACTCCGGGGCGCAGCGCACGTCGTATCCATAGCTCGAGGTTCCGTAGGAGATCACCTTCTGATCCCCGGCATAGCGGACCTGTCCCGGTTCGAAGGGCTCGATCATGCCCTTGCCGGCCATTTCCCGGATCCAGCGGTCTGATTTGATCGTCATCTGGCTCTTCGCACTCCGTTGTACCGCTTGTCAGTCGTCGGTCATGGTGATCTGAATGCCAGCCTGGCCGCCGGTTCCCTGGCTGACCGCCCACAGGCGCGCGGCCATGTGCCTGGCGGCGCGCCGGTAGACGGCGGCGATGGCGCCCGTCGGGTCGGCGGCCACCGTCGGCCTGCCGCCATCCGCCTGCTCGCGGATCTCCATGGCAAGCGGCAGCTCGGCCAGCAGCGGCACGCCACACTCCCGGGCGATCTTCTCACCACCGCCTTCACCGAACAGGTGACTCTCGGTGCCGCAGTTCGGACAGACGAACGTACTCATGTTCTCGATGACGCCCAGTACGGCGATGTCCACCTTGCGGAACATCTCGATGCCCTTGCGCGCGTCCAGCAGTGCGATGTCCTGTGGGGTGGTGACGATGACCGCGCCGGCCACGGGTACGCGTTGCGACAGGGTGAGCTGGATGTCACCCGTGCCCGGCGGCATGTCGACGATCAGATAATCCAGATCATGCCAGGCGGTCTGCGTCAGCAGCTGCTGCAGGGCGCCGGACACAATGGGGCCCCGCCAGACCATGGGCGTGGACTCGGACACCAGGAAGCTCATGGACATGGCCTGGATACCGTGTGCCTTGATGGGCTGGAAGGACTTCCCGCCGTCCTTGGATTCCGGCCGGCGTCCTTCGGGCACACCCAGCATCATGCCCTGGCTCGGCCCGTAGATGTCCGCGTCCAGAAGCCCGACCTTGGCGCCTTCGGCAGTCAGCGCCAGCGCCAGATTCACGGCGGTGGTGGACTTGCCGACGCCGCCTTTGGCGGAAGCGACCGCGATGATGTGCCGGACCTGACTGATACCGCGGCCAGACGGGGGTGAGAACTTGAGATCGAGCGTCACGGCATCGACCCCGAGGAAGTTGGCCAGCGCCCGGGCGTAGTCATCTTCCGCACCCCGGGCCGGATATCCCAGCGTCACGGAAACCTTGTTGCCGCTGGACAGAATCCGTGCGCCGAGCTCACCCCAGGGGGTGCCGAGACAGGGATCGGGAAAGGCCTCAATGCGCATGTATGGTCTCTCTGCTCACGAAGCGTTCGTCCGCACCGTCCGGTGCGGGTCGGGTTTTCGAGGCCGCGCATTATAGGTGAGTTGCCGGTATAGTCGCGATTTTTCAGCCCGCAGCGACCTCACGGCTCCCATGTCCCGACGTATTCTGGTCACGAGCGCCCTGCCCTACGTCAATGGCGCGATCCATCTCGGCCACCTGCTGGAACACATCCAGACCGACATCTGGGTGCGTTTTCAGCGTATGCGCGGTCATCAGGTGATCTACGTCTGCGCGGACGATACGCACGGAACCGCCACCATGCTCATGGCGGAGTCCCGCGGCATCGATGCCGAAACGCTGATCGAGCAGATCCGGGAGGAGCACGAGCGGGACTTCCGGGGATTTCTGATCGGCCACGACAACTACTACTCCACCCACTCGGACGAGAACCGCGAGTACGCCGAGCTCATCTTCACGCGGCTCTCGGACGCAGGACTCATCTTCACCGAGGAGGTGAAGCAGCTCTACGATCCCGAGCGGTCCATGTTCCTCGCCGACCGGTTCGTGCGCGGTACATGCCCGAACTGCGGCTCGCCCGATCAGCCCGGCGACAACTGCGACGTCTGCAGCGCCACGTACGACGCGATGGCGCTCGGCAGTCCGCGCTCGACCCTGTCCGGCGCCACACCTGAGGTACGCGCTTCGGAGCACTACTTCTTCGATCTGCCGAAATACACCGACTTTCTGAAAAGCTGGCTCGCCAGCGGCACCGTCCAGCCCGAGGTCGCCAACAAGCTCGGCGAGTGGTTCGAGGACGGACTGAAGCCCTGGGACATCTCCCGCGATGCCCCGTATTTCGGTTTCCTCATTCCCGGTACCACGAACAAGTATTTCTACGTGTGGATGGACGCCCCCATCGGCTACATGGCGAGCTTCCGCAACTATGCCGACCGGCACAACGAGGTGTCGTTCGACGACTACTGGCTGCCCGGCAGGGATACCGAGGTCCATCACTTCATCGGCAAGGACATCATCAACTTCCACGCGCTGTTCTGGCCTTCGGTGCTCGACGCTTCCGGTTTTCGAACACCCACCCGCCTGCATGTGCACGGCTTCATCACCGTGGACGGTACGCGCATGTCCAAATCCCGCGGCACGTTCATCAATGCCGCGACCTATCTCAAGTTCATGGAGCCCGAGTACCTGCGCTACTACTACGCCACCAAGCTGTCGGGCAGCGTGGACGACATGGACATCAACCTGGACGACTTCGTCGCCCGGGTGAACTCGGATCTGGTCGGCAAGGTCGTGAACATCGCCAGTCGTTGCGCCGGCTTCATCAGCAAGCAGTTCGATGGCGTTCTCGCCGCGGCGCTCGACGACGAGACGCTCTGGCAGACGTTTACCGGATCCGCGGAACAGATCGCCGCCTGGTACGAGGCCGACGAAACGGGCCGCGCCGTGCGTGAGATCACCCGGCTCGCCGATCTCGCGAATCAGTACATAGCCGCGAGCGCGCCCTGGCAGCTCATCAAGGAACCCGACCAGCGGGACCGCGTACAGGCCGTGTGCAGCATGGGGTTGAATCTGTTCCGGCTGCTGGTGATCTACCTGAAACCCATCCTGCCGAAGATGGCGTCAGAGGCGGAAACGTTCCTGAACGTGGAGCCGCTGAGCTGGGCGGACCTGGACGCACCGCTTCTCGATCACACGATCCATCCGTTCAAACCACTCTTTGCCCGCCTGGAGCGGGAAACGGTGGACCGGCTGATCGAGGCCTCCCGGGAGACGCCGGCCGGAGCATCGGCGTCGCCGGCCGCGACGGGTGCTGACAGCAGGGCTAACGCTTCTTCTGCGGACCCGGATCACATCTCCATCGACGACTTCGCCCGGGTCGAGCTCAAGGTCGCCCGCATCGTCGACGCGTCGCCGGTGGAAGGCGCCGACAAGCTGCTCGAGCTCCGCCTCGACCTGGGGAACGGCGAGGAGCGGACGGTATTCTCGGGAATCAAGTCGGCCTACGATGCCCCGTCACTGATCGGACAGCTCACGGTGGTGGTGGCAAACCTGGCGCCACGCAAGATGCGCTTCGGTGTCTCCGAGGGTATGGTGCTCGCTGCTGGTGAAGGCGGCAGCGAGATCTTCCTGATCCGGCCCGACAGCGGAGCCGAACCCGGCATGACCGTGCGCTGAGCAGCGCGTACCGATGGCCGACCTCGCCCTCATTCTCGTCGGCGCCCTCCTGGTCAACAACTTCGTGCTGGCACAGTTCCTAGGGCTGTGTCCGTTCATCGGCGCGTCAGGCCGTTACGATGCCGCTACCGCCATGAGCCTGGCCACCACGTTCGTGCTGACCCTGGCCGCGGCGGCCAGCTGGGTGCTCTATCACGGGGTGCTGGTACCGCTGGATCTGACCTATCTCAGGATCATCGTCTTCATCGTCGTGATCGCGGCCACGGTCCAACTCACCGAGCTCTACATCGCCAGCGCCAGCCCGCTGCTGCATCAGGTGCTCGGTATCTACCTGCCTCTGATCACCTCCAACTGCGCGGTGCTGGGCGTTGCCCTGCTGGCGCTGCAGCAGGAGCTGACGTTCGGCGGCACGCTCACCTACGCCATCGGGGCGGCGCTGGGCTTCAGCGGGGTCATGGTGCTGTTCGCCGCGATACGCGAGCGTCTCGACCACGCCGCCGTACCGGAACCCTTCCGCGGGGCGCCGATCACCCTGATCACCGCCGGCATACTGTCCCTGGCCTTTCTGGGATTCGCCGGCATGGCGGACTGAGCCTGTGACCGGCATGACCATCGAGATCGCAACGCTGACCGGTCTGGTGACCGGCCTCGTCATACTGCTCGCCTGGGCTGGCCGGCGGTTTCCGCGCCACAGCGATCCGGTGGTGGATGCGATCGACGCACTGCTGCCCCAGACTCAGTGCGCACAATGCGGCTACCCCGGCTGCCGACCCTACGCGCAAGCCGTGGCCGCTGGTGCTTCCATCGACCTCTGCCCACCCGGTGGCGAGCCCGTCCGGCGCAAGCTGGCCAACCTGCTCGGCAGGCCTCTGGAGGGATCGATACCCACACCGGTGCCGGTGGTCGCCCGCATCGACGAGGCCCGTTGCATCGGCTGCTTCCTGTGCGTGGACGCCTGCCCGGTGGACGCCATTGTCGGCGCACCCCGTTTCGTCCACACCGTCATCGCCGAACGCTGCACAGGCTGCGAGCTGTGCCTGCCGCCGTGTCCCGTGGACTGCATCGAGACGCAGCCCCTGTCACTGCAGGATGTACCCGCACCGCCCGCTGAGACCGGTGCCTGCATCCGCTGCAACCGCTGCGAGCCCGTCTGCCCGGAATCCCTGCCGGTGGCACGCCTGTGGTGGACGAGTCGCGGCGAAGATCTGACCAGTGCGCTGGATGCCGGTCTCGACCGCTGCATCGAATGCGGACTGTGCAATCCCGAATGTCCGAGCGGGCTGGACCTTGCCGGTACGTTCCGCGCCGCGCGGGTACGTCTCGCCCGGGACGCTGAAGCCGGACGGCTGGCAGAGCAGGCACGTCGACATGGGGACCAACGGACGGAGCGACTCGCACGGCGCGCCAGCGCAGCACGGGATCGCCGCGCCGCCCGGCTGTCGAGTCTTCAGCACGATGCCGCGCGTTCATCTACCGGCATGAATCCCGATGGCTGACGCGAGTGTGACGCGAACGCGCCCCCTCATGTTCACGGTGGCGGTGTGCCTCACGCCCGGACTCGCGGCTGAAGCGCTGCTGATCGCTCCCTACGGCGTCGCGGTCAACCTGGTCACCGCGGTGCTCACGGCTGCCGTAACGGAGCGCGTCTGCGAGGCACTGCGCGGCCGGCAGCCCGGCGTGCAGGTCACGGACGGAGACGCCGCCGCTCTCGTCACCGCGCTGATTCTGGCGGCCGCGCTGCCGCCGGGCGCGGTACTTCCCGTGGTCCTGGCCACCGTCCTCGCCATGGCACTCGGCAGGCATGCTTATGGCGGTCTCGGCAGCAACGTCTTCAATCCCGCCATGGTGGGCTATGCAGCGGTGCTGGTCAGCCTGCCGGGGGCGCTCGCGAGCTGGCCGGTACCCGGAGCTTCTGCCGTAGATGGCCTCACCGGCGCAACCGTGCTCACCACGTTCAAGTACCGGGGCGCCGCCACCGTGGCGGACGTCTGGCTATCCGACTCCGGATTCGGCCAGTTTGGCGGCACCGGCTACGAGTGGGTCGCGCTGGCGTATGCCGCCGGCGGTCTGTGGCTGTTCCGACGGCACATCGCTGCCTGGCGGCCCGCCGCGGGGATGCTGCTGACCCTGGTGGTGGCGGGTCTCGCAGGTTACGACAACGGCAGCTCCGCGAGCCTGGGCTCGCCCGCGTACCACCTCGCAAGCGGCGGCACGCTGATGGCTGCCTGCTTCGTCGCAACGGATCCGGTCACCCATCCGGAGCGTCATCTGGGTCAGTGGCTGTTCGGCATCGTCGTCGGCGCCATGACCTTTCTGGTCCGGTCCTGGGGCAACTACCCGGATGGCATCGCCTTCGGCATCCTGCTCGGCAACGCGTTGACGCCTTATCTGGACCGCCGCCTGTCCCGCGCACCGGAGCCGGATCATGGCTGAGCTCAAGCCAGTGCTCACCGTAGCGGCCATCGCCCTCGGCTGCGCGCTGGCGCTGGCCGCCACCCATCGACTGACGGAGTCGAGGATCAGCCGCAACGAGACGGCGGCCGAGCGGGCGGTACTGGCAGACGTGCTCGGACGGCGCGTCGACGACGCATTGGTCCCGGATCTCGCCGTTCAACCCGCGATCTGGGACGACTGCGGTCGGATGCTGGTCGCCCGCCGGGACGTCAGGGGCTACGGCGGCCCTATCCGGCTGCTGTTCACCCTGAAAGGCAATGGCCGGCTGGCACGGGTAGTGATCCTCGGGCACCAGGAAACGCCCGGGATCACCGGCTTTCTGCAGGAAGGCTGGCTCGGCAGCCTGACGTCGACGAGCGCAGGCGAGCTCAGGGCCATGGATGCGATCACCGGCGCCACCATCACCTCACGGGCGATCACCGACGGGCTCGCCGCAGCGCTCGACGCGCCCGAGCAGCTCGGCCCGGTCCGGCCGCTGTGCAGTTCATGAACGCCGGAATCTTCCGCGAAGGCGCGCTGGCCAACAATCCGGCGTGGACCCAGCTGCTCGGTCTCTGCCCTCTGCTGGCCGTCAGTAACAGTGTGTCCAACGCGCTGGGCCTCGCCGCCGCCAGCGCGCTGGTGCTGCTGGGTGCCAACGGGACCATTGCCGCACTGCGCGGCTACATTCCCCCGTTTGCGCGGCTGCCCTGCTTCGTGCTGATCATCGCTACCTTCACCACCGTCGCACTGCTCACTCTGCAGGCTCTGGCCTATGACGTCTATCTGAAGATCGCCCTGTTCGTGCAGATCATCGTCACCAACTGCATGATCCTGGGCAGGGCCGAGGCCTTCGCAAGTCGTCAGCCGGTCGGCGCGGCGCTCATGGACGCCGCTGGAACAGCGGCGGGCTTCGCGCTCGCGCTGGTGGTTCTCGGTGCAACGCGCGAGCTGCTGGCCACCGGCGGGCTGTTCGCTCAGATGGAGGGCCTGTTCGGTCCCGCGGCGGCGGCGTGGCAACTGAATCTGACGGATTCCGGACTGCTGCTGGCCGCCCTGCCACCCGGCGCCTTCATCGTCGCCGGTCTGCTGCTGGCCGCCATGAACGCCGCCGGCTGGCGCCGGCGGGACGAATCGACACACGAAGCACAGAACGACGAGGCAACATGAACCGGGACAAACGTACGGCGATCTTCGAACGGCTGAAAGCCAACGACCCGTCACCGACAACTGAACTCGAGTACGGCAGCCCGTTCGAGCTCCTGATAAGCGTAATCCTTTCGGCCCAGGCCACGGATGTGAGCGTCAACAAGGCAACCCACGAGCTATACCGGGTCGCGAACACCCCCCAGGCCATCCTCGCGCTGGGTCTGGAGGGCCTGAAGTCGTACATCAGAACCATCGGTCTCTATAACACCAAGGCCGAAAACATCCTGAAGACGTCGCGGATCCTCATCGATCAGTACGGCGGCGAAGTGCCGGAAGACCGGACCGCACTGGAATCATTACCCGGAGTCGGCCGGAAGACGGCCAACGTGGTGCTGAACACGGCGTTCGGTCACCCCACCATCGCCGTGGACACGCACATCTTCCGCGTCTCCAACCGCACCGGCATCGCGCCGGGAAAAAACGTTCGGGAGGTGGAGGACCGGTTGCTGCGGCTGGTGCCGGAACCATACCGGAAGGATGCGCATCACTGGCTGATTCTGCACGGCCGTTACGTCTGCACGGCCAGGAAACCGCGCTGCGGCGCCTGCGTCATCGAGGATCTCTGCGAGTATCGCCAGAAAACCGATTACGAGTGAGGTGCGGGTCGTAAGCCGCTGTGCATATCAGAGATCGACGAGCTCCACGGCATCCAGAGGACGCCCCAGGAAGTAGCCACCCACCCGCGTGAACCGTCGCACCCCGTCCGTGGCGAGCAGCGTCAGGCGCCCCGGGTGGCGTGCGGTCGCGCCTGATGACACCAGCGCGTCCGCAACCCGTTCTGCGGTGGTGGCTGCCGAGTCCACCACCACCGTGTGATCCGGCAGAAGGCGCCTGAGCGGTTCGCGGAAAACGGGAAAGTGCGTGCAGCCGAGCACCACCACCGCGGGATCGGAAACGCTGCCTCCGGCAGTATGGCCATGCAGATAGTGACCCAGCACACGCTCGCAGAACTCGCCTTCGTGCTCACCTTCCTCGGCCAGGGCAACGAGCAGCGGGCAGGCCCGCGCGTGGATCTTCAGATCGGGCCGGAGCCTCAGGATGGCTTTCTGATACGCCCCGCCTGCCACGGTGCTCTCGGTGGCGAGCACCAGGACGGACGCACCGCGTGGCGCCTCGGCCGCCGCCGACGCACCGGGCTCCACCACACCGAACACCGGCAGCTCCGGATGGCGCTCGGCGAGCGCATCGAGTGCAAATGCCGAGGCGGTGTTGCAGGCAACCACCAGCGCCCGGATACCGCGCTCGACCAGGATCTCCGAAGCCTGCAGCGCATAGCGGGCCACGGTGCCCGGACTCTTGCTGCCGTAGGGCAGACGTGCCGTATCGCCGAGATAGATGAAGGACTCGCCCGGCAGCGCCGCTTCCAGCGCGCGCAGCACGGTGAGACCGCCCATGCCGGAGTCGAACACTCCGATAGGTGCGCTTTCGTCGGTCATTAATGGAGAATCAGGAAGTCTTCTTGAACCAGGATTTGATCTTACCCGGCTTGGTCGGCGGCCGCTCGGGCGTCGGATCCGGCGCTCGCGTCTGGAAACGGGCGATGTTCGACGCTCTGCGAGTCATCTTCCTGGTGCCACGCAGCTCGCGAAGTCGCTTCTCGATGATCAGGTCCTGTTTGCGCTTGGCGTTGATCGCCGCCGCAATATCGATGCCGCAGCGCGCACAGTGGCTCGCTTCCAGCTGCAGGTGGCCACATCGCGGGCATTCCACGTGAGCCGCGGTGATATCACGCAGCGTATGCTCGTTGGCACGCTCCTCCCGGTCGATGCGCCAGTCGAGCTTCTTCTCGTTCTTCGGGGTCAGGTCCTTGATCCGAGCCAGCGCGCCGAGCTCGGCGAAGCGGTCCTGCAGGGTCAGCGCTTCCTCCTGGGACAGCTGCGAACGGATGACGACCGTCCGACCGCTGAACAGCATACCCGCCTTGCGCTCATCGATACCGAGCTCCCTGGCAAGGTTGTTTCTGACTGTAGCTTCCCTGGCACCTTCAGCGACCTCGCCGCTGAAGAGCACCTGATAGTGGTTCATCGCTCACTCCGTAAGCATTCGAGAGCACCTCGGGCGGGCAGACCCGCCGCATTTCGCTGATGATACGCAGGCACCGCCGCCCGGAATGTGAACCGGTTCGCATCCGCGGGGGGCGCGAATGATATTCGGCAGACCCCTGGCGGGCCTGTGCTATCTTCCCGCCCATGCCCGTGCCCGTCCTCACCCGGCCTGATTCATGACCGCATCCCATTCGCGGAATCCATCCGGCACCGACTCAGACCGGGGCTGGTTTCCCGGCGCCGAGATGAGCAACCGATTCCGTGGCTTTCTGCCCGTGGTGGTGGATCTGGAAACCGGCGGCTTCGACGCGGATACCCATGCGATCCTGGAACTGGCCATCGTCGAGGTGGGATTCGACCAGGGTGAGCTCGTGCCGAAGGAAGGGTGGGAGCAGGCCGTCACACCCTATCCGGGCAGCCTGCTGGATCCTGCTGCTCTCAAGGTGACCGGTATCGATCCGGATGACCCCGAGCGCGGTGACGTCGACGAGGCAACCGCCTTCCGGGAAATGTTCCGCCGGGTACGCAGATCGATGCGCAGAAACGGCTGCCAGCGTGCCATTCTGGTGGCACACAACGCGGCGTTCGACCAGCAGTTCATGCAGAAGGCTTTCGCACGGAACGGGCTGAACCGGAGCCCCTTTCACCCGTTCAGCTTCATCGACACCGCGTCGCTGTCTGCGGTGGCGTTCGGCCATACGGTGCTCTCTGAATGCTGTCAGCGGGCGGGTATTCCATTCGAGGCGAGCCTCGCCCACCGGGCGCTCTACGACGCGGAAAAGACGGCTGCCCTGTTCTGCGAGATCGTCAACCGCTGGTCGACGGTCTGGTCTCGGCTCTGATCAGCCGGCCGTCGCCGTCGCGCCCCTGATCAGCGGTTCCAGCTCGCCGGACTCGAACATTTCGGTGACGATGTCGCAACCGCCGATGAGCTCGCCGTTGACGTAGAGCTGCGGGAAGGTCGGCCAGTTCGCGTAGGACGGCAGCGTCGCCCTGATCTCCGGATTGCTCAGGATGTCGACGTAGGCGAAGCGTTCACCGATGGCGACCAGGCACTGCACCGTGCGGGCGGAAAATCCGCACTGCGGCGCTGCGGGAGATCCCTTCATGTACAGCAGAATCGGATTGCCCTCGATCTGCTCCCTGATGGCCGCGATGACTTCCTCGTTCAGGCCTTCGCTCATGTAAGATCTCCTCTCTCTGGCCCCGAAGGACCGACGGTTCTGGCCCCGGCAGGGCCGACACGACAACACCGGCCTCTGGATCCGGTAACGCCGGCTGGGCAGTTTAGCCCGCCGCCCGGTGCTTTCCCAGCAGCCAGAGGTGCCATGGGGTTCGACAGCCGCACGGCGGGTGAGTTCGCAGTGACAGGCAGGAGGGAGAGTCAGGCTTGGGATTCGACTTCGACCGGATCATAGACCGTCGACATACGAGCAGCTCGAAATGGGAGAAGTACGCCGGTCGGGACATCCTGCCGTTCTGGGTCGCCGACATGGAGTTCGCGACCCCCGACTTCATCCGCGAGGCGGTAGCAGAACGTCTTGCTCACGAGGTGATCGGCTATACCCGCACACCGCCGGCACTGGTGGAGGCGTTCATCGGCTGGCTGTCCCGCGAATACGGCTGGGCGGTTCCCGAAGAGTGGCTGGTGTGGATCCCCGGGGTGGTGCCGGGCGTAAACCTGACCGCGCGGGCAGTGGCCGAGCCCGGTGGGGCGATCCTCATCCCCACCCCCGTCTATTACCCATTCCTGTCCGTGCCGCGCAACGCGGGCCAGGCGTCGCTGACCGTGCCGCTCGTCAGGCAGAAACGGCGCTGGGTCATGGACTTCGACGCGCTGCAGAACGCCGTGGACAGCAGCGACGTCGGCCGGCCGCATCTGCTGCTGCTCGCCAACCCGCAGAACCCCACCGGCCGGGTCTACGACCGTGCCGAGCTCACCACACTGGCGGACTTCTGCCTCAGGAACGACCTCACCCTGTGCTCCGACGAGATCCACTCGGCGCTCGTCATCGATCCGGATGCCCGTCACCTGCCCATCGCCAGCCTCGGCCCCGAAATCGCCGAGCGGACAGTGTCGCTGTTCGCCGCCACGAAGACCTACAACATCCCCGGCCTGCCCTGCGCGGTGGCGGTCATACCGGACCCCGAGCTGCGGCGCGCGTTCAATCGGGCACGAGCCGGACTGGTGCCCGACATCGGACCACTGGGCTATGCCGCATCGCGTGCGGCGTTTGCCGACGAGAGCCACTACCTGCCGGATCTGCTCGCGTACCTGCGAGGGAATCACGCCCGCCTCGCCGAGGTGGTCGGCGATCGGATGACACCGGTGGAGGCGACGTATCTCGGCTGGATTGACCTGACCGACACCGCGGCAGCCCCGCATGCCGGCGAGTACCTCGAGCAGTTCGGAATCGGCCTTTCCGACGGCGGGCCGTTCGGCGGCCCGGGATACGTGCGCTTCAACTTCGCCTGTCCGAAACAGCTGCTCGAGCAGGGTCTGAGCCGCCTCGCCGCCGGGCTCGAAACGCTCCGCTGACCCGATACCCATGGCTTCTGCGCGCCATTGAACTCCCGGGAGGGGTCAAGTAGCATTCGCCGTTTTTCCACAGGCAGCGCCATTCATCCTCTCCAGATACCAGAGGAAAATCGCTGCCTGTTGTTGTTTCTGGGTGCAGGGTTTTCGATTCGGAGTCATGCGATGAGCAATCTGATGGATACCTACAAGCGCCTGCCCGTGGCCTTCGTCCGCGGTGAGGGTGCCTACCTCGAGGACACCACGGGTCGCCGTTATCTGGATGCGCTGTCGGGCATCGCGGTCTGCGGACTCGGGCACGCCCACCCGGCAGTGGCCCGTGCACTCGCAGAGCAGTCGGCCACCCTGCTCCACACCTCCAACCTCTATGAGGTCCCGCTGCAGGCATCGCTGGCGGAAAAGCTCTGCGCCCGTTCCGGCATGGACCGGGTGTTCTTCGGCAACTCCGGCGCGGAAGCCAACGAAGCGGCCATCAAGATTGCGCGCCTGTACGGCCACAACCGCGGCATCGACGTGCCGACGACGGTGGTCATGGAAGGCAGTTTCCACGGCCGCACCATGGGCACGCTGACGGCGACCGGCAATCGCAAGGTGCAGGCCGGTTTCGAGCCGCTGCTCAAGGGATTCGTCCGCGCGCCGTTCGGTGACGCGGGGGCCGTCGCACAGATCGCCCAGAACAATCCCGACGTCACCGCCGTGCTGGTGGAACCGATTCTCGGCGAGGGCGGCATCATCATCCCGAAGGACGATTATCTGGCCGAGCTCCGCCGCATCTGCGACGAGCACGACTGGCTGCTCATGCTCGACGAGGTGCAGACGGGGAACGGTCGCGTCGGCAGCCTGTTCGCCTACCAGCAGTCCGGCGTCATGCCGGACGTGGTCACCACGGCGAAGGGGCTCGGCAACGGCATGCCCATCGGCGCCTGTCTCGCCCGCGGCAAGGCGGCTCAGGTCCTGAAACCCGGCAATCACGGGTCCACTTTCGGCGGCAACCTGCTGGCCTGCGCGGCGGCTCACGCGGTACTGGATACCCTGGAAGCAGACGGGCTCATGGAGCGGGCCATCGAGCTCGGCGAGCGCATCCGCACGGGTCTTGCGAAAGCGCTGGCCGGTAACAACGCGATCACCGACATCCGCGGCCGCGGGCTGATGCTCGCCATCGAGCTGGCGTCACCCTGTGGCGAGCTGGTGCAGAAGGGGCTGGAGCAGGGTGTGCTGATCAACGTGACCCGGGACAACGTGGTGCGCCTGCTGCCACCACTCACCCTCACGAATGCGGAGGCAGACGAGCTGGTGACGCGGGTCGCCAGTACGATCAACGACGCCTGAGGTTTTACAACCATGGCCAAGCGCGACTTCCTCACCCTGCTCGACTGCTCGCCGGAGGAGCTGAAGTCCATCGTCCGGCGTGGCACGGAGCTGCGCGGGATGGCGGAGCAGCCACAGACCCTGGCGGGCCGGTCTGCGGTGCTGGTCTTTCAGCTGAACTCGACCCGCACCCGTGTGGCCTTCGAGGTCGGTATCCGGGAGCTGGGTGGCCACGCCGTGGTGCTCTCGCCCAAGGACAGCCAGATCGGCCGCGGCGAGCCCGTGGAAGATACGGCCCGCGTGCTTTCCGAGATGGTGGATGCGGTCATCATCCGCACGGCTTCCCAGGCGCTGCTGGAGCAGTTCGCAGCCGCCGCAACCATTCCCGTCATCAACGCCATGAGCGAGCGCTACCACCCCTGCCAGCTGCTCGCCGACGTACAGACGTTCGAGGAGCTGCGCGGACCCATCGAAGGCAGGACGGTCGCGTTCGTCGGCGACGGCTACAACATGTGCCACTCCTACATCAACGCCGCCCGGCAGTGGGGTTTTCATCTGAAGATCGCCACTCCGCAGGGCTACGGACCCGATCCGGAAATCTTCAGGTCCACCAACAACGCCGAGCTCGTCGCAACCGCCGAGGAGGCGGTAGCCGGTGCAGACCTGGTTGTGACGGACGTCTGGTCATCCATGGGCCACGAAGCGGAGGAACGGAAGCGCCTGGCGGCTTTCGCCGACTTTCAGGTCAGCGAGACGCTGCTCGACAAAGCGGCGGACGGGGTCCTGTTCATGCATTGCCTGCCCGCACACCGCGGCCAGGAAATCAGCCCGACGCTGCTGGACGATCCCCGTGCCTGCGTGTTCCACGAGGCCGGTAACCGTCTCCACAGTCAGAAAGCGCTGCTCGAGTTCCTGCTGACCTGAAGCTGCCGGGAGACCCTTCCCGGATCGCCCAACCGTCCTACGGTATCGCAACGTCCAGAACTGCATAGACGACGTTCGCGGTCGACTCCGCCGCAGGCACGGAGAGCCGCAGGTAGACCTTGGCGTTTCCGCCGGATAGGAACGTCCCCGCATCGGCCACCAGTCGAAACTGCATCCGGTAGAAAGGCATGGCACCTGCGAGAAGCCCGTGCATGGCGCCCATGACCATGCCGTGCTGCCTCGAGTCGCTGATTCCTCCCGACAGGCCTCCGGTGCGTGCGCTCGCTTCGGAGAAGCCGTACCAGCTCGACGACGCCACGTACACCACGCCGACGTGAACGCCGGACAAAACCGCGAACGCCGCGACCGAATTCACCTCGCTCGGCGTCAATCCCTGGCGGGCCAGAATCAGTACGGTTCGTGTGGTTTCCGACTGAACGCCTTCGAACGCGGCAATGCGTCTGATGGATTCCATCACGCTGTCCACCATCCCTGGCGGGCTGCCCGCGGGTATGCTCAGGGCATCGATGGCCTCCAGGAACACCCGGCCGTCGCTCGTGAAGGGACCCAGCACGTGATGAGTAGGCACTCCGTTCTCGGTCTGGACGGTCTCCAGGCTGACGAGATCCTCACCGCGAGGCGTATCGAAGAAGGTCTTCAGCGCCGGGGTCCGCCATTCCCAGTCGTTCACCTGGTCGCTGCGCTCGGCAACGACGCTGACCAGGTAAGGGTGGCTCACCGCGGGAAAAAGCAGCTCGAACGCCTCGGCACCCCCAGGCGCAGAAAAATTTCCCGTGGCATTCCCGGCAGCGTCGGACACGCACTCCCGCGGGCCACCCCAGCCGCAATCGATGGGGGTGACCACGATATCGGCACCGGTCAGAGAAAGAACTGGCTCGGAGAAGCGGTCGACGACCACCAGGTCGACCGACACCGCCAGGGCGCTGCCGTCTGAGGCGCGTTCCAACGCTTCCGTACCGAGCACGACGGCGAGTCCGGCAGTCCACGCGTCATCCTGCACCGCCTCCGACGGTCCATCCTGCTGCGGCGCCGACTGCGCGAACGCCGGCAGCCGGCCGCCGCCGTCGCCTCCACCTCCGCACCCGGCTGCCGCGAACAGAATCACCGGGAGAACAGCACAGATCATCACGCGGCTCATGCTGCCACCATCGACGGTGCGAGACATTTCGTTACCTCACTGCCGGAGACGTATGGCTGCAGCCTCACCCAGCCGCTCGAGATCTGCCATGGAGGGCGTCTGTAGATTCTCTGTAGGTTTCGTGGACGAGGCGATTTCGCGGGCAGAAGCGACGTCTGCCGGTTCCGCAGACCGTGATACGGTCGGCCTGGGCCGGGTTTGGGTAACCGGGAGTGACCCGGTGCGGGATCAGATCCGGAGATCTTCGAGCGGCAGCGGCTTGGCGATCTGGTAGCCCTGGGCGTAGTCCACGCCGATCTCGCGCAGCCGATCGAGCACCGCTTCGTCCTCGACGTACTCGGCGATGGTCTTCTCGCCCATGTAGTGGCCGATCTCGTTGATCGAGCGCACGACCGCAAAGTCGCCCGGATTGTTGGCGATATCACGGACGAACACGCCGTCGATCTTGACGAAGTCCACGGGCAGGTTCCTGAGATAGGAATAGGACGACAGGCCCGTTCCGAAGTCGTCCAGCGAGAACTGACAGCCGATGATCTTCATGCGGTTCATGAAGTCCACCGCATTGTCGAGGTTGGCGATGGCCGCCGTCTCGGTGATCTCGAAGCACACCTTCGACGTCGGTGCCTGACTCTTCGAAAACTGCTCCAGCACGAAGTCCGGGAAGGTCTCGTCGTTGATCGAGTGCCCGGAGACGTTGATGGAGAAGCCGCCGAAATGGTCGAGCTTGTCCCGGTTGATGCTCATCCAGTGGAACACGCGCTCGATCACCCAGCGGTCGATGGCCGTCATGCGGTTGTAGGTCTCGGCGGCTATGATGAAGTCCGTGGGCGGCATGGTGTCGCCCAGCTCGTCGATCATGGTCAGCAGAATCTCGTAGTGCTGCTCGCCGGTCCGCGCCTCGGCCCGGGCCGCACCGCGCATGATGGGCTCGATGCGCTGACAGTTGAGGATCAGCCGGTCTTCCTCCAGGGCCTTGTCGAGCTGTGTCACCCATTCCATGACGCCGTGACGCCGCATCATGGTGGCATCGCCCAGCTCGTACTCCTGGAGCCGGTTGCGACCCGCGTCCTTCGCCGTGTAGCAGGCCTCGTCGGCGAACTGCATGACGCTGTCGACGCTTTCCATGGTCTGATCGACGAACACCAGGCCCATGCTGGCCGACAGGTTGTACATGCGGCCGTCCCACTCGAAGCGGGCCCGGCGCACGGTGTTGAGCAGATCTTCCGCGAGCTCCCGGGCTTCGTGGGTCTCCACGTTCTCGACCAGGATGCCGAACTCGTCCCCACCGAGCCGCGCCACCTGCGCCTGACGGTTGGACAGCGCCTTGACCAGCTCGTCGGCGATCAGCTTGAGCACCTCGTCGCCCGCCGTGTGACCGCTGGTGTTGTTGACGATTTTGAACTGGTCCAGGTCCAGGTAAAGCAGCGCGTGCTGGTTCTCCTTCGCCTTCGCGACCTGGATGGCCGCCGACACCTGGCGCTCGAACTCCTTGCGGTTGAGCAGTTGCGTCAGGTCGTCGTGGCTCGCCTGATAGGCGAGCTGGTTGTGCATGTTCTCCAGCATGCGCTGGGATGCCCGCTCCATGAGCGGCAGGTCGTAGTCGTCGAGCAGCGTGATCTCACCCTTGTGGAGACCGTCCGCCATTTCCCGCAGCGGCAGCTCACGGTTCTTGATGCCCTTACGGTTGACCAGTACGAATGACGACGCATCGTCGCCGACGAATGCGACGGTGAGGATCAGCGGCCGGCCCTGCGGATCTGCAGCGGCCATCCACTCGCCCACCTGAATGCGGCGCGCCCGCTCCACGGCCTTGGACCAGCTGGTACGGATCTCCTCGTCATCCGTCTCGATGGCAGGCTCGACTTCCGGCAGCAGGCCGTCGAGGCCGAGAGCATCAGCTACACCGCTCGGCTCCACCGGTGAAAACTTGACGTTGGCTTTCTTGCCGGTTGTGTCGCCCACCAGCGCGGAAGACAGGGCCATGATCAGCGGCGTGCGCTTGCTCGGGTCGAAGGAGATGCTGTTCAGCCCGTTGACCACCCGCTTCAGCAGCTTGTCCGGGTCGACGTAGGCATCCGACCCTTCCTTGATAGAGCCGTCCAGCTGCCCCCACAGCTGGTCGATGAGCGCGATCTGATCCTGGAACTCGTGGCTGTCGGCCCCCTTGCGCAGGTGCGTGTGCACCAGCAGGTTCCGCCAGCCCGGATTCATCAGATCGAGCAGGAGATCCGGCACTTCCCGACCGGACAGCCGCTCGTCCATCTCGTCGAGCACCGCACGACGCGCACGAGCCAGCTTCTGCTGACCTTCGCTGGCGCGTACGGTGCGTTCGATGTTGCCGCGGTAGGCACGCGTCTGCTTGTCCACCAGCGGGTTCAGCTCGTCGACGACCTCGGAGAAGACTTTCGGGTTCTCGTCGTACTCGCTGACGACTTTCTTCAGCAGCTCGTCGACCCGCCGCGCCACCTCGCGGTCGATGCCTTCCCGGACGTCTTTCTGGTTACCGAGCCTGGCCAGCTGATTCAGCATCTGCACGGCGCTGTGCGGGCCGGTCTCGTCGGGGCTCAGGAACGCCGGGTCCCTGGCGGCCAGCTTGTTGAGAGTGACCTCGAGACGCGCGATCCACTCGCGGATCCCTTCCGTCAGGAAGGAATCCTGCTGCAGGGAGTCCACCAGTGACTCCATGACGTTGAGCGTGTCGTAATCGGTCTCGTTCAGCCGCTTACGGTCGCCATGCTTGGAACGCAGCAGCTCGATGAGTCTCGGCCGGACCCGCACGTCGGTGAGCGCGGCCTCGTCCCCCAGCTCGGATTCGATGGTGGACAGGGCCGAAAGAATGTCTGTCGTCTCGAAGGTGTCCGCCACCGGCGTATCCGGCGTCGCCAGCATGGTGTCCGGCTGCTGACCGAGGAGCGCCCGGTTCTGCCGGTTGACCGACAACAGACTGCGGGCGGTCGTGTAGAGATCCCGACTGCCGGGAACCGGTTGCAGGAAGGGATTGTGATCCACCCGGGGCGTGGCCGCGCTGATGCCTTCGGCGGCCATGGTTGCTTCCCGGACCGCGGTATCCATTTCCCGGTAGGCGTCGGGCTCCACGCGAACACCGGAAGGCGTGCGACGCACCGAAAGACGCTGCAGCGATTCCCTGAGCTCTTCCACTGAGGGGAAGACACCACTTTCCTCAAGCGCCTGGGCGAGCGCTGCATAGAGGTTACCGAGCATGGGCATGAGCGCCGACTCGAAGCACCGGTAGATGTCCTGCTTCACAACCCGACGGAACTCGAATTCGCTCAGAGCGTCATCGAAACTCCACGTGAGCACGCTCGGGCCTATGGGAATCACGTCCTTGTGCGTCCAGGGCTTGGCCACCAGACCGAGCTGGGCACGCAGATCCAGGAGCTGCTCGGTGTAGCGGTTCTCCGCCTTGGAGATCACCTCGGCGACCGCCAGCCATTCCTCGAACTGTTCGGTGTCGACGAGCTCGAGCTTGGGAGAGTTCCCGGTCTCGCGTTTGCGACGCCGCTCGAGCACGTCGCCAAGCTCGGAGATCTGGTCGATCTGCTTGAGGACCTCGCCAATGAAATCGTGGCGGATGCGGTCCTGATTCTTTTCGATTAGCTCGAGACCCTCGAAGTACATCATCTGCACCGCGTTGGTGCCCGCGTCCCGTGCCTTGACCAGCAGCTCGTTGTCGACGATGCCGAAGAACTGGGTGCAGATCCGGTCCAGGGCGCGCTGGGCGATGCGGCGGAGCCGGGCCCTGACCTCACCGGCATCCGACTCGCTGATACGTCGGTCCTTGAGCAGCTGATCCGGAATCGATCCGGATTGCACAGCGGCACCCGCCTGGGTGCTGCCCATGTCGGCGACCCGCGCTTCGGAAGGCGCGCCGTTGGCATCCCGGAACTCACCTTCGATGACGTTGCCCGACTCGGCGACGGAGCGCGACAGCATCCCCGAGGCAATGGCGAACTCGATCAGCGAGGAGAAAGCATCATCGGGCAGGCCATCGGAGAACCGCACACCCACACCATTGCCGGAATCGGTGAGCCGGGCGATGGTGGCCTGGGTGCGGAAGTGCCGCTGACCATGCGGCGTCGCGACGGAGAAATGCAGCGCGATCTGATCGCCGGGGTTGGCATTCGCACCGGTAGCGACCAGCGAACGGGAACCTCCCGCGCCCGTGAGCAGCATGCCTTCCTGGCAGAAATCCCGGATGGTGCAAAGCCAGGAGCGACCCTGGTCAGGGTGTACGAGCGCAGAAAGGGAGATGGGTTGCCGAGGATATTTTCGGCGATTCACGGCTGCAGTATCCGTCTGCGAATTCGGCTGGACATTACCCGATATGGCCTGGGACGTCACGTCAACCTCCTAGGAACCGCGCACGATTCTGTCACGTCCACCGGCTTTGGCTTCGTAAAGTGCCCGATCTGCGCGTTGGATCACATCTTCGACCCGCTCGCCCGGCCGGAATCCGGCTACACCCACCGAAACGGTCTGCCGGTAATCCGGCGCGTCCGGAATCATGGCGAGCATCCGCGTCCGATCGCACAACCGGGTGGCGACCCGAACAGCGGTATCCTCGTCGGCACCGACCAGCACCAGCAGGAATTCTTCCCCACCGAGGCGGGCGACGAAGTCCACGGAACGCACAACGCTTTCCGCCACCCGGGCAAAGTCCTTCAGTGCCTGGTCGCCGACCTGATGACCATAGCGATCATTGATCCGCTTGAAGTGATCCAGGTCGCAGTAACACAAAGTGAACGAAAGATGCCCGCGATCGGCGAGAGCCTTGTGCCGGGCCAGCACGTCCATGATGTAACGACGGTTGAACAGCCCCGTCAGCTCGTCGCGCATGGCCAGCTCGGCGAGCTGCTCCATGGCCTCGTTGAGCCGGTCGCGGCGACGTTCGAACGCTACACGCAGCGCCGTGATCTCCGTTGCCAGAACCGTCATGGCACCCAACATGCAGGTGAACGCGATCGCGACAAGACCCTCGAATACCGGGTCTGCAGAATGCAGTGTCACCAGCAGCACCGCACTCACAAGATAGCTCACCCAGGTGACGCCGGCGACGGTGAGCATGGAGCGTTGCTCCAGATGCAGTGCCGCGTAGACGAGCCCAAGCAGCGGCACCACCAGCAGCAGCAGACGCAGCACGTGCGGCACCAGTGCCGCGGTAACCACCACGCCGAGATTGAGCCACATCGCCTTGGAAAACGTGAGGGTGCCCGGATCGAAGCGCCCGCGGGTCTCATCCGCGAACATCAGCAGCAGGAAGCCGATGATCCAGGCACCGAACAGCGTCGTGAAGCCGAGTCCGGTGACCTCCAGATAGCCGTAACGCGCCAGGCCCAGGCAGAACAGCGCATAGATCGCCAGGCCGCTGATGACGAGCAGCATGCGCCAGGTTCTGTTCTGGCCGATGTCGGCGAGCGACAACAACACTCGGGCTCCGGGGGCTGGACAGGTGGCGCTATTCTAGTGGCCGAGTTTCCGGGTCAGGTGATGCGTTGTAACCGACTTGTGACACAGGTACACACGACCGGGTCAGGTCAGCGAGCGCTCTACCGCCTTGCGCCAGCCGGTAAGGAGATACTCACGCCGGGTGGGCTCCATGGCAGGACGGAACTCCCGCTCGAGCCCCCACATGCGGTCTGCCGAGTCGATACCGGGCAGCACGCCGCCACCGAGGGCCGCCAGGATGGCGGCACCCAGCGCGGTGGTCTCGACGTTGACCGGACGCTCTACAGGTCGGTCGATCACATCCGCCAGGAACTGACAGAGCCAGTCGTTCACCACCATGCCGCCATCGACACGCAGCTGGCCGACCTCCGCGCCGTCCGCGGAGATGGCTTCGACGAGCTCCGCCGTCTGATAGGCGACGCTCGCCAGCGTCGCGGTGACGAGGTGATCACGGCGCGTATCCAGCGTCATGCCGGTGAACAGCCCGCGCGCCTCGGGCGCCCAATGCGGTGCGCCGAGGCCCGTGAAGGCCGGAACGAGATAGACACCCTGGGCGTCGCCGTCTACCCGGCGCGCCGCCGCCTCGGTTTCGCGGGCTTCGGTGATCAGACCGAGCTGATCCCTGAGCCATTTGACCGCTACGCCGGCCGAGAAGATGCTGCCTTCCAGCGCATAAGTGGTCTGCCCGTTCAGGCGGTAAGCCACCGTGGTGAGCAGCCGGTGGGCGGAACGCACGGCTTCGGTGCCCGTGTTGGTCATCAGGAAGCAACCGGTACCGTAGGTGCTCTTGACCATCCCCGGCGCAACGCAGGCCTGGCCGATCAGCGCGGCCTGCTGGTCACCTGCCACGCCCAGAATCGGGATCGGCGCACCGAACCATTCGGGGTCGGCGACACCGAACTCACCGGCGCTGTCCTGCACGACCGGCAGTATGCTCTCGGGCACCGCAAGATAGTCCAGCAGCCCCGGCGCCCAGGCCTGGGCATTAATGTCGTAGAGCAGAGTACGGGAGGCGTTGGACGCATCCGTGACGTGGGCCGCTCCCTTGGTGAGACGCCAGATCAGATAGCTGTCGACCGTTCCGAAACAGAGCGCCCCACGATCTGCCAGACGTTTCGCATCCGGCAGGGATTCCAGCAGCCAGGCGAGCTTGGTGCCGGAAAAATAAGGATCGATGACCAGCCCGGTAGTGCGGGCAACCTCGTCGGCCAGACCGTCCGCCATCATGACGGCACAGCGGTCGGCCGTCCGCCGGTCCTGCCAGACGATGGCCGGATGCAGGCAGCGGCCGGTGGCGCGGTCCCACACCAAGGTGGTCTCACGCTGGTTGGTGATGCCGATGGCAGCCACGTCCTTACCTTCGAGACCCGCAGCGTCCAGAGCGTCCCGCCCCGCAGTCAGACTCGTCCGCCAGAGAACCTCCGGCTCCTGCTCGACCCAGCCGTCGGCCGGAAAGGACATATCGAACTCGTGCTGCACGGCTGACAGAACCCTGCCCTGGCCGTCGAAGATGATGACCCGGGAGCTCGATGTCCCCTGATCGATGGCCATGATATGCGTCATTCCGGCGGTCTTCTCCAGCGAATTCAGGCAGCGGCGGAACACAATATATAGTGGTGCCCCGTTCAGCTCCATACAGGCGATTCTGCAGCGGTTCCGGGGTCGCTTCAGCGACGTTCTGCGCTTCTCGAGGGTGGCCGAAAACCGTCCACAAGCCGTGCACCGTCGCCCCACAACTTATCCACAGCCAGTGAACAGCTAATTCCTTGCAACGTTCTCCGGTTAGGTTTACCTTGTCCGCTCTTGGGATAAAAAACCCAAGATATTGCGGTCAACGGACCTGCGGAACACCAGAAGCAGTGCTTCTGCCGTACTGAGCCGTGCCGTCGGAGGGGTGGAGAAATCAATAGATCGGGTCAATAAATAGACCCGAAACTGCATCCGGAGGACGTCCGAGGGGCGGAGTTCCGCCGGGCTTCCGCGTCGACGGGTGCGCGGCTCTCCAACCGACGACCATCCGGCAGCCATCCGGCAGAAAGGCCTGCCGACGATGCGCACGGGATCCAGGCTCACCGCAATATGTAGTGAATTCGACTCGGACCCGGAACTCGAATACCACCAGAACCGCCGGAACAACCAGAACCACTAAAAAGCAGAAAACTCATCGGGGAGTAGCCAGCAGATCATGCACACCGAACCGGACCCCAGATTCGACCGATCCACCGAATCCGCCAGTGACGCCGGCAGTGACACCGGTAGAAAAGCACCACGCACCCAGACCGCGGAGCCGTTATCTCCGGCCATCGCCGCCACGGCCCCGGGCAAGCTGCGGGTGATCAAGCGCAACGGCACGGTGGTGCCCTATACCGACGACAAGATCGCGCTCGCGCTCACCAAGGCGTTTCTCGCCGTGGAAGGTGGCACCGCGGCCGCTTCGCCCAGGATCCGCGAGCTGGTCGGGCATCTGACCGATCAGGTCACCGCCACCTTCAAGCGCCGCTTCCCGTCCGGCGGCACGATCCACATCGAGGACATACAGGACCAGGTGGAGCTGGCGCTGATGCGCTCCGGCGAACACCGGGTGGCCCGGGACTATGTGCTGTACCGGGAAGAACGGGCGAGGGCGCGCCGCGAACGACGCGCAGCGGAGCAGCCGGCCACAGAAACCGTGCCGGCCATCGGCGTGATCTACGAGGACGGCAGCCGCGGCCCGCTGGATGTCGAACGGATGCGGACCCTGGTTCAGGAAGCCTGCACCGAGCTCGAAGCGGTGGACGCCGAACGGATCATCGCCGAAGCCATGACGAACATGTACGACGGGATCTCCCGCAAGGACGTCTCCACGTCACTGCTGATGACGGCCCGGACACTGATCGAGGAGGAGCCCAACTATTCCTACGTCTCCGCCCGCCTGCTGCTCGACGAGTGCCGCACCGAGGCGCTGGCATTCCTGAACGTGGCGTCCGGCGAGCACTTCCGGGCGACCCAGAGCGAGATGGTCAATCTCTATCCCACGGCGCTGGCTGCCTTCATCGACCGCGGCATCGAGCTCGAGCTGCTCGCACCCGAGCTCGCCGGCTTCGATCTGCTCGCGCTCGGCAACGCGCTGAAGCCGGAGCGGGATCTGCAGTTCACCTACCTCGGGCTGCAGACCCTCTACGACCGTTACTTCATCCACTCCGGCGACATCCGCTTCGAGCTGCCCCAGGTGTTCTTCATGCGCGTCGCCATGGGTCTCGCCGTACGGGAAGACGATCCCACGGCCCGGGCCATCCAGTTCTACGACCTGCTGTCGTCCTTCGACTACATGAGCTCGACACCGACGCTGTTCAACGCGGGCACGCTCCGGCCGCAGCTCTCCTCCTGCTTCCTCACCAGCGTTTCCGACAACCTCGAAGGCATCTACGGCGCCATCCGCGACAACGCGCTGCTCTCCAAATGGGCGGGCGGTCTCGGCAACGACTGGACACGGGTACGGGCGCTCGGTTCCTACATCAAGGGCACCAATGGCAAGTCACAGGGAGTGGTGCCGTTCCTGAAGGTCGTCAACGACACGGCGGTAGCCGTCAACCAGGGTGGCAAGCGCAAGGGCGCGGTGTGCGCCTATCTCGAGACCTGGCACCTGGACATCGAGGAGTTCCTCGACCTGCGCAAGAACACGGGCGACGACCGCCGTCGTACCCATGACATGAACACGGCCAACTGGATTCCGGATCTGTTCATGAAGCGGGTCTTCGAGGACGGCGACTGGACGCTGTTCTCGCCGAGCGACGTCACCGATCTGCACGATCTCTACGGCCGCGCTTTCGAGAAACGCTACGAAGCCTACGAGGAGCAGACCCGCACGGGCGAGCTCGCGCTGTTCCGCCGGGTCAAGGCCCGGGAACTGTGGCGCAAGATGCTCTCCATGCTCTTCGAGACCGGCCATCCCTGGATGACCTTCAAGGACGTCTGCAACATCCGCTCCCCCCAGCAGCACGCGGGTGTGGTCCACTCCTCCAACCTGTGTACGGAGATCACTCTGAACACATCGGAGGAGGAGATCGCCGTCTGCAATCTCGGCTCCATCAACCTGCCCCGTCACATCGTGGACGGCGAGCTGGACATGAAGAAGCTGAAGAAGACGGTAAGGACCGCGGTGCGCATGCTCGACAACGTGATCGACATCAACTACTACTCCGTGCCTCAGGCGCGGACGTCGAACATGCGTCACCGCCCCGTGGGTCTCGGCATCATGGGCTTCCAGGACGCGCTCTACGAACAGCGCATTCCCTATGGCAGCGATGAGGCCGTTGCCTTCGCCGACCGGTCCATGGAAGCCATCAGCTATTTCGCCATCGAAGCCTCCTGCAAGCTGGCCAAGGAGCGAGGCGCGTACGCCAGCTTCTCCGGCTCGCTCTGGAGCCAGGGCATTCTGCCTATCGACTCGCTGAAGATGCTGGCGGGCGAACGGGGCGAGGACTACCTGGACGTGGATTTCTCCAGCACGCTCAACTGGGAGAAGCTGCGCTCCAAGGTGCAGATCCACGGCATGCGCAACTCCAACGTCATGGCAATCGCCCCCACGGCCACCATCGCCAACATCACCGGCGTATCCCAGTCCATCGAGCCCACGTATCAGAACCTCTACGTGAAGTCGAACCTGTCCGGCGAGTTCACCGTTGTGAATCCGTTCATGGTGCGCGACCTGAAGAAGATCGGCCTGTGGGACAAGGTGATGGTCAACGACCTGAAATACTACGACGGCAGCCTGGCCAGCATCGAGCGCGTGCCGGCAGAGCTCAAGGATCTCTATGCCACGGCCTTCGAGGTGGAACCCCGCTGGCTGGTGGACGCGGCCAGCCGCCGGCAGAAGTGGATCGATCAGGCTCAATCCCTGAACCTGTACATCGCCGAAGCCTCGGGCAAGAAGCTCGACATCACCTACCGGATGGCCTGGCTCCGCGGCCTCAAGACCACCTACTATCTGCGCGCCCTGGGTGCCACCAGCGCCGAGAAGTCGACGCTCGACCGGGGCAAGCTCAACGCGGTGTCTGCTTCCGCACCGACGCAACCGGCGCCTGCTGCCAGGCAGACGCCTGCGGTGAAACAGCAGGCTATCGACGCGGCGGCGGAGGACATGGCGCTCGATGGCGATCCGGCCGACGTGCCTCTGGCCTGTTCCATCGATGACCCGGACTGCGAAGCCTGCCAGTAGTTAAGGAGTAACGATCATGTTGAGCTGGGACGATTACAGCGAAGACAAGCCCACCGCCGGCGCCGTGCTGGCGCGGGCCGTACCACCCGAAGAGCCGGAGCTGCTGGATACCGCCCCGGCGGCCGAGATCTCCCCGCTGCCGGAGCCAGCGCCCGCGGCGAAACAAGAAGCCGCGGCGAAACAAGAAGCCGCGGCGAATCAAGAACCCGCGGCGAAACCAGCACCGGAACAGGTGTCAGTGAAGATCCCGGCCGCAGAAGCCTCCGCCATGCGCGAAGCGGCCGCAGCGGTGGCCCACCTGGAAGCGCCCATGGTGGCCGACAGCGCCGAGTACAGCCGGGTGACGGTGGATCAGAAACGCATGATCAACTGCCGGGCGGATCTGAATCAGCTCGTCCCGTTCAAGTACGACTGGGCCTGGCAGAAGTATCTGGACGGCTGCGCGAATCACTGGATGCCCCAGGAAGTGAACATGAACGCGGACATCGCGCTCTGGAAATCCGACGGCGGACTCACCGACGACGAGCGGGTGGTTGTGAAGCGCAGCCTCGGCTTCTTCTCCACCGCCGACTCCCTGGTGGCCAACAACCTGGTTCTGGCCATCTACCGGCTGATCACCAACCCGGAGTGCCGCCAGTATCTGCTGCGCCAGGCGTTCGAGGAAGCGATCCACACCCATGCCTACCAGTACTGCATCGAATCACTGGGCATGGACGAGGGCGAGATCTTCAACATGTACCACGAGGTGCCTTCCGTCGCCCGTAAGGCGAGCTGGGCGCTGAAGTACACCCAGGAGATTTCCGACCCCACGTTCCGCACCGGGACGCCGGAGACGGACAGAGCGCTGCTCAAGAATCTCATCGCCTATTACTGCGTTCTGGAAGGTATCTTCTTCTACTGTGGCTTCTCGCAGATTCTCTCCATGGGTCGCCGCAACAAGATGACGGGCACCTCCGAGCAGTTTCAGTACATCCTGCGGGATGAGTCCATGCACGTGAACTTCGGCATCGACGTGATCAACCAGATCAAGCTGGAGAATCCTCAGCTCTGGGACGAGGAGATGCAGACGCTGGCCAGGCAGATGATCCTGGAAGGGACGCAGCTGGAGATCGAGTACGCCAAGGACACCATGCCGCGCGGCATTCTCGGCATGAACGCCAACATGATGGCCGAGTACCTGCAGTTCATCGCCAACCGGCGGCTGGCGCAGATCGGCCTGCCGGAGCAGTTTCCGGGGGTGAAGAATCCGTTCCCCTGGATGAGCGAGATCATGGATCTCAAGAAGGAGAAGAACTTCTTCGAAACCCGGGTGACCGAGTACCAGACCGGCGGCGCCCTGTCCTGGGATTGATACCTGCGCGGATGAGCTTCACCCGGGCCCATGACAACTGACTGAATTGCCGCCGTTCGACCTGCGGCGGCGTTTCATTCGCGGGGACTTCCCGCTAACGTAGCCCCTTGAGTTCTCACGGACTTGAGGGGCCTTTTTTTTGAACCCGCGCTACGTTCTCCTCCGCACACTGGTTTCCGGCTTCCTCATCGCGTGGCCCGCCCTGTCAGGTGCCGATCGTCCGGACGATGTCGACGTGCCGACGCTCACTTACCAGCTGGACGGGCTCGCCCAGGACGCGGAAATCCTCGTCGATCACTGGGGTGTTCCCCACATCTATGCCGGCACGCACTACGACGCGTTCTTCGTGCAGGGTTTCAACGCCGCCCGGGACCGGCTCTGGCAGATCGACCTGTGGCGGCGGCGAGGTCTCGGGCTCCTCTCCGAGGTGCTGGGAGAGGCATACGCTGAACAGGACCGGGCCGCACGACTCTTCCTCTATCGGGGCAACATGCACGACGAGTGGCTCGCCTACGGATCGGATGCCAAGCGTATCGCCGAGGCATTCACCGGCGGCATCAACGCTTATGTCCGGCTGCTCTCCGCTCATCCCGAGCTCGCGCCTCCGGAGTTCGACCTGCTCGGCTATGCGCCGTCACTCTGGGATCCGGCGGACGTGGTCCGGATCCGCAGCCACGGCCTGTGGCGGAACGTCGCCAGCGAGGTACAGCGCGCGCGCATCGCCTGTGAGGTGGGACTCGACGCCACGAACCTGGTCAAGGTGCTAGAGCCCGCCTGGCAGTCGCGTATCCCGGAAGGATTCCAGCCCTGCACCCTGCCCGACGGGGTCATCGACGACTACCTTCTCGCCACCGCGCCGGTGCGGTTCGACGCCGTCGACAACGTAGCGTCCACCGACCACCGGACCAGGCTCCTGGCCGTATCCGAGACTCGCGCCCTGGCAGGCCAACTCGGCAGCAACAACTGGGTGGTGGCTCCGTCGCGCACCGACACCGGCAGACCTATCCTCGCCGATGATCCGCACCGGACTCACGCCGTCCCGTCGCTCAGATACATCAGCCACCTCACGGCTCCCGGCCTCGATGTGATCGGTGCCGGTGAACCGGCTCTGCCCGGCATCTCCATCGGCCACAACGAGCGCATCGCCTTCGGGCTCACCATCTTTCCCATCGATCAGGAGGACCTCTACGTCTACCAGCGGGCGCGGCTGAGAACGCGCACCGACGGTATCCGGGACGACCGGGACGGGGCTTATCTCTACCAGGGTCGTGCGGAGCCTCTCACTACCATCGAGGAAACGATCCCGGTGAAGGGGAGTGCCGGTCGTTCGGTCAGCCTTTCGTTCACCCGCCACGGTCCGGTGGTCTACGAGACCAAGGAAGCGCTCTATGCCGTGCGCGCAGCGTGGCTGCAACCGGGCATGTCCCCCTACTTCGGCAGCGTCGAGTACATGCGGGCCCGCAACTGGCGACAGTTCGTCGCAGCGCTCAACCGCTGGGGCGCGCCGAGCGAGAACCAGGTGTACGCGGACGTGGACGGTAACATCGGCTACAAGCCGGCTGGCCTGTTCCCGCACCGGACCAACTGGGACGGACTGCTGCCCGTTCCCGGCGATGGTCGCTACGAATGGGACGGCTTCTTCGACATGGATGCCCTGCCCGTGGAGTACAACCCGCCTCGCGGCTTCACAGGAACGGCCAACGCCATGAATCTCCCGCCTGATTATCCCATCGCCGAGCGGCGTGTCGGCTTCGAATGGACGGCACCCTGGCGCTACCGGCGCCTGTGGGAGGTTCTGGCGAGCCAGCCACGGCACAGCCTGATCGACTCCCACGACCTGCAGCGGGACTACCAGTCGGTGCTCGCACGGGAAGTGATCGGCAGGCTCCCCGCCGCGGCCGCCTACCCGGACAACCCGGCACTGAACATGCTGAAGCACTGGGATGCGACGCTCGCCCCGGACTCCGGTCCGGCCGCACTCTACGCGATCTGGTTCTATCGGTACCTCGCCCGGGCACTGCTCGACTATCGCCTGCCGGAGGGCAGCGGCGCGCTCAGCTCCATGGATTCGCTGGCGGTGCTGGAAACCCTGAACGATCCCCGCGCCATGGCACCGGCCCTGCAGAGCCTCGCCGATGCCTGGAACGCCACCGTCGGGCTGCTGGGGCCGGATCCCACCCGCTGGCGGTGGGGTGATCTGCACCGCATGGCGTTCCGGCACCCCCTCGAAACACTGGCACCAGCGGCGCTGGCAGCCACACTGCGCTATCCAGAATTTCCGCGCGGCGGCTCCGCAAACACCACCAACAACACCAGCTTCGGTGCGGACGACTTTCTGGTGCGCTCTGGCGCGTCGTTCCGCATGGTGCTGGACGTGGGTCGCTGGGACGACGCGGAGATGACCAACGCGCCGGGACAGTCGGGAGATCCGCGCTCGCCGTTCTACGGCAACCTGCTGGAAGGCTGGGCCACGGAGTCATCGTTTCCGCTGCTGTACAGCCGTGAGGCGGTCGAGGCCAACCAGGCGCTACGTATCGTGCTGGAGGCGAAACGCTGAGGGGGGAGACCATGCTCAGGAAGATCACCATGGTGTCAATCAGGGTTGCCGACTTCCAGAAGTGCGTCGCCTGGTACCGTGACGTGCTCGGCCTGAAACCGGTCGGGCTGCACGACGATCCCTTCTGCCTGATGATGCTGCCGGAAGGCGAAGCCGCCTTCGCGCTGGACGGCACCAATCCGGTGCTCGGTGGCAGCAACTGCATGGCCAACGTGCTCGTGGACTCCCTCCCCGAGACGGTTACCGAGCTCCATTCGAAGGGTGTGAAATTCGCCCGGGAGATCCAGGCGGATGACGACGAGGGCTATGCCATTGCGACGATCGAGGATTGCGAGGGCAACCTCATCAATCTCTACGAAAACCGTTAGCGCCTTCGGAGCATGCGCGACCCCGCCAGGCGCATAGCACGCTGCCGCTTGGTCCGCGGACCTACTTCAGCCCGGTAAGCATCTCTTTCAGCGCCGCGATGAATGCCTGGGGCTGATCCAGAAACACGTGATGCTGAGCATTCTCGATGGCCACCGCCGGAAAATCCTGAGGCACGAGCGTGCGCATGTAATCGAGGGTCGAACGTGAGAAGAGCTCGCTGTCCGCACCGTAGATGAGGCCGAACGGCACGGTGAGATTCTGATACTCCTCGGGCTGGCGCTCGCCGCCCTTCAGCGTCGCCGACAGATCGTCGTCGTACTTCCAGGACCAGCCGCCGTCCACCGCCATCACCGAGTGGCGGGCGATGTAGTCGAGCACGTACTGATTGTCGCACGGTTGCGGCGGCTGCAGGCGGAAGCGGCCGATGGCCGTCTGCTTGTCCGGGTAAATCTTGGCAGCCTGGCCCATCATCATGGTCAGGTGCTGCGGCGGTGGGTCGTCCGGATTGCGGATCCCCGAATCCACCAGGATCAGACCGCCGAAGCGTTCCGGGTAAAGGCCTGCCGCCTTCACCGCCATGGCACCGCCGAAGCTGTGCGCCACCACCACCACATCATTGCCAAAGCCCGCGTCGTCGCAGACCGACGTGATCTCCTCCGCGTAGGTGACGCTGTCGTACTCGTAGCGGTAGTCCGAGTCGCCCATGCCGGTGAGGTTCATGGCCGCTACGGTGTAGTCGTCGAGAAACGCCGGGGCGATGAAGTCCCACCAGTGGGAGTGGGCGAACATGCCGTGGATCAGCAGCAGCCCGGGCTTGCCCGACGCCTCGCGATGCTCGCCGTCGCGAGGCGCGCCTGCCCCCCAGATCTGGTAGACCACGTCACACTCGTCCACCTCCACGGTGCGGGTCTCGTACTCCGTCTCCACTGCCTCAAAGAACCAGTCCGGAATGGTGGGTCCCGTGCCTTTATCCCAGCGTGCCATGTCAGAGCGCTCCGAACCGTTTCAGATGAAAGTCCACATTGCCGAACAGGGTGTCGATGGTGGTGAGCCGCTTGAAGTAGTGACCGACATTCAGCTCGTCGGTCATGCCCATGCCACCGTGAAGCTGCACGGCGGATTGACCGACGAAGCGACCCGACTTACCCACCTGCACCTTGAAGGCGGAGACCGCCTTCTTCGCCGCGTCGTCGTAACCCTCGTCGAGACGCATGGCCGCCATGTACATGAGCGACTTGGATTGCTCGTGCTCCATGAACATGTCCACCATGCGGTGCTGAAGCACCTGAAACTTGCCGATGGGCTGGCCGAACTGCTGCCGGGTCTTGCAGTACTCCACCGTCGCCTTGTAGAGCACCTCCATGCAGCCCACCGCCTCGGCGCCGACGGCGAGAATGCCCAGATCGATCACCTGCTCCAGGATCCGGTAAGCGCCACCCTCTTCGCCGATCAGTGCGTCCCGGTCGAGTGCCACAGCGTCGAAAGCGATCTCGGAAGCCCGGAACGCATCGACGGTCGGGTAGTCGCGGCGTGTAACACCGGCAGCATCTGAAGGCACGAGAAAGAGCGAGATGCCTTCCGGGTCGCGCTGCGCGCCCGACGTTCGCGCGCTCACCACCAGGAAGTCGGCGCATGGCGCGCCCAGCACCACGCATTTGGCGCCGTTGAGTACGAAACCACCGTCCCGCGCGCTGGCTGTCGTGACCAGATCTGCCAGATTGAACCGGCCCTGGGGCTCAGCGAAGGCGAGCGCGCCCTGAACCGAACCGTCGATGATGCCGGTGAGCCAGCGGGACTTCTGTGCCTTCGTCCCGGCGGCCTTCAGCGCGCCACCGGCGAGGACGACGCTCGAAAGGTACGGCTCCACCACGAGTCCCTTGCCGAAGTGCTCCATGAGGATCATAAGATCCACCGCGCCTCCGCCGAAACCGCCGTCATCCTCCGCGAAGGGAATACCGAGCCAGCCGAGCTCGGCAAACGTACGCCAGTTGGCCTCGCCGTAGCCGGGCCCCGAGCGCGCGAGCTGCTGCCGCGTCTCGAACGGATAGTCGTTCGCGACGAACTTCTCGACGCTGTCGGCGAGCAGCGTCTGCTCTTCGGAAAAGGAAAAATCCATCGTTACCCCTCGTGCGGATTCAACCCGGTGAGGCCGGCGAGCCGATCCCGCGCTCCCATGGCATCCAGCCCCGCAACATACCGAAGAAGTGCCGCGATCGCATCCGGGCCGGTCGCCACGCCGTTACCCGCCGGATCCCGGTCCACCATTTCCGGCAGCTCGTTGTGCTGGCGGTGGGCATCGGGCGCGGGCAGCACCTGATAACCGAGTGCGGCCACCACCAGCTCGGCCACCGCTACACCCAGCTCACCGGTGCGGATCTCGGCCGCGACAAACAGCGCGGCACTCGGCGCACCCGGAGCGAGGACCGCCCGCAGCTCCAGCGCCTCGACGGCCGCGAGCTCGACCTGCAGCGCATTCAGGCGCCGGGCCAGGGCCTCATCCTCACCGACGACGGGCACGAGGGTTTCGATCATCCGGCGCAGCTCGGGCGTCCGGCAGCGGAGCGCGCTGCCGGCCTCAGCCACGGGCTCTGGAAACGCCAGCTGCTCCGGATCCGGTCGGTCATGCATGTCCGGAAGTCTAGCAGCAGAGGCCGCGATGGCATTGCTCCGGCAATCGAGGCAACATTGGCGCTCACATCGAGGGACACCCATGAGCTATGAGACCATCACCTGCGAGGTGGAGGACGGCGTCCTCACCCTGACGCTCAACCGCCCCGAAATCCTGAACGCCTTCAATGGCACCATGATGACCGAGATGATCGCGGCACTCGACGAGGCTGACGCCAACGACGACGTGCGCGCCATCATCGTCACCGGTGCCGGTCGCGGCTTCTGCGCCGGAGCCGATCTCTCTTCCGGAGGTGACACCTTCAACGCGGACGCCCGTGGCACCCAGCCGGGCCGGGAAAGCGCCTCCGGTATTCCCCGTGACGGCGGTGGGCTGCTGACCCTGCGTATCTTCGAGCTGAAGAAGCCCATCATCGCGGCCATCAACGGACCTGCGGTCGGGGTGGGCGCCACCATGACCCTGCCCATGGACATCCGACTCGCCAGCGAGAACGCGAAGTTCGGATTCGTGTTCGCCCGGCGCGGTATCGTCCCGGAAGCCTGCTCGAGCTACTTTCTACCCCGGGTGGTGGGAATCAGTCAGGCACTCGACTGGTGCTACTCCGGCCGTGTCTTTCCCGCAGAGGAAGCGCTCGCCGGTGGCCTGGTGAAAGCCGTCCACCCGGCCGACGGTCTGCTGCCCGCGGCCAGGGCCATCGCCGCCGACATCAGCGCCAACACGTCCGCCATCTCGGTGACCCTGATCCGGCAGATGATGTGGCGTATGCTCGGCGCCGACCATCCCATGGAAGCCCACAAGATCGACAGCCGCGGCGTGTATTACACCGGCCGCTCCGACGACGCGCGGGAGGGTGTGAGCGCTTTCCTCGAGAAGCGACCGGCCAGCTTTCCGGGGCGGGTGTCGAACGATCTGCCGGACTACTACCCATGGTGGGAACCCCGGAAGTTTTCCTGAACCGAATCGTCACAGTCACGGAGGAGGCAGCATGAGCAACCCGCAAATCGCCCAGAAGGCGCCCTACCCGGTGGAGGTCGCCGAAGGAAAGAAGTACTTCTGGTGCGCCTGTGGCCGAAGCAACCGGCAGCCGTTCTGCGACGGCTCCCACGAGGGTACCGAGTTCACGCCATTCGCCTACACGGCGACGGAAAGCAGAACGCTCTACTTCTGCGGCTGTAAGCACACGGGCGGGGTGCCGCTGTGCGACGGTACCCACAACGGGCTCTAGCGGTGTATTCCCCGGCTCAGCCAGACATTCAGACCGGACGCCAGCATCCATCGGCATGAGGTATTCCGATGATCACCCGCCTCTTTCGGAGCAGAAAGCGACTCGACAGCAATGACGCCGGCGATCGGCGGGAAGCCGTGGATGCGCTCACGGACGAGGAAGCACAAACCGAATCGGCCACACTGGCGGAACTCGCCAGGAGCGACACGGATCCGCAGGTCCGCCGCGCCGCGCTCGCCAGACTCGGCAATACGGCGATCCTGGGTGGACTGCTCGACGATCCCGAAGTCGGGGTGGCGGCAGCCCGCCGCATCGCCACCCTGATCGGTCACGGCGAAGTCACGCCGCTCGCGGACCATCCTGCGGTGCTGCTTGCCCGCCTGGCGGACGCACCCACACCCGACCTCTTCGACACGATCGCCCGGCAGACAGATGAGCAGCTGCTGGTGGAGGCCGTCATCACCGTTCCTCGCGAGCACAAGGCTTCGCTCCTCGAGCTGCCGCCGTTCAGGCGGACAGGCGTCCTGCAGGCGCTAGAGCACCGCTCCCGGGATCGTGACAAAGCAACGAACCGCCAGGCCCGTGAGCGTCTGGACCGCATCCGCGAGCATCGGGCGAACGCCGCGGCTCTGATCGAGCAGATCGGCGAGCGCCTGGCAGCGCTGGAGAAACCGGCCACCGATACCTCGGCTACGGAACTGAAAAAACGCGAGTTCCTGATGACCGCGGTGGAAAAGGATCTCGCAGCTGCGGAGGCAGCCGGTCAGGCGCTCACCGAAGCCGGAGAGCCGCTGACGACGCTGCCCGGCTTGCGGCACCGGTTCGAGGTGCTGCCGGCACTGCTGCCACCGGCACCCGCGATGACCGACGCCGCGCCTGCAGCCCCGTCACGGGCACCGGCGGCCACCTCATCGTCGGTCACCGGTGACAGCCCGACACCGGACTTCGATACCCTCACCGCGGCCTTCAAGGCGCTGGATGCAGCCTTCGCCTCGTCCACGCCGTTCGAGACGCTGGCTGGAGAACGGCAGGCGCTGACGGACGCCTGGCTCGCCAGGGCCGACCACGAGCCACCGTCCGAGGCTCAGCACGAGGTCTTCGAGCGGGTCTCGCACCGGTTCCACGAACTGGCGGAGGCCCACGAGCGACTGGCGGCAGCCAGGCTGCCGGATTTCGATGCGACCAGCCTTCCGGATCGTCTCACAGCGGAAACGCCCGCGGAGATCTGGCAACAGGCGGAGCGGCTGCAGCACGCCGTGGATCGCGCGCGGCGACTGCTCAACCAGCTTCGCTGGCCGGGCTGGGCTGCACGACCGGAGCCCCTCGTATCGCTTTCGGACAGGCTGGACGCAACGGCCAGACGACTCGAGCGCTGGCAGGCAGAGGTGGAGGGGACACTCGAACAGATCGGTGCGCAGCTCGCGGCACTCGAAACCCATATCGAGGCTGGCGAGCTGAAGGAGGCGCGCAGCCTCGCGGGTGAGATACGCAAGGCGATGAAGCCGCTACCGGCTCGCCTGGCTCGATCATTCAACCGCACCCTGGGGCGAGCTCAGGCGCAGCTCGGCGAGCTCTCGGACTGGCAGACGTTTGCGACTTCTCCGAAGCGGGAAGCGCTGCTCGGCGCCATGACCGAACTGACCGATCACCCGCTCGCCCCCAGGGATCAGGCGGATCGCATCAAAGCGCTGCGGGCCGAGTGGAATGCCCTCGGCCCGCCGGGTCGTGCCCAGGACCACCGCCTCATGGAGCAGTTCAACGCCCTGGCGGAGCGCGCCTTCGAGCCGTGCCGGGCGTATTTCGCCGAGCAGGCGGAGGTCCGCACGCGGAACCTGGAGGCCCGGCGGGGCATCTGTGACTCACTGGCAAGCTATCTCGAGGGAACCGACTGGCAGCAGGCCGACTACAAAGCGGCGGAACGCATCATGCGTCTCGCCCGGCAGGAGTGGCACCGCTTTCACCCCGTGGACCGCAACCCGGGCAAAGCGGTGGAAACGCGGTTCGAATCGCTGCAGCAGGCGCTCCACGACCACATCAAGGCGGAGTGGGATCGCAACCTGGCGACCAAGCGTGCCATCGTCGCGGAAGCACAGGCGCTGGTGGAATCGGACCAGGATCACCGTCAGAAGACCGAGGCAGCCAAGGCACTGCAGCGCCGATGGAAGGTGGTGGGCGTGACGCCACGCCGTCCGGACCAGACGCTCTGGCGGGATTTCCGCGCCGCCTGCGACCGGATCTTCGAGGCACGTGAGGATGCGGCGAAGCAGGCCCAGGCCAGGGTTCAGGCCGGACAGACCGAGGCGGAACGTCTGGTCGCCGCATTCCGGGCACGGCTCGACGACCCGACCGGAACCGATCTCGAGGAGTCGGACCTGAAGGCTTTTCAGACGGCGTTCGACGAGCTCCCCGAGCTGCCCGAGCGGCTCCGTCGACCTATCGAGCGGGACTACGACGAGCTGGTCCGCACCGCCCGGCTCCTGTTCCGGGACCGGCGACTGGCCGAGGAACGCCAGCGGCTGCTGAATCTGAAGACGCTGGACGAGGAGGTATCGGCTCTCGAAGTCCGGCAGCGGGCCGGCGAGACGGTGGCTTTCGAGCCCCCGGATCCTGTATTCCGAGATCGCTGCGCCGGGGACATCGAGCCGGTTGCCACCGAGGTGCTCACCCGGCTGGTGATCGAAGCCGAGATTGCAGCCGGCCTCGAGTCGGAAGAAGGCGAGTTGCGAATGGCCATCCAGGTCGAACTGATGAACGCCGGTCGCGGCCGCGAGGCTCTGGAGGCGGACCCGGAGGAGCTGGTCACGCGATGGTGCAGCAAGGGACCCAAGGATGCTGCCGCCGATCCGCTCAGGGAGCGCTTCTTCCGCGCCATCGCCCGGCTCGGCGGGCGCTGACGCCCGTCAGGCGGGCAGCTCGAGTCGGATGGACGCGCCACCCCAGCGGCTCTCGCCGATGGCGAGACGGCCGTTGTAGGCGTCGACCAACTCGCTGACCATGGCGAGTCCGATACCCTGACCCGGCTGAATCTCGTCTGCCCGGGTTCCCCGGTTGAGCACCTCCGAACGCTGCGAGGCGTCGATGCCGGGACCGTCGTCCTCGATAGTGAGCACCACGGCACCCGACTGCTCGCCACTCACCGCGACTCGCGTACGAGTGTACTTGAAGGCATTTTCCAGAACGTTGCCGAGCATCTCGAGCAGGTCCCGTTCGTCGCCGCGCACCGCAAGATTTGCAGGAAGGTTCTGCTCAACCCGGATCTGACGATCACGATACGCCGTATCCAGAGCACGCAGCAGGCGGTTGACAAGTTCTCCAACGTTCACCGATCGGCCGACCACGACTGGCCCGGAGACCGATGCACGGCTCAACTGATGGGTTACCGTGCTCTCCATGCGATCCAGCTGCTCTCTGACCAGCGCATTGCCACCGTCCGAGGACCGGCCGGACAGCTCGTTGCGCATCACCGCGAGGGGTGTCTTCAGGCTGTGAGCCAGGTCTTCCATGGCTTTGCGGTAGCGACTGCGGCTGCGCTCCTCGTGGGCGATGAAACGGTCCAGGTTCTCGGCGAGTCCTCTGAGCTCCCGGGGATAGCTGTCCGACAGCCGTTCGCGACGACCCTCCTCCAGTTCCCGCACCTCCCCCGTCATGGTGCGCAGCGGCGTCAGACCCCAGCGGACGGCCAGCACCTGGGCGAGCACGAAGAAAATCGTGACCGCGCCGAGACCCACGTAGAGATTGCGCCGGAAATCGGCAATGGTCGTCAGGAACGGACGCTGGTCGGTGGCAACGGAGAAGCTCAGTACGCTTTCGTCTTCCCAGATCACGACATAGTTCGTGACAAAGAGCTGCACATCCCCCGGTCCGTCCAGTGCCCGGAAATCGAACGCGCCGAGCTCTGCCCAGTCCGGCTCGGGGAAGCGGATCGACGTGGTGACTGCGGACGGTGACTGCCAGCTGGCCGCATCGTCCCGGCCGACGACCGCCGCGTACAACCCGCTTTCGGGCTGATGCAGCCGCGGCTCCGGCAGCTCCGTGCCGAAGCTCAGCAGCGACCCGTCCTTCTGCATGGAGCCCATCAGCGAGTAGGTAACGAGCTTGAGCTGCTCTTCCGCACCGGTGAGTACGCTCGCCCGGAAGGAACGGTCGAGCACGAAGCCCGCCAGTGACAGGAAGGTACCCAGGACGACGGTGGTGATCAGCAGCAGGCGGGTCTGAATGCCTGCTTTCAACCAGCGGCTTCCAAATAGAATCGGTACCCCTGACCGCGGATGGTCCGGATGGGATTGACGGGTGTGAGCTTCTTGCGCAACCGGCCGACGAAGACCTCGATCACATTGCTGTCCCGATCGAAGTCCTGCTCGTAAAGGTGGTCGGTGAGCTCGGTCTTGGAGACCACCCTGCTCGGGTTGAGCATCAGGTACTCCAGCACCTTGTACTCGTAAGCCGTGAGCTCGACCAGAGAACCTTCGACCCGAACTTCCTTCTTCGCCGTATCGAGCTTCAGACCGCCGTGCTCGATGACGGGAGAGGCATATCCTGCCGCCCGTCGCATCAGCGCGTTCAGGCGTGCCAGCAGTTCCTCGGTCTGAAATGGCTTGGTCAGATAGTCATCCGCGCCGGCCTCGAGTCCTTCCACCTTGTCCTGCCAGTGACCGCGCGCCGTGAGAACCAGAACGGGGAAGGCGCGGTTGCCACGACGCAGCTCGCCGATCAGCTCGATGCCATCGAGCTTGGGCAGACCCAGGTCCACCACCGCCGCGTCGTAATCGTACTCCCGGCCGTAGTAGAGACCTTCCTCGCCGTCGGCGGCCACGTCGACGATGTAGCCTTCGTCGCCGAGTCGCGATTTGAGCTGAGCCGAGAGGTTGGGTTCGTCTTCGACGATCAGTATGCGCATGTGCCGATCCTCCGTGGGTGCGCCCGATCAGGCATTCGGAAAAGGCGAGTCAGCGGGAAGAGACGCGACCGTCGGCGTCCACGTAATACTGTTTGACCCGCTTGCCATCCACGAGCACTCGGACGTTGTAGCCGCGCCGCCCGCCTTTTTCTTCCGGACTCGCGGACAACACGCGGCCGCCCGTCTGGCGGCGCACCTTGTCCGCCGCCTGTTCCAGGGAGATGCCACCCACCGGCGCCGCATAATGCTGAGGCTGCGCCTGCTGGCCTGCCCAGGCCGGTGTGACGAGCGCCGCACCGGTCAGCAGCAGGAGCAGCGACAACAGCACGCTCCGCAACCGGTATCGGGATGGTCTGGGTACGACGCTCATGCTCGACTACCGAAAAATACTGCCTGCATTGTACTCCGATTCACTTCACACCGGCGTGACGTGGACCCGCACGGTGAGGAACCGCCCCGGATCGTGATCCATGCGGGTGGTGAACGTTTCGCCCGCGTAGCGGTAGGTGACGTCGTAGCCGTCGAACTCCTCGTGCTCCTCCACGTCGTACACGGTCCGGCAGACCTCACGGGTCTCAAAGCGTACGTCCTGATAACCGTAGTCGTCGTAACGGGACTGTTCCGAACGGCGCTGGATGTCGCGTCCGATGCTGCCACCCAGCACGGCCCCTACGGCGGTACCGACCTTCTTGTTGGTCTTACCGTGACCCACGGCGTTGCCGATGGCGCCACCGATGATGGCCCCGAGGATCGGACCGGTGTAGGACCGGTAACGCGGCGCGCTGGGAACCGCCTCCTCCACCAGCGAGCACTGCTCTCTGGGCACGGAGACTGATACGGTCCGGTAGACGGGATCCGCCGACAGCACCTTCGCCTTGTCCATGCTCACGCCGGCGGAGGCCGCCTGGGGCAGCAGCGCACCGGACAGCACCAGCGAGGGGGTGAGCACCAGGGTTCCAATGGTTCGACGCACAGACATCTGACACCTCGTGTCTTCGTTCAACGTGGCGCCAGAGTAGTCAGAAATGGCTGAACGGACTCTGAATACCCCGGGCGGCAATCCTGCCACCGGTGTTTCATGCCTGCCTGCGCCGGAAATCGCCCAGTCCGTGATTTATGTCAAGAAATCCGACCATATCGGCGGTTTCTGGCAGGCTCGTCAGCATCCATCGGGTCAGGCGTTCGTAGTGGGCGACGAACCGGGCGATGGCTGCCGTGCTCATCCGCCGCTCCGGCGGGAGCTGCTGCTCCTGCTCCGTGCGCCAGCGGACCACGGCGGGGATGTCCGGTACCTGAAGGAACAGCAGCGTATCGAGCCGCCGCCAGAGTGCGGGGTACGCCGAGGCGAGGCAGCCGTTGACGAACTGCCGCCAGCGACCATCCGGATCCTCCTGCCGTTCCAGATCGTTCACCGGTGTGGCCAGTGCACTCTCCGGCTGAGGTGGACTGCCCACACACCAGCCTTCGAATATGACCAGATCGACACCGGGTTCGATACGTCTGTGTGCGCTGACGGGCAACCGGTCGTCGGCCGCCTTGTCGAAGACCGGGACCTCGGCGGTCCGCCCGGTGCGGATGGCATCGATCACTCCGACGGCCAGGTTCACGTCGTGGGTACCTGGCACGCCACGGGTAGCGAGCAGTGGATGCACGATGCGCGCGAGCTCGAGGCGTTCCCGTTTCGGCAGGTAGAAGTCGTCGATAGACAGGGCCACACCCCGTCGATGGAGCGTCGACAGCGCCTGGACCAGGAGGCCCGTCAGGGTCGTCTTGCCGGCACCCTGACCGCCACTGATACCGAGAACCAGCGGCCCGTCCGTGTCCCGGCCCGCGCCGTAACCGAGAGCGAGCAGCGCCGCCAGACCGCGCCAGTCGGGCGGTGCATCCTCCGGCAACGTATCGCGCAGGGCGCGCGCTTCTTCCACCCGGCAATCCGGGTCGAAGCGCTCGGCGAGGCGCTCGAAATCCAATCCGCTTCTCCGATGGAACCCTCGTCGGGAACCGGGTCTAACGACCCTGACCAGCGAGGAGACGACTGCATGGCAGAGCGGCACCTTATCATGCCCGCGACGGCGCCCGCGCGGCGCCACGGCACCCTGACCCGGGTGGCGGATGCTCTGGCGGCGGGCTGTGATGTGCTGCGTGGGGCGCTTGCCCGGCTCGACGGCGTGGCGTCGCTGCTGCTGCGGCTGATCCTGGCGCCGGTGCTCATCGCCGCCGGCTGGGAGAAACTCACCGGCGAGAACTGGTTCGGCGGTCAGCTCGACGCGTTCCCCTTCCCGTTCAACGTGCTACCGGCGGGGCTGTCCTGGTTTCTGGCCTCCTGGACCGAGTTTCTCGGCGGCATCCTGCTGCTGCTCGGTCTGGGTACGCGGATCGTGGCCATCCCGCTCTCGATCACCATGTTCGTGGCCGCCTACGCGGTGCATCTCGACAACGGCTGGTCGGCCATTGCCCCCTCGAACCCTCCCGCCCTCTGCATCCCGGGAACCGACGCCCATGTGGCGTCGAACCCGTTCCAGCGCTACGTGGCCTGCCATGGCGTCAACGAACGCACCGTCGAGGCTTCCAGGCGGCTGGCCCGGGCCCGCGCCATCCTCAAGGAACACGGCAACTGGAGCTATCTGAACGGTGGTGGTCCGCTGGTCAAGCTCAACAACGGCATCGAGTTCGCCGCTTCCTATCTGGCCATGCTGCTGGCACTGGCCGTGATCGGCGGCGGCCGCTATCTGAGCCTGGATTACTACGCCGGTCTCTGCTACCGGCGTCTTACCGCGGGATCCGCCGACGACCAACCGGCAGCCCGGAATTCCCTATAATTGCCAACTCATTCGAAGTACCGACTCAGCATGATCCGACCGACCCCCTATCCGCGCGCCATCGCACGGCGCGCCGTCTGCGCGCTGTTCCTGATCTCTGCCACACTGCTCGCCGGCTGCTCGACCCTGCCGGCGCCCGACGCGCCCGGGCAGCAGGGCGCCGTGGTGGTGAAGAAGAGCCCCAACGACGAGAAAGCCTACCGCTACGTGGTGCTGCCCAACGCCTTGCGGGTGCTGCTCGTCAGCGATCCGGACACGGACGTGGCTGCGGCGTCGTTGACCGTGCTGCGCGGCTACTACAACGAACCGCCGGAGTATCCGGGGCTGGCGCACTTTCTCGAGCACATGCTGTTCATCGGCACGGAAAAGTATCCGGAGGTGGACGGCTACCAGCAGTTCGTGTCGAAACACGGCGGTCAGTCCAACGCCTACACGTCTGCCCAGCACACCAACTTTTTTTTCGAGATCCAGCCCGAGCAGTTCCAGCCGGCCATGGATCGGTTTGCGCAGTTCTTCATCAGCCCGCTGCTCGAAGCGGAGTACGTCGACCGGGAGAAGAACGCCGTCAACTCCGAGTACCAGCTGCAGATCCGCGACGACGGCTGGCGCGCCAACTCGGTGGTGCGCATGGCGATGAATCCGGACTACGCCGGTTCGAAGTTCTACATCGGTTCTCTCGATACCCTGGGTGACGGAGTGACAAAGGCACTCAAGGACTTCTTCGATGCGAACTACAGCGCCGACCAGATGGTACTGGTAGCGCTCGGCAACGAACCACTGGACCAGATGGAGACCTGGATCCGCCCTCTGTTCGCTGCCATCCGAAACAAAAACCTCGGCCCGTCACAAGCGCCCGCGCCCGCTTTTCTGCCGGGCGAGCTGCCCGCCCGACTGACCTATGCGTCGCTGAGCGACAGCTACACGATCAGCTACAACTTCCCCATCCCGGCGGTGGATGCCAACTACCGGGTGAAACCCGCCGAGTATCTGAGCAACCTGCTCGGTCACGAAGGCGAGGGCAGCCTGCACCAGGCGCTCAAATCACGGGGCTGGATAGAGTCGCTGGCCGCGGGGGTGAACCGTCTGGATTCCGCGAACGCGCTGCTCACGGTGACCATCGAGCTGACTCCGAGCGGGCGCCGGGCCACCGAGGAGATCACCGAGCTGCTCTACGGCTACATCAAGCTCCTGAACGACGAAAACCCGGAAGCCTGGCGCTACGACGAGCAGGCCAAGGTGGCGGAGCTGTCGTTCCGCTTCCAGGAGCAGACCTCGCCGACCGGCTTCGTCTACAGAACGAGTCCGAACCTCGGCATCTACCCGCCGGAAGACGTGCTCATCGCCGACTACCTCATGGAAGGGTTCGACGCGCAGCTGATCCGCGAATACCTCTCCTACCTGCGTCCCGACAACGTCCTCATCGAGCTGTCCGGCCCGGATGTGGAGACGGATCAGCTGGAAGCCTGGTTCAACGTGCCCTACCACCTCGAACGTCCGATCCCGATCGAGCAGCGTACTGAGCTGGCCGGCATGCACCTGCCGGCAGCCAACCCGTTCCTGCCGGAGAACCTCGCCCTGGTGAGCAACGTCACCGCACCGCCGGAGCTGGCGGTGGACGAACCCGGTGTGCGGCTGTGGCTGGCACCGGATGAGGAATTCCGCGTGCCCCGGGCCAACCAGACCTTCACCCTGGGTCTGCCCGGCGGACTTGCGTCGGCGCGGGAGGCGGCGCTGGCGACCATCTACGGACAGCTGGTGACGGACGCCCTCAATCCCTACGCCTACCCGGCCATGCTGGCCGGTCTGTCCTATCAGATCGATACCACGGCAGCGGGGTTGAGGATCAGCGTCGCAGGCTTTTCCGACCGTCAGGCGGTTCTGCTCGAGCGCGTGCTCGACGAGCTCACGGGACTCAAGCTCGATCCAATCCGGTTCGAGCAGACCCGCGATGAGCTGATCCGTCAGTGGCAGAATTTCCGCTTCGAACGACCTTACCTGCAGGCCTACGCCGCGCTCAACGACGCCCTGCTCGACACCAGCTTCGCGCCGGATGTCCTGGCAGAAACGGCCACCGGCCTCAGCGTCGCCGATCTCGAGCGCTGGCAACGGGATCGTCTTGCCCGGATCAGCGTGGTCGGGTTGTCGAACGGTAACCTGAACGGCGCCACCGTCCGGGACGTCAACGCGCTGCTCGAGCGGAAGCTGCCACTCGACGCCTTCGAGCTACGCAAGCCCGAGCTCACCCTCATCGACCAGCCGGAGCTGCTCGCGCTCGATGCCGACCACGACGATGCTGCCATGGTGCTCTACGTCCAGGATGCCGAGGCGTCTTTCCAGTCGAGGGCGAAGAGCGCACTGACCGCGCAGATACTCCAGCAGGCATACTTCTCCAGCCTGCGCACCGATCAGCAGCTCGGTTACGTGGTGAGCATGAACAACCGCACCGTGCGGGACCGTGGAGGTCTGGTATTCGTGATTCAGTCGCCCGTGGCATCACCCGCAGCACTGGAAGCCGCGACGCTCGAGTTCATGGTCGCCCAGCCGCCGCTGGTTGCCGCCATGGATGCGCAGACGTTCGAGCACCACAAGGCCGGACTGATCAGCCGGCTCACGGAGCAGCCGAAAAACCTGCGCGAACGCACCGCCCGCTACCTGGCAGACCTGGAGGCGGACGTGACCACCTTCGACTCCCAGGCTCAGATCGCCGATATAGTCGCAACGCTCACCCTGGACGATGTGATGGCCTATCTGAACGAGACGGTCGAGCGTCTGACCGATGCCCGGCTGCTGGTGTACAGCCTGGGACGGTTCGACGACGCACCAACCAACGGCAGACGGATCGACCGCACCGCGGTTGGCGCCGACCAGCAGCCTGCTGAATAACAGGCTCATCGATTCTGGCCAGGGATAGCCAAGCGCGAATCAATCACGCTGGTGATGGATTCGTCGCAGGGTGCCACCAGCCATGGACGGCTGGCGGGTGAAAAGTGGATCGCAAGATCCATTTTTCAACAAGCTCCTACCTCGCCAGCTCAAGCCGGTAAGGAGGCAGCGAGGCCAGCAGGTCACGCCCGTAGCGCCGACTGACGATGCGTCTGTCGAGCAGCGTGATCCGACCCCAGTCCCCTTCGTGGCGGATCAGCCGGCCGCAGGCCTGGACGAGCTTTAGCGCCGCATCGGGGACCGACAGCTCGTAGAACGGGTTCCGCCCCCGCTGCTCGGCCCACTCCGCCATGGCGCGGTCCAGCGGGTCGTCCGGAACCGCGAAGGGCAGCTTGACGATGATGACGTGGCGGCACAGATCGTCCGGCAGGTCCACACCCTCGGCAAAACTCGCCAGACCGAACAGCAGGCTCTGCCGGCCCGCGTTCACGTCCTCGGCGTGGGCGGCCAGCAGTGCCTGCTTGGATCCCTCGCCCTGAACCTTGAGCAGCGGCTTGAGCGACTCTGGCAGCCGGTCGAGCACGGCAAACATCTGCCGCCAGGAGGTGAAGAGAACCAGCGCGCCCGGATCGTCGGCCACGAGATCCGGGAGCAGGCCAGCCACCTCCGCCGTATGCGCATCGAAATCCCCCGGCTCCGAGGTCAGGGGCGGCACCACGAAGCGGGCGATGTTGGGAAAATCGAACGGACTCGGAATGCGCAGCGCCGTGCGCCCGTTCAGCCCGGCACGCTCGAGGAACCGGTCGAAGCGACCGACCGCCGTCAGCGTCGCCGAAGTCAGGATGGCACCATCGCAGCGGCTCCAGAACGCATCTGTCAGCAGCGTGCCGGGTTCGATGGGCGCGCTCACCAGCTCCACGTCTTCGGTATAGCGGTTGATCCAGCGCGCCTGGGTCTGACCGGGCGTGTCCGGTAGCGCATAGGCCCGGATCAGATCCAGCAGCGCCTGGGAGCGGGTCAGCAGCTGACCGATCGCCGGTACCCAGTCCTCCGCCTCGAACGAACGCTCCCAGTCGAGCTTGCCCTCCTGGACTTCCAGGAGCAGGTCGTGAGCGTGCGTCAGCTCATCGCTCAGGGCGCCGACAGGCTCGAGCAGGGTAGCTGCCAGAGCGGCCAGCTCGGTGGGTACCTGGCCAACCGGGAAGCGATGTGTCTCGAGCCCCTCGTCCCGCGGCTCGAAATCGAGCACTCCCACCGCCTCATCCAGGGCCGTCAGGCCTTCGGCACAGCGGCCCGCGAAATCGGCCAGACGGGTAGCCAGATGCACCAGTACGTCGGGGCGGCCGAAACGCTGCGTCATCGTGCCCACCAGATTCTGCACCCCGTCGAGCCACAACGCCGTGGACCGCAATCGACCACTCGCCGAGAAGTGGATCTGGGTCTTTTCCGGCAGGTGATGAGCCTCGTCCACTACGTAGATCGTGGCCTCCGGGTCGGGCAGCACGGCACCGCCGCCCAGCGACAGGTCCGCCAGCACCAGGTCGTGGTTTGCCACGATCACTTCGGTACCCTCCAGGGCATTGCGGCTCCTGAAGAACGGACACTGCCTGAAGTAGCTGCAGCGGTTGTTGGTGCAGCCACGATGATCCGTGGTCACCGGGCTCCAGTCCTCCCGAGCGATGGGCTCCGGCCAGCTGTCGAGCTCTCCATCCCAGCGACGGTCGGAGAAGGCTGCCAGCATGCGCTGATAGAGCCCCACCTGGTCGGCACCTGCAGACTCGAAGCCGAGCGTCTCGAAGAGCGGCGTCTCGCCGCCGTCGTGGTAGCGCAGCCGGTCGTCGAGCCGCTTGAGACACAGATAACGGCCGCGGCCCTTGGCGAGGGCGAAGTCGAAGCGGAGTCCCGAGCGGGCCTGAAGGTCCGGCAGATCTCTGAGCACCACCTGTTCCTGAAGGGCGACCGTAGCGGTACTGATGACGAGGGTCCTGCCCAGTGCCCGGGCAATGGGGATGGCTGCCAGGCAGTACGCAGCCGTCTTGCCCGTGCCCGTGCCGGCCTCGATGACGGCGATCCGATCGTCTTCTGCGGTCAGGGTACGGGCGATCTGGGCAATCATCTCCCGCTGACCCCGCCGCGGCCGGAAGTCCCGGGCACTCAGCCAGGCGCGATAGGCAGTCTGAATTTCCGCCTTGATGGCGTCGCTCAGTCGGGAGGGAGCGTTCATCGACGGAGCTTAGCCGCGCCCGCCCGCCGCCGCCAGATCCACCGGCCCCGAGCGACGTGGGACCGTGTCCCGGGCGGCATCAGAAGAACAGGAAACGGCGTTTGAACTGCTTCTCGCAGCGGTTGAGCTGAGTCCGGTAACGGTAGGCGCGATCGGCAACGCGACGGGCATAGCCCTGGACCTTGGGTTGGCCCTTGTACGCACCCCGCTTGTACCCCGACAGCCCCACGTAATAAGCGAGATAGAGGCTGTAGGCGTCGGCCTTGTCGAGCCCCAGATAACGGTGGCTGCGGTCGTTGTACCAGCCGACGAAATCGAGCGCGTCGCGCATGTCGTCGCGGCCGACGAAGCGCCTGCCGGTATCACGCCGGTAGTCCTTCCAGGCTTCGTTGGTGGCCTGAGCATAACCGTAGGCGCTGGATGGTCGGGTCCAGGGGATGACCCACAGCAGCTTGGTGCGCTCGGGACGGGCATCCGATTGATAACTCGACTCCTTGTGGATGAACGCCATGCCCACGGGAATCGGCATACCCCAGCGTTTCTCCGCCGCACGGGCATGCTTGTACCAGCTGCTCTTTTCGGAGAACACCGCACAGAGGTTGTCCGGCTGCTCCGGCGGCTTGCTGGCGCAGGCATTGAGCACCACCAGCACGACGGCCGTGACGAAGGCCACCAGCCTGGGGTCGACCAGACGGCCGAGCTCAATCGACGCCCACACCGTTCGCCTCCAGTAGCGCGATCAGCGCCGCTTCGTCCATCACAGGCACGCCGAGCGCCTCTGCCCGGTCGAGCTTGCTGCCGGCACCGGGCCCGGCCACCACCTGGGTGGTCTTTTTCGACACGGAACCTGCCACCTTGGCACCCAGCGCGGTCAACCGCGCCCTGGCCTCGTCCCGCGTCATGCTCTCCAGGGTGCCGGTGAGCACCCACGTCTGCCCGGCCAGGGGCTGCTCATCAGGCGATACGACCTGCACCGGCTCCCACGTCACACCGGCCTCGATCAGGCGCCGGATCATCTGCCGATGCGCCGGGTCTTCGAAATAGCGGACGATGCTCCTGGCCACCACGGGACCGACGTCCTCGACCGCCTCGAGCGCTGTCTGATCCGCCGCCATGAGTGGCTCCAGTTCCCCGAAATGGCTGGCAAGCCCTGCGGCGGTGGCCTCGCCGACCTCGCGGATACCCAGCGCGTAGATGAAACGGGCAAGCGTCGTATGCTTGCTCTTCTCCAGCGCAGCCAGCACGTTTTCGCTGGACTTCTTCGCCATACGCGGCAGCGCCGCCAGCGTCTCGAGATCCAGTCCATAGAGATCCGCCGGGTCGGTGATCAGTCCTGCATCCGCCAGCTGCTCGACCAGCTTGTCACCCAGTCCCTCGATGTCCATGGCAAGGCGGGAGGCAAAGTGCTTGATGCCTTCCTTGCGCTGGGCTTCGCAGCGCACGACCCCACCGCTGCAGCGGGCAACGGCCCCGTCCTCCTCGCGGACGATGTCGCTACCGCAGACCGGACACACCACCGGCAACGCCACCGCCTTCGCATTTCTGGGTCGCTTACCTTCCACCACCTTGATGATCTGGGGGATCACGTCACCCGCGCGCCGAACCATCACCGTATCGCCGATATGCACGTCGAGCCGGGCGATTTCGTCCATGTTGTGCAGGGTGGCATTGCTGACGGTCACCCCGCCGACGAATACCGGCTCGAGCCGTGCCACCGGAGTCACGGCGCCGGTCCTGCCTACCTGGAACTCCACGTCGAGCAGCCGGGTGGTGGCTTCCTCCGCCGGATACTTGTAGGCGATGGCCCAGCGCGGCTTGCGGGTGACGGCTCCGAGCGCATCCTGCTGGGCCAGCGAATCCACCTTAACCACCACACCGTCGATGTCGTAGCCCAGCTTGTCACGGCGCGCGAGCAGGCCATCGAGATACGTTTCCACCGAATCGATATCGTCGAAAGCCGCCGCGTCGGCGTTGACCCGAAGCCCCCAGCCGGCCAGCTTCGCCATCACCTCGCTGTGCGAGGCGGGCGTCCAGCCACCTTCGGCCCAGCCGAGGCCATAGCAGAACATGGTGAGCGGACGCTGTGCTGTGAGCCGGGGATCGAGCTGTCGCAGACTGCCGGCGGCGCCGTTTCTCGGATTGATCAACGGCTTCTGACCCGAAGCCAGGGCACGTTCGTTGAACCGCTCGAAGGCGTCGAGCGGCATGTAGATCTCGCCACGCACCTCCATCCTCGGCGGGACGTCGTCGGCCGTGAGCTTCAGGGGCACGGCGCCGATGGTGCGTACGTTCGCCGTGATGTCTTCGCCGGTGTTGCCGTCACCGCGCGTTGCCCCCAGAGTGAGCAGGCCGTTCTCGTAGGTCAGGGCAACGGCAACTCCGTCGATCTTCGGCTCGCAGATGAGCCGGATCGTCTCCCCGTCGCCAAGCCGCGTCCGGCAGCGCTTCAGCCAGTCTTCGAGCTCCCCGGTGGCCGTGCATTTATCCAGAGACAGCATGGGACGCTCGTGGCGCACCGTCCGGAAACCGGACAGGGGCGCACCCCCCACCCGCTGGCTCGGTGAGTCCAGAGTAACCAGCTCCGGGTGATCCGCTTCCAGGGCCAGAAGCTCATCGAACAGCGCGTCGTACTCGGCGTCTGCGATCTCCGGATCATCGAGAACGTGATACCGGTGGTTGTGGTAGTGGATCAGCGCACGGAGCTCTTCGAGCCGTGCGGCTACATTCATGCTCTTTTGGACATCCGCCGTCGCGAAAAGTCTACGATGCGTTGCCGGTAGTGCTCCACCGTCTGGGGCGTCATGACGTTACGGTGCTCGTCCTTTACCTCACCGCCGAGCTCACGGGTGACGCTGCGCGCCACGCTCAGCATGTCCTCGAAGGCGGCGGACGGGTCTTCCGGCCCGGGCAGCTGCATGAACATGCACAATCCCGGACAGCGTATGGACTCCATCTCCGCCATGTCGAACGTGCCCGGTTCAACGGCGCTGGCCACGCTGTACTGCACGGCCTTGGTCATCGGTTCCACCCGGTGAAAGATGTTCATGTCGCCGAACTTCAGCCCGCAGGAACGCAGCGCGGTGAAGAGCTCGTCACCGGTGAAGGGCGCTCCGGGATTCGAGAGCACGTTCATCACGATCAGCTCTTCCACGGGAACCGCTGCTGTTGACGCCGCCCGGGGTTTCTCCTCGACCGCCGGTCGGCCATCACTCGCGCGGCGACCGCTGCCCGGTCGTTCCATCGTGCGACGCTGACTGAGGCGTCTGGGTCGCTTCGGCTCGTCGGCGACGATGGGGTCCGACAGGTCCACGTCCGCCACCCGGGCGCGTCCAGCGACGGGCTCACCGACACCGGCCTCGTCATCGTCGGTAAACGGCTCGGTGCGGGAGCCGCGACCCGCAACTTCCTGCCGATCCGCTAAGCCGTCGGCGCCGAGCACCGGCTCGGTCCGGGCGCGATCACCGGAGCCGGAGCGCGCCTCTTCCGACTTCCAGCGCGTACCGAAGAGCAGCGCGTCCACCTCCTCGGGTTCTGCAAACTCCCGGGATTGCGGTGCGCGGGACGCCGCACGGGCACCCGGTACCGGGTGCCGCATGGGCGGACCTTCGGTAGGTTCCAGGAGCAGCGGCGGCGGTTCCTCGAGATCGAGTGGTTCCTGCTGAGGCGGTGGCGCCCTCACCACGCGGCCGCCACCGTTCGGCAGCTCCCCGCGCAGGCGCTCCATGTCATCAACGTGATCCGGTATCAGATCCGGCTTGATGTCGATGCGGAGCTCCTGGCGTTTGTCCCGCCATGCGATCCAGAAACCATGGGCAACGACGGCAGCAATCAGCAGACCGCCACCGATCAGGATGAAATCTTTGATATCCACATTCGGCTCCCGGGTCGCAGCGCGCGACCGTACACTCTCCATCTCGAACTGAGCGCCGCCGACCTCGGGAGCCCATCCCCGGTCGCTCGCCTCCCACCGGAATCCGGCAGGAGACATGATGTCGGGTTCGGGTTGCCCCTAACCCGCCATCGCGGCTGCTTCTTCCACGTCCACGGACACCAGACGCGAAACGCCTGGCTCGTTCATCGTCACACCCAGTAACTGATCGGCCATTTCCATGGTCAGCTTGTTATGGGTGATGATGACGAACTGCACGTCACGGGACATGTCCTTAATCAGCTCCGCAAACCGCAAGACATTGGCATCATCCAGCGGCGCATCCACCTCATCGAGCATGCAAACCGGGCTCGGGTTGAGATGGAAGATGGCGAAAATCAGCGCTACCGCCGTCATCGCCTTTTCGCCGCCAGACAGCAGATGCACGCTGGCATTGCGTTTGCCGGGCGGTCTCGCCATGAGCGAGACGCCCGTATCGAGCAGATCCTCCCCAGTCAGTTCAAGATAGGCGTGTCCTCCGCCGAATACTTTTGGAAACAATTCCCCCAGACGCTTGTTAACCGTCTCGAACGTTTCCTTGAAACGTTGCCGGGTTTCCCGGTCGATCTTCCGGATCGCAGCGAGCAGAGTCTCGAGTGCCTGTTCCAGGTCTTCGTTCTGCTGATCCAGGTAGATCTTTCGCTCAGACTGCGATTCGAACTCGTCGATCGCAGCCAGATTGATCGGTCCGAGCCGGCTGATGCGCCGGTCGGTACGTTCCAGCGCTTCGGTCCATGCCGTTTCGCTGGCATCCTCGGGCAGACCGTCGCGGGCCGCCTCGAGGGTAAGTCCTGTGGTGCGGATCTTGTCGAGCAGATTCTCCGCCTGCACCGTCTGCCCCTGGCGGGCGACTCGGGCGCTCTCGAGCTGGCTGCGTACCTCGCCGACACCGGCTTCCGCCTCAGCACGCTCCGATTCGAGCTCCCGGATGCGTCCGTCCACGTCATCCAGGGTCGTGCGCGCCTGTGTCAGCGCCACTTCAACCTGGTGCCGTTCAGCGAGCTTCGCCTCCAGATCCCGCTTCAGCTCCGGCAGCGGCGTCGCGCTGTTGGCAATACCCCGCTGCAGGCTTTCCTGCTGCTCCGCCAGCTCGCGTCGCTGCCGCACGAGCCGGTCACGAGCGGTCTCGGTGGCGGCAAGCCGGGACTGGAGACTCTGCCACTCGCCATTCAGGCCGTGGTAGCTGTCTCGACTGGCTCTGGCCCGTTCTCTGGCAGCGGCCAGGGCCACTTCCGTTTCCTCGCGTTCCGCGGTCAACCGTTCACGCTCGCCGGCCTGACCTTCCTGGGCGCCCAGCGCTGCGGCCAGTGCCGCGCGGGCCTGCTCCAGGCGGGTCGTCTCCTCTGTGATCTGCGCCTGCAGATCCTGCCGCTCCCGGGCGAGGCGCGCCCGACGGGCATCCGCCTCCTCGAGCTGGACGCGACGAACCCCATGGTCGGTCCTGAGATCACCCAGGGACTCGCTCAGCCGGTTGATCTCTGCCTGCCTTTCGTCACGGACCCGCTCCAGCTGCTCGATGCGGCGGCGACCTTCGGTCACCTGGCCCGTCATACCGGACAGTGTCTGCTCCGCTTCTTCCACACGCAGGTTCAGCGTCTCGATTTCCTGAGCCCGCTGGATGATGCCCGCATCGTCCTCATCCACAACGTAGCGGCGGATCCAGTCCGGTCCGACCCACACGCACTGACGCGTGATGATGCTTTCGCCGACGGCAAGCCCCTGGCGGTTGGCCATGGCCACCTCGACGGACTCGGCTGCATAGATGCCCTGCAGCACGGAACCGAGACGCAGGTTGTGGCTGCGGATCAGGGAGGCAAGTGTCGGCAGCGCGCCGTTCATGTTCACGTCGAGCGACGCCTCCATGAGCGTGACCCCGCCGCGTGTGAACTCGTCCAGGGAGCGGGCGTAGTCGTTGACGCTGTCGACGTGTACCGCCTGCAGGTGATCTCCGAGCACGGCTTCCACGGCCTGCTCCCACCCGGGCACCACGGCCAGCATCTCACCGAGCCGCTCCGCCTGGGCCAGGCCCTGGGCTTCGATCCAGTCGTGGGCCTCCCGAGCTTCCCTGCCGAGGGCAGCGCGCTGCACGGCTTCCAGGCTGGCAAGCGCGTGCCGCAGGTCGTGCAGGTCGTTGCGCGCCTCGTCGAGCGAACGTTCGCGCATCATCAGGTCTTCGCGTGCGCTGGCCAGCTCCTTCAGCGATTCGTCGATATCGGCTTCCATCCGGCGACGCTGGTCCTCCGCCGCTTCGATCTCCGCGGCCAGGCTGTGGACGTCGTCCGACGCTACCGGCGCGGGCTCGGCAGCATCCGTCTCGAGCTGCTCGAGCCGGGCCCTGAACCGCTGCAGCAGCTGCTCGAGATGCTCGATACGGGAAGCCTGGACGTCCGCGTTGCGCTCGTTCTCGGCCGCAGCGCGGGAGAACACATCCCAATCGATCTGCCAGCGACGGAACCGCTCTTCCAGCTCGGCGGCGGTCTGCTGGGCCTGCTGATCGGACAACTCCGCTTCCCTGACTTCCGGTCCTACGCGTGCGATCTGGTTTTTCAGCTCGCCGATCTGTCCTTCGTCCATGTCCAGCTGACGAGTGGTTTCCTGTGCACGCTGTGCAACCGAGGTGAGGTCCAGCTCCAGCTGGCGCACACGTTCCTGGTTGAACTGAATGGCTTCCTCGAAACGGGCGATGTCCGCACCGAGCCGGTAGTAGGCGCCCTGGATCTCGTTGAACTTCTCGCTCTGCTCCGCGTGCTGCTGCCGGGACTGCTCGATGCCCGTGTCCAGGTGCTGCTGGCGCGCCCTGGCCTGCTCGAGCGCCACCTCCAGGTTGCGGATTTCCGACTGCCGCCGTTCGAGCTCCTGTTCCAGCGCGCCGTACTTCAGCGCGTAGAGCTCAGCGGTCAGACGCCGTTCTTCTTCCTTGAGCGCCTTGTAGCGTTCCGCCGCCTTGGCCTGACGGTCCAGGTGCTTGAGCTGCTTGTCGAGCTCCTCGCGGATGTCGTTGAGCCTCGCCAGGTTCTCCCTGGTGTGCCGGATGCGGTTCTCCGTCTCCCGGCGCCGCTCCTTGTATTTGCTGATGCCGGCAGCTTCCTCGAGGTACACCCTGAGATCCTCGGGCTTCGCCTCGACCAGCTGGTTGATCATGCCCTGCTCGATGATCGAGTAGCTGCGCGGCCCGAAGCCGGTGCCGAGGAAGATATCCATGATGTCCCGCCGGCGACACTTGTTGCCGTTCAGGAAATAGCCGGACTGGGAGTCCCGGGTGACCTGGCGACGGATGGAGATCTCGCCGTATGCGGCGTACTCGCCGCCGATGCGCCCGTCACGATTGTCGAAGATCAGCTCGATGCTGGCGATAGCCGTGGGTTTGCGCGTGTTCGACCCGTTGAAGATGACGTCGGTGAGGTTCTCGCCGCGAAGCTGTTTCGCGGAGCTCTCGCCCATGACCCAGCGCACAGCATCGATGATGTTCGATTTGCCGCAGCCGTTGGGGCCCACCACGGCGCATCGATTGCTGGGGAGGGTGACCGTTGTCGGATCGACGAAAGACTTGAATCCCGCGAGCTTGATCTGCTTCAGCCGCATAATACCGCGTGGCGTTGATCACCCCGTGCCAAGTTCGCGGTAGTCTAAAGCAAATGTCAGGGCAGCGTAACACCCCTGTCACGGTGGACGCGGTTGGCGCGCCTCGAGTTCCGTGCTCTGCAGCGGGTGAGCGATCGTCAGCGCAGGCGCCGCGCGTCGGTGCTGCCGTTCCGGCAACCCACCGCCAGCTTCTTTTCCCGACCGTGATAGGCGCGTACGAGTTCCTGCACCCGATCCACCTGATGCCCGACGATGGCCTCGAGCAGCGCCTGGTGATATCTGAGCGTATCGCGAACATCGTAGCTCGGATGCTCGAAGACGAGCCGTTCAATTCGCAGACCGGCAGGGATCAGCCCTTCGAGGACGGCGCTCAGGTACGTGTTGTTGAGTGGTATGAGGCTGCCGAGAAGGAACTGCCGGCGGGCCATGAGCACGCCGGCAGCATCGCCGGCATTGACCGCGACGCTCATCTCCTCGATGGCATCGGCGAGCGCGGAAAGGTCCGGATTCGACATGCCGGCCAGCTTGGAGCAGCACAGGGACTGCAGCTCCGCGAACAGCTCGGAGAGATCAGCAATCTCGTTGCTCTCCAGCGAGCTGACCACTGCACCACGACGGGGCACTATCTCGATGAGGTGCCGGGACTCGAGGATGAGCAGAGCCTCGCGAACCGAGCCGCGGGATACGCCCAGCTCACCCGCAACCCGGAGTTCCTGGATCCGCGTGGCGGGCTTCAGACGCCCACTGATGATTTCCGTGCCCAGATGGTCGGCGATCTGTTCGGTCAGGGTGGTCGCAGGCTCGAAGCTCATGGTCCTCTCCAAAGTGATCTCCTCGATTGCTCATCCCCGCACCCGGCGCTCGAAGATCAGACCCCTTACTTCGTCAGCGCCAGCGACGTGTACTCGTTCGACAACATCCCGTGTATTTGGTTCGAGTGTAAGACGCGCCGGTGCGCGTCAGGCAGGTGGGCGCAGAATGGCGCGAAGTGCTGTGGGCGCCGGCTGGTCCGCCAGCTTCAGGGGCTCGGAGTGCCATTCCCAGTCACCGGGGTGGCTCATGGCTGTGCCGGACCGGCTGAGCCGCACCACCACCTCCACCGCATCGGCGCTGGACAGAGGCGCTGCAGGGTTCATGCTCACCGCATCATCGAGCCGGATGGATCCGGGCAGCGCCTCCACCGGCCGACGGACCACCGCGAAAGGCATGCCGCCTCCCACCGGCCGGGCGATGACGAACAACGTCGTGCCGCGGGGGATGTCCCCGTCCGTCTCGATGGCCACGTCAACGCTCGCCGGCAGATCGCCGAGCCGCTTGCGTGCCTCCTGATAACCGCTCTCCAGCGCCTGACGGTGCGCGGCGTCCAGATTTCCTGACAGCGCACGGTTGAGCAGCGAGACCGACTCCCGGTACTCGCCTCTGCGGAACGCATCGATGGCGAAAATCTCCAGCACCATGGGCTGATTCGGATCGCTGGCCAGCACGCGGTCGGCAATGGCCCGGGTCGTTGCATCGATCTGCCCGCCGGCGGCCAGATAGCGGGCCTGCAGCCAGAACAGGTCGATGCTGGGGTCCTCACCGTGCGCCTGATTCGCCATGGCGAAGGATTCGGCCGCTGCGGCGTATCGGCCGAGCTTCAGATCCACGTGACCCAGCAGATACCAGCTCTTGGCATCTGCGGGCCGGTCGTCGACCCGCGCCTCGAGGCGCTCGCGCCAGGCCGCCAGCGCCGCCTCATCCCTGGCGGGGTCCAGGCGCATCACCTGCTCCGCCCCGGCCATGCGCATGGCCTGTGGATCTCCCACCGCGAGGTAGACCACTGCCACCATCGCCAGCAGCGCGCCCGCGCTGGCAAGGGGCAGCCAGGCCGAGCGTCGCGATGCCACCATCCCGGTTTCGCCGCCGTGGATCTGCTCGTAGTCCGCGAGCAGGGAGGCACCCAGCTCGGATTCCAGCAGTTCCCGATCGTCGGCCTCGGCAAGCCCGCCCTGCATCTCGCCACGGAGCTCGTTCAACCGATCCTGATAGAGCGCGGTGACGGTCTGCGACTGAGTGTGCGCCTGCCGACGATCGCGCCGGTAGAGGGATGCTACGACCAGCGCGCACGCCAGGCCCAGCAGAAGGGCGACTCCGAGATAGAACATGTCAGGCGTCCGTGTTCCCGAGCAGCTCGCGGATCCTGGCCTGGTCCGCCGCGCTCAGGGAGACCGCGGCCCGCGGCCGCAGCATGCGGAACAGCACCAGCAGACCGATGAGCACGAAGGCCGCCGGCGCCAGCCACAGCACCCAGGTGCCCGGTTTGAAGGGCGGATCGTAAAGAACGAAGTCGCCGTAACGCGCCTGCAGGTAGTCGCGCACTTCGCGGTCACTCATGCCTTCTTCCACCAGCAGCCGACGCACGGTTCCGCGCAGATCCTTCGCAATCGGCGCGTCGGAGCCGGACAGGTTCGTGTTCAGACACTTCGGACAGCGGAACTCGTCGATCAGCGATCGGTAGCGGGCTTCCAGCTCCGGCGAGGGGAACTCGAAGGCATCCACCGGTCCATCGGCCCACACATCGGCCGGACCGAATCCGCCACCCAGCACTGCCGCGCTCGTGAGCGCCCACAAGAGCGCGGTGAGAACACGCAACCGTGCTGGACGACGATCACTCATGAGTGGACGCCAGCTCCAGGCGGCTGACCACCGGCAGGATCTCGTCACGCCAGATCCTCGGATTGATCTCGCCGACCCGCTTGTAGACGATGGTTCCGGCGGCATCGAGCAGGAAGCTCTCCGGCGCGCCGTACACACCGAGCTCCACACCCAGCGAGCCATCCGAATCCTCCAGCACGAACTCGTAGGGATCGCCGAAGTCCACCAGCCAGCGCATGGCCTTCATCGGGTCGTCCTTGTAGTTGACGCCGACGATACGCAGACCCGACTCGCGATCGATGCGCATCAGCTCCTCGTGCTCCGCCTTGCAGGTCGGGCACCAGGTGGCCCAGACGTTGACGAGCACCGGTGCACCCACGAGATCCGCGCGGGTGACGGTGCGTTCAGGCGAGCCCAGGACCGTGGCGGAGAACTCCGGGAAGGGCTTGTTCAGGAGTGCGGACGGCAGCCGGTGCGGATCGTCCAGCCGGAAGCCGAGATATCCCAGCACGAGGATGACGGCAAACAGGCCCAGAGGGACGAAGAGGCTGGCTCTACTCACCGCTTCAACCGGTCACCGCCGAGGCCACGCCCGTGCCGGCTTTCCCAGCCGCCCGGACGCGAAGGCGACGGTAGCGGGCATCGAGCACGGCCAGCACGCCGCCGAACGCCATCAGCAGTCCGCCCAGCCAGATCCAGCGGACAAACGGCTTGACCTGAATACGCACCGCCCAGGCACCGTTCTCGAGCGGCTCACCGAGCGAAACGTACAGGTCCCTGCGCAGCCCCGGATCGATGGCGGCCTCGGTCATCACGTTGCGGCGCGCGAGGTAGGTTCGCTTTTCCGGATGCAGACGCGACGGCTGGCCGTTCTCCAATACCGCGAACTCACCCCGGTCGGCCACGTAGTTGGGTCCCTGGGAGCGACTGACACCGAGAAACCGGAAGTCCACCTCGCCGACGGTGACCGTTTCGCCGGGCACCATGCGCAGGTCTCGTTCCTCGGACAGCTGGCTGGTGAGCGCAACGCCCAGAAGCGTCACGGCAAAGCCCATGTGGGCGATCTGCATACCCAGGTAGGCGAGCGGCAGGCTGGCCCGTCGCGCCCGCCTCACCAGGTCCACGCCGTGCGTGCTGAGAATCCAGAACGCCAGAATGAGGGTCACGGCCACCTGCCAGCGGATCGCGCCGGAAACCACCAGCGGCAGGCCCACGCCGAGCACAACGCTGGCCGTCGCCGTCCAGCGCACACTGCGCCAGACCTTGGCACCTGGCGTGCGCTTCCAGTTCAGCACCGGTGCGATACCGAGCGCAGCGGCCAGCACCAGCATGAGCGGCACGAAACCGGCGTTGAAGTAAGGCACACCGACTGAAATCTTCGCGCCGCCGGTAGCCACCTCATAGGCGAGGGGGTACAGGGTGCCGAGCAGAACCACCGACATGGCGATGACCAGCAGAATGTTGTTGAGCAGCAGAAACGCTTCCCGGCTGGCGGTCGTGTAGCTCGCCATGGACCGGATCGTGGCGGTGCGCACTGCATACAGCGTCAGGGAACCGCCCACCACCAGCGCCAGGAAAACCAGGATGAAGAGACCACGGGTGGGATCAACGGCGAAGGCATGCACCGAGGTGAGCACGCCGGAGCGGACGATGAAGGCGCCGAGCAGGCTGAGCGAGAACGTGGTGATGGCGAGCAGCAGTGTCCAGCTCCTGAAGGTGCCACGTTTCTCGGACACGGCAAGGGAGTGAATGAGCGCAGTACCGGCCAGCCAGGGCATGAAGCTCGCGTTCTCCACCGGGTCCCAGAACCACCAGCCGCCCCAGCCGAGCTCGTAATAGGCCCACCAGGATCCCAGGGTGATACCCAGGGTGAGAAAGGCCCAGGCGACGTTGGACCAGGGCCGGGACCAGCGAGCCCAGGCGGCATCCAGCCGGCCCGACAGCAGCGCCGCCAGCGCGAAGGCGAAGGCCACGGAGAAGCCGACGTAACCCATGTACAGGGTCGGCGGGTGGACGATGAGGCCGAAATCCTGCAGCAGCGGGTTGAGGTCCGCACCTTCACCCGGCGTCATGGGCACCAGACGCTCGAAGGGGTTGCTGGTGAACAGCAGGAAGGCCAGAAAGCCCAGGTTGAGCAGCCCCATGATACCGAGCACCCGGGCCTGAAAGCTTTCGGGCAGACCGCGACCGAACGCCGCCACCGCCAGCGTCCAGCCGGACATGATCAGCACCCACAGCAGGAAGGAACCTTCATGGGCACCCCACAGAGCGCTGAACTTGTAGTACCAGGGCAGCAGCGAGTTGGAGTTGTTGGCCACATAGGCGACGCTGAAGTCGTCCGTCAGAAAGGCGCAGGTCAGCACCCCGTAGGCGAGGGCGATGAACACCAGCTGACCCGCGGCCAGCGTCACCGTGGCGGACATCAGACGGGGCCGCTGCCAGTGCGCACCGCCGAGACCGAACACCGCCATCAGCGCGGCGAGTGCCAGCGCGATGACGAGCGACAGGTGTCCGAGCTCAACGACCATGGTCGATGAGGTTCGGCTGCTTCTGATGCCCAGGGGATAGCTCTGCGAGCTCCGGTGGCATGTAGTTTTCGTCGTGCTTGGCCAGCACCTGGGAAGCCTGGAAGTGGCCCCGATCGGTGAGCTCACCCTGAACGATCACACCCTGACCCTCGCGGAATAGGTCCGGCAGAATGCCGCTGTAGCGCACCTTGAATTCCGATCCCGCGTAGTCCGTCAGCACGAAGGAGACGTCGAGCCCGTTGGGGTCCCGCAGCACGCTGCCATCGGCGACCATGCCACCGGCCCGGATCTGTGCGCCGATGGGCGCCTCACCGGAAACCACCGCATCAGGCGGATAGAACATGTTGATGTTCTCGTTCAGCGCGAGCAGCACGAGGGACACGGAGATGGCGGTGCCCGCCACCAGAAACAGCACGGCGACGAGCCGCGTACGGCGTTTCGGATTCACTGCTTTCCTTTCATCGGTGAGCCTGTTTGATCTCCCGGATCAGCGACGGTTCCCCCGGCGAGACGCCGCTCTAGAGCGCGCGCCTGGCGGAAGTAGCGTCTGCGCGCCATCTGCACCGCCAGCACGTTGCCGACCACCACGGTGATCGTGGTCAGGTAGGCGAGCCAGACGTAGAGCCCGTGGCCGCCCATGACGAGAAAGTCGTTGAGCGTGTGAAAACTCACGCCGACACCTCCCTGACCAGGGCGCGAACCCACTGGGTGTTCCGCTCCCGCTCCAGGATGGTCAGCTTCAGCCGGCCGATGAGGTTGGCCGCAAACAGGCAGTAGATGCCGAGCACGTTGATGAGCAGTGGCACCCACATCGACGGCGGCATGCTCGGCGCCCCGGTGAGCGTGAAGCTCGCCGGCTGATGCAGGGTGAGCCACCAGTTCACGGAATACTTGATGATCGGAATGTTCACCGTACCCACCAGTGCCAGCACCGCACAGGCACGTCCCGCCGTCTCCTCCCGGGGGATTGCCTGGCGCAGGGCGTACAGACCGAAATAGAGAAACAGCAGCACGAGCATGGACGTGGTCCGCGCATCCCAGACCCACCAGGCACCCCAGGTCGGCTTACCCCAGACCGCGCCGGTGAAGAGTGCACAGGCCGTCATGGACATGCCGAAGGGGACGGCTGCAGAGAGCACCATGTCGGCCAGCTTCATCCGCCAGACCAGCAGCACCAGACCGGCCGCGCCCATGAGCATGTACACGGACTGCGAAACGATGGCTGTGGGTACGTGCACGTACATGATCCGGAAGCTGTTGCCCTGCTGGTAATCCTGCGGGGCGAAGGCGAGCCCCCAGACCGTTCCCGTGACCAGCAGGACCAGTGCCAACACGCCGAACAGCCGCTGCCACGGACCGCTGATCTCGTAGAACCAGCGTGGCGAGCCGAGCTTGTGCCACCAGGCTTTCAGTGACTGGCTCACGCTCAGAGACGCAGACATGGACATGGACGGGTTCCTCTACTGCTCCAGGCTGACCCGGAGCGCCGCCTGGACAGCGAAAGGGGCCAGCGTCAGGGAGGCCATACTAATCACCCCGAGCCAATAAATCTGCGCCCTCGTTTCAATACCGGCCATCTGCTCCAGCACCGCGCCGGCACCGAAGATCAGCACCGGTACGTATAAAGGGAGCACCAGCAGGGCGAGCAGCACCCCGCCCCGCTTCAGGCCGACGGTGAGCGCCGCACCCACGGCACCGATCAGGGACAGCGCAGGGGTGCCGACCAGGAGAGAGATCAGCAGGGTGCCGAGCGACGACACGGGCAGGTACAGGATCAGGGCAGCCACCGCCGCCAGCACCGTCATGGCCAGGCCACTGAAGGTCCAATGGACAAGGATCTTGGCAGTAAGTGCAAGGAAGGCCGGTTCCGCCTTGAGCAGCAGCTGTTCCAGCGTGCCGTCCTCGAAGTCACGACGGAACAGTCCCTCCAGCGACAGCAGGTTTGCGAGCAACACCAGCACCCAGATCACCGCCGGGGCAATGGCCTGCAGCGTGTCCGGCCCGCCTCCGGTCGCCAGCGCAAACAGGGTGATGGCGAGAAACAGAAACACCAGCGGGTTCAGAATCTCCTCGCTGGACTGGACGAGCAGCAGCCACTCCCGCCGCAGCTGAACAGCAAACAGGCTCACGCCGGACCGCCCAGCAGCAGCTCCCGCGTGTCCGCCAGATCCAGGTCCTGGTGCGTCGCGCAGATCACCGCACCTCCGGACCCGGTGTGCTGCACGAGCAGTGAGCGGACCAGCGCCTGGCCGCCGGCATCCAGCGCGGTGAAGGGCTCATCCAGCAGCCACAGCGGCGCCCTGTCCAGCATCAGCCGGGCCAGCGCCGCCCGGCGCTGCTGACCGGCAGACAGATGCTGGCATCGGACTTCCTCGTACCCGGCAAGTCCCACCTGCTCGAGCAGGGTCACCAGGGCGGGCAACTCGAGCCGCTGACCGGTCCGCTCGAGACCCGCGTACCAGCGCAGATTTTCGAGCGGCGACAGGGACAGCGATATTCCCGGACGATGCCCGAGGTAGGCGAGATCCGAAACCGAGATTTCGCCTTCGTAGTCGATGAACAGGCCGGCGATGGAGCGCAGCAGCGTCGACTTACCGCTGCCGTTCGGCCCCTTCAATGCGACGCATTCACCGCCGTTCACGGTGAGGTGCAGATCGCGGAACAGGGTTCGGCCGTCCCTGATGCAGCCGAGACCCTGGATGGAGAGCAGCGCGTCGGGCACCTTGTCAGCTCTTATCAGCCGGAAGGCCGCACGATGAAACAGGGATCGTACCGGCCGGCAAGCTTCATCCGCCCCTGGGCAACGAACTGCTGCAGCAGCCGGTCCAGAGCGGCGATCAGCGATGTGTCCGCATGCAGCTCGAACGGCCCGTTCCGGCGGATCATGCGGATACCCTGGTCCTTGACGTTACCGGTGACGATGGCGGAGAAGGCGCGCCGCAGGTTGACCGCCAGCTCGTGAGCCGGCAGGTCCCTGGACAGGGTCAGAGCGGCAACCGTGGCGTGATTCACCTCGAACGGCGCCTGATGCGCCACCGGTACACCGAGCAGCCAGTTGTAGTAGTAGGCGTCGCCGTCGCGCCGACGCTGGCGCCGCACGTCGCGGATGGCGCGACCCATGACCTGACCCACCTCCGCCGCATTACCGATGATGATCCGGTAACACTCGGCAATGCCGTCGCCAAAGGTGAGCCGCAGGAACGCATCCAGATCTTCGAAGTAGCGCCGCGCGCTGGCCGGTCCGGTGAAAACCACGGGCAGCGCGATGTGCCGGTTGGCCGGCTCGAGCAGTATGCCGAGCAGGTAGAGAATCTCCTCGGCCGTACCCACCCCGCCGGGGAAGACCAGGATGCCGTGGCCGACACGGACGAAGGCTTCCAGCCGCTTTTCGATGTCCGGCAGCACCACCAGATGGCTGACCATGGGATTCGGCGGCTCGGCGGCAATGATCCCCGGTTCCGAGAAACCCAGATAACGGCCGTCCCGGATCCGCTGCTTGGCGTGACCCACCGCCGCCCCCTTCATCGGACCCTTCATGGCGCCGGGTCCGCAGCCCGTGCAGACGTCCAGACCCCGCAGTCCGAGGTGGTAGCCGACCTCCTTGGTGTAGTCGTACTCCTCGCGGGAAATGGAATGACCGCCCCAGCAGACCACGGTCCGCGGTGGCAGATTCGGGTCGAGCACCTGGGCGTTCTTGAGGATGTGGAAGACCGCATCCGTGATGCCCTGGGAGGAAGCGAGATTGAAGAGATTGCTGTTGGAGATGTCGGTGCCGATGAAGACGATGTCGCGGAGCACGGCGAACAGGTGCTGGCGGACGCCCTCGATCATGCGCCCATCGACCATGGCGCTGGCCGGTGCGTTGTGGATCACGAGCTTGAGTCCACGGGTGCGCTTGCCGATCGTCACGGAGAAATCCGCATACGCTTCGAAGATGGCGGCGGCATCGTCTGATTCGCTGCCCGTGTTGAGCACCGCCAGCGCGCAGTTCCGGAACAGGGTGTAGAGGTCCTTCTGCCCCGCGGTATCCGTCAGGATGTCGATCTCGCGCTGGGAGAGGAGCTCCAGCGAGCCTTTGGGGCCGACCGTGACGTCGACCTTCTGCTCAGAAGCTGATCGTTGCACCGAGATAGAACTGTCTGGGCATGGCGGGGAAGTATCGGTAGCCGTCCGCGGAAAAATAAGTGTAATCCGCCCGGTCCGCGTATTTCTTGTCGGTCAGGTTCATCACCCGCGCGTAAATCGCGAAGCTGTCCGTCATGGCGAACCGGCCACGCAGGTTGGACACCAGATGACCGTCGTACTTGGCCGTGTTGCCTGCATCGATGTAGTGCTCGCCGACGTAGATGAGCTCGAGCTCCGTGCTCAGGCGGTTCGAAGGCGCCCACAGCCAGCGGCCGTTGGCCAGCCACTTCGGCGCCGTGTCCTCGTAGTTGCCCTTTTCGATCAGCTCGCCACCGGCCAGGCTCGAATCGAATGCGTACTTGTGCTCGGCATAGGTGCCGGAGATGGAAAACGTGTGCCGGCCGAGCGTGCGGAAAGCTTCCGCTTCGATACCCCACGCCCTGGTCTTGCCGTCATCGATGTTGAAACCGCGTGCATCCCGGAAGATGAAGTTGTCGAGCTTCTCCGCGTAGGCGGCGGCGTTCCAGAACGTGCCCCGGTAGCCGACCTCGACGGAGAACAGCTGCTCGCTCTTCAGATCCGCCACGTCCTGAAAACGCTGCAGGCGGTAGAGCTCCGTGGCCTGAGGGGGACGGAAGCCGGAACCCAGGGTCAGGTAGCCCACACCTTCGCCCAGGTCACGTTCGACACCCAGCCGGCCCGCCACGTTGGTGAAGTTGTCGGAGCGGTCCGAAGGGCGGTTGTAGAGACAGCCACCGCGGTCGCAGGTCGTGCCGTCGTCCTGCGTGTTACCGTCCAGCATCAGGTTGTCGTAGTCATAACCGAGGTACTCGAGGCGCAGGCTGTTGACCAGGCGGGTCCCTTCCGAGAACTCCCAGGAGAGATCGTAGTAGGCGGCCACCAGCACGCTGGTCACGTCGTAGTCGTACTGCCAGCCTTGCGGCCGCACGGCGTTGTTGAAAGGGGAGGAGTCCGTGAGCGGCTCCGCCTGCCACTGATCCAGGTGCCCATCCATGTATTCCAGGTTGGCGCCTGCCGTCATGAAGACCGTTTCCGTGCTGGCCACGTCCCAGCCCAGAACCACGCCACCGCTGGTCTGGTCGTTGCGCTCCCGCGGCTCTCCGGGCAGGAAGTGCTGCAGGAAATCCATCTCCGAGTAGCGCAGATACGGCACCACATACCAGCCGTCCCTGGACCAGCGGGAGGCGAAACGGACGGACCTGGCATTTCGATAGGACTCGGGGGACGGATTGGACTTGCGCAGCTCGGCGTCCTTGTAGGCCTCGAAACCTTCCACGTAGGCGCCCGTCTCCTGGTTCAGGTTGGTGAAGTTCAGCGTCGACTCCACCTCGAAGCCACCGTACGTGGTGCGGTGAGTGAGCGATGCCTTCTGCTGATCCGCGCCGGTGGAATCCCGATATCCGTTGGTGGAGCTTCAACGTTGAAATCCGCATCGACGCGATAGTAGTCGTAGGGCCCGCCTTCCAGGGCGATGCGGTTCCGCTCGGGTACCCGGTTCACCACGTTGATGGCACCGTGCAGGGCATTGCCCCCGAGCACGGCACTGGCCGGACCACGCCACACCTCCAGGCTCCCGGCCTGCTCGGTGTTCATCTCGAAGAGCCCATTGATGTTGCAGAAACCGGCCGGCCGGACCGGGATGCCGTTCTCGAGAAACAGGAACTCACCACACGCACCCGCACCGGTCAGGACGGCGGAACGGATGGCGGTCAGGTGTTCCTGACCGGAGCCGCGTGCGACCCAGACGCCCGGGACCCGGAGCAGCGCCTCGCTGGGGTGCGTGGCGCCGATCAGGTCGATCTCCTCCGCATCCAGCGCGTCCCAGCTGCCTATCTCTCCCAGCCGGTCCGCCAGACGTGCATCCCCGCTGACCACGATCTCCTCGACCAGCGGCACCTCTGCGGTCTCATCCTCCGTGCCGGCGGCCACGGCCACCGTCGGTGCCAGCACGGCCAGCAGCCACGAGGTCAGCGCGATCCGTCCCTTCATCCGTCGTCGGTCCTTTCCGGGTGGAGGGCCACTGGGGCCCGGCGGCTGCCGTCCGGGCCGGCCTTCAGCCGTCCCGCCAGCAGACCGCCGGCACATTAATCCAATCGCGACGGACGGGGCAAGGCACGCCTCAGCGGATACGGACGTCGAACGACACGTTACTCGATGCACCGGCGGGCAGACGCGGACCGTACGCCCAGCGGATGCTGCGGTAGTCGGCCGCCGTGGCCCGCCGCGTCCCTGAGGCATCGGTAACGGTGAGCGCGGACGGATCGCTGAAGGTGTCGCCGTCCACGGAGAAGGTGATCTGCGTCGCGCTGCCGGCGGCGGTGCCGTCGAGATAAACCGTACCATCGGGCAGCGGGTTGGTGATCACCACGGACCCTGCCGCCACATCCTGGGGCGAATCGTTCTGAAAGGTGATGGTGTAGCGGATGACGTCTCCGGGCTGCACTTCGGTCACCGTCTCCAGCGATGCACCGGATCCCGCACCGACGACGCGCTGCGCCTCCGCGGTCAACGTGACCTCCGCTGCGGCCGGCAGTGCCGCAAGCAGCAGGCCTGCCACAGCCAGGGCGGGAAGACGTCGACGTCGTACGTGGTGTGGCGGGTTCACAGCTTGATTCCTCTTCTCTCGGCAGCCGGTTCAGAGCGGCCCACGGGGGCGGCGCTCACCTTACCACGGGACGGATGTCCACGGACTCGGACACCGGATCGAAGTCGATTTCCGCTTCACCCTTCTCCAGCTGCCGACGCACCGCTCGACACTTGCTCTCGAGATCGTGGTCCGCAGGGCCATAGTCCGTTCCCTCGCGCAGCACGAAGGCCTCGATGATGCCGGCGAGAGCCGACTCGGTCAGGTCCGACAGCGGGATCTTCATGTGCTGCGTCAGGGCGCCTTGAGTGACTGAAGTCGAGCGGGAACCGTGACGCAATCCCCAACTCCTGCGTACCCGGGGATTCCCACCTTGAAAAAGCACACCCAAGGTGCGTTACTTATCCTGCTTTATCAGTAGTTTACTGGCGTTCCAACAGGACAGGGAACCATGGCAGAACAGCAGGACCACATTCTCGTCGTGGAAGACGAGCCCATCACCCGCGACCAGCTCGTATCCTATTTCGAAGATGAAGGCTTTCGCGTGACATCCACCGGCAGTGGCGACGAGGTGTTGCCGCTGGTCGCCGACTCCGACGTGATCTGCGTACTGCTCGACATCAAGCTGCCGGGCAAGGACGGATTGACGCTCACCCGGGAAATCCGCGGCCAGTCGGACGTCGGCATCATCCTGGTCACCAGCAAGCAGGAGCAGATCGATCGCATCCTGGGGCTGGAATCCGGAGCGGACGATTATGTCACCAAGCCGTTCGACCCGCGCGAGCTCCTGAGCCGCGCCAGGAATCTGATCCGACGCGTGCACATACAGCAGAAGCAGCGCCGCAAGAATCACATCCGCACCTTCGAGGGTTGGCAGCTCGATCTGAACAAGCGCGAGCTGACGGCACCCGACGGTGTCCAGACGACGCTTTCCGCCGGTGAGTACCAGCTACTGCTGGCGTTCATGGAGCAGGCGGGCGAGGTGATGAACCGCGATCAGCTGATGAACCGGATCCGCAACCGCGAGTGGTTTCCGGACGACCGTTACATCGACGTGCTCGTGGGTCAGCTCCGCAAGAAGCTCGGCGAGCGGGCGGCCAACGCCAAGATCATCGCCACCATCCACGGCACGGGATACCTGTTCACGCCTGAAGTGGTCTGAGATCGGGCGCCCGGCGCCTGCGTAAACCACTGGGCCGAACCGCCCTCGACCAGTAAGCTTTAGCGGCCCGACTGGTCGATTCTTCCCGTTTCAGCGGACCGGACACCAGGGGCACGGAGTTCAGGTGGCAGAAGCCGTCGTCGACAAGAAGATCTATGAGAGCGCGTCCACCCTGGTGCGGCGCACGACCTGGCATGATCAGCCCGTCATCACCAAGGCTCTGAAGTCGAGCGCGCAGACCCCCAACGCCATCGCGCGCTACCACCACGAGTTCAACATCAACCAGTCCCTGACCAGCCCCTACGTGTGCCGGGCGCTGGCCATGGATGACCGGACACCGCGCATCATCTTCGACGACCCCGGTGGCGAGTCGCTGCGCACGCTCCTGCAGTCCCGGGAGCTCTCCTTCGAGGAGCGCATCGACATCGCCGTGGAGGTGACCAAGGCGCTGCAGTCCATTCACGACGAGGGGGTGATCCATCGCGACCTGAATCCGGGCAACATCATCGTCTGCGACGACCCGACCAGTGTCTACCTCATCGACTTCGGTCTCGCCACGCTGGTTCCCCGGCAGCACCCGGAGAACGAGTCCATCAACCAGCTGACCGGTACCCTGCCCTACGTGTCGCCCGAGCAGACGGGCCGGGTGAACCGGGTGGTGGACTACCGCACGGACCTCTACTCACTCGGCGCCACACTTTATGAGCTCTTCACGGGCAGCCCGCCTTTTTCGAACACGGATCCGCTGGAGCTGATCCACGCACACATCGCCAGCACACCGCGCCCGCCGTCGGCGGTGGCGGAGAACGTGCCGCGCTGGCTGTCCGAGGTGGTGCTGAAGCTTCTCGCCAAGCAGCCCGAGGACCGGTACCAGTCCGCCGCGGCGGTCCGCGACGATCTCATGGAGGGTCAGAACCATTCGAACGTGATTCCCTTCAGGCTCGGGCTGACGGACGCGCCCGGCCAGCTCGCCATGCCCAAGCGCCTCTATGGCCGAAGCCGCGAGGTGCATCTGATCGGCGACCTCATCCGCCGTTGCCAGCACGGCGAGGTGCTGTTTCTGGACCTGACGGGACCTGCGGGTATCGGCAAAGGCGCCCTGCTCGGCGAGATCGGCCGTCAGGGGATGGAAAGTGATCTGCTGGTTGCCCGGGCGAGCGGACCCCGGTTCGACCTCAGGGATACGGATGCCATCTGGCTCGAGCTGCTCCGGCAGATCCTGCGCCAGGCGTTGTCGCTGCGCACGGACTCCGGGGACGCCATCATGACCCGGGTCAGCGCTGCGGACGGACCGGACCTGCAGAGCCTGAAGCACTTCATTCCCGAGCTAAAGCCGCTGCTCGGCAACAATCTGGAGGAGACGGCCGGCCTGCCGGGACGCGGCATCAGGAGCCTGCTCAGGGCACTCACCCCGCAGCCGCTGATCCTGATGCTCGAGCACACCGACGAGGTTCCGCAGGAGTGCATCGAGGCATTGATCGAGGTGTCGCTGGACACGCGCAATCTGCTGCTGGTGCTGTCTTCCGAAGGCGGGCACGAGAAGCTGTTCAGCAATCCCCGGACAGCCACCAAACGCACGACGATCGAGCTCACTCCCTTCGAGCGGGCGGATGTGCGCAGCCTCGTCTCCGACGTGCTCAGCCAGTCCGAGGCCCGGGTCCGGGAGCTCGCCGCAGAGATCCACTCGAAGACCGAAGGGGTGCCGGCCAACGTGCTCGCGCTGCTCGAGGAGCTGCACCGCACTGGCGGCATCCGCCACGACCCCACCGGCGGATTCTGGACCTGGGACATCGAGCGGGTGCGGGGACACTACTTCAGCCGCAACACGACGGAGCGGGTCATCGCCCACCTCCAGGGGTTGCCGGACAGTACCCGGGCGGCGCTGGCCATGGCGTCCGCCATCGGCGAGCAGTTCACGGTCACATTCCTGGCCAACCTGATCGGCAAGACGGAGTCCGAGGCGGCAGCCGATCTGCGGCCGGCGGTGGGCCTCGGCCTGCTCGTCACCCTGCCAGTGGGAGACTACTCGGAACTCATTCAGTATCAGTTCGCCCACCCGCGAATCCGGGCTCTGGTGTATGGCAGCATCGACGAGCGGACCAAGCCCGAACACCACCTGCGCATCGCGCGCTATCTGTCCGGGACCGGCAGACCGAGCGGCGCCAAGCTGCTGCAGATCGCCGATCATCTCAACGCCGCCACCGACCCCATCGAGACCGATCCGGAACGGCGAGCCGAGGTCGCTCACTACAACCTGCTGGCGGCCCGCGAGACGCTGCGCCAGGGGGTTTTCCAGCAGGCCTACAAATACTGCCGCAGTGGACTGGCGCTGGTCGGCCAGTCGTCGGAGGCGACCGCGCTCGACCTTTGCCAGTGCGCTGCGGAAGCCGCCTACTTCTGTGGTGATTTCGAGCAGCTGGACAGGGTGCTCACGGCCGCACCGGCGCACAACAGTACCCTGGCGGAAATCGAGATCCGCGCGGCCGTGGTGCAGAACAACCTGTCCGAAGCCTGGACGCTGACCCTTTCCGCGCTGCAGGACCTGGGATACCGGCTGCCCCCACCCGGGGGGCCTGGCGCAGCAGCACGCACGACCGGACGCCGGATACGCCATCTGCGGGATCGGCTGCTGCACGCGCGCATCCCAAGGGTACCGCGTTCGCCGAGGGTGCTGGAGGACGTGCACCTGCATCAGTGCTTCCGGTTCGTGAGCTACCTGCTGCATACCGGCTATCACCTTGGCAACCGCAACCTGGTGGATTACACGGACGACGTGCTGACCCGCTCTGCCCAGTACGGCTACGCCGCCGAGAGCGCGTTCGCCTTTGCCGCCCGGGCTATCACCGCGATTTCGCTCGACAACGTCACCGCGGCTCAGCGCTACGCCATGGAAGCCCGAACCCTTGCCAACCTGTTTCCCAACGAGGCCGCCTCCATCCGGGCACTGACCCTGCTCGCCGGTCTGGTGGATCCCTGGTCGAACACCCTGGACCACTCGCTGTCCCTGCTGTCGGAGAACATCGGCCGCAGCATGGCCAGACAGGATTTCGAGTTCGCCGCCACCGCCAGCGCCTGCTTCGCAGCCAACGCGCTGCTGCGCGGCATGGAGCTGTCGTCTCTGAAGCGGGAGCTCACCCAGCAGATCAACGACATCGCCCAGTTCCGACACGTGACGGGCGTCAACATCAGTCACTTCGTGCTGCAGATCGTCGGCAGCCTGCTCGGTCAGAACGAAGCCGACGTGTTCCGCGACCGGGAGCTGTCCATCAGCAACAGCGAGGACGCGGTCGCGCACGCCTACGTCTACGTGCTGCGCCTGTACTTTGCCGTGCTCTTCAATGACTTCCGGGGTGCGGACAACATTCTCGAGCTTGCCGAGCGCTATGTGGAGTCGCTTGCCGGCTCGCCGCTGATCGGAACCTTCAGACTGGCCCAGGGCCTGGTACTGCTGCGGACCGATACGCGGCAGGGCCGCCGGCAGGCGCGCCGGAACCTGGCGCAGCTCAGACGCTGGGAGCGCCAGGGTGCGGCTCATGTGGCCGCCAAACGGATGATCCTGCAGGCGGATCTGGCCTGGCGCGGCGGCTCCACCACCCGGGCTCTGGAGTACTTCGAGGTGGCCGCCGAGCGCGCCCGCCGTCACGGCCAGGCCAACGACGAAGCGCTGGCTTACGAGCTCGCCGCACGCGCCTGCGAGTCCGCCGGGCGGGCGGACTTCGCGCGGCTCTTTGCCCGCAACGCCTACCAGGCCTATGTACGCTGGGGCGCCACGGCCAAGGCCAACCAGCTCGAGCGGGAGTTCCACAACCTGATCACCGACCACCTGTCCGTTGCCACGGGCAGCATGCTTTCGGTCGGCGACCTGGCGGATCTCACCGTCCGCGACTTCCACGGTTCGAGCGCGAGCTTCGAGTCCACCGAGTTCAACGAGCGCATCGTCGACACGACGACGGTGCTCCGCGCCGCCCAGACCATCTCCGGCGAGATCCTGCTGGACAAGGTGCTCACCAAGCTGCTGCGGCTGGCCCTAGAGCACGCCGGCGCACAGAAAGCCTGCATGCTGCTGGCCCACGACAAGCGCCTGTACCTGGAAGCGATCGCGTCCGTGGATGGTGGCGCGACGCGTCGCGTCAGTCCGCCTCTGCAGCTGGAAGCGACGGAAGAGGTACCGGAGTCCATCGTCCAGTTCGTCGGCCGCACCAAGGAACCGCTTGTGCTCTCGGACGCGACCCAGGAAGACGTCTTCACCCAGGATCCATATGTGAAGCGCCTGCAGCCGCTCTCGGTGCTCTGCCTGCCCATCGTCCATCGAGGCAACATCACCGGCATCCTCTACCTGGAGCATCGCTGGCTGACCGGCGTATTCACGGCACAGCGCGTGGAGGTGCTGGCGCTGCTCGCCTCCCAGGCCGCCATCTCCATCGAGAATGCCCGGCTCTATGCCGACCTGCAGACAAGCCAGGACCAGTACCGGGCGCTGTACGACAACGCCATCGAGGGCCTGTTCCGAATCAGCCCCGAAGGGCTGCTGGTGAGCGCGAATCCGACGCTCGCCCGCATTCTCGGATTCGACGCCATCGATCAGCTGCAGGACGAGTACCGCGATCTGATCGACCGTGTGTTTCTCACCAACGAGCAGGCCGGCCGGTTCCTGTCGGCGCTGGAAGATCAGCAGCTGGTGAACGGTTTCGAGGCTCAGGGTGTCACCCGCGACGGCCGCACGTTCTGGATGTCCATCACCGCGAGGCTCAGCCACGATCCGGAACTGGGGGACTACATCGACGGTTCACTCATCGACATCTCCGAGCGCATGGAGCGGGAGCAGGCAGACAAGCAGCGCCAGATCGCCGAAGCGGCCACCCAGGCGAAGAGCGAGTTCCTCGCCAACATGAGCCACGAGATCCGCACGCCTATGAACGCTATCGTCGGCTTCTCGAAGCTCGCCCTGGAATCGTCTCTCGACAGAAAGCAGCACGAGTACGTCACCTCGATCCGCAACGCGGCCGAGAATCTGCTGACGCTGGTGAGCGACGTGCTCGATTTCTCGAAGATCGAGGCCGGCAAGCTGGTGCTGGAGTCCAGACCATTCAAGCTTGCCGACACCCTGCACGAGGTCGAGCGTCTGTTCCGTACCGAGGTCCGCAGGCGGAACCTGAAGTTCACCATCGACGACCGCACCCGGGATCACGAGAGGTTCCCGGACAACGGCACGCTGATGGGTGATGCGCTGCGGCTGCAGCAGGTGCTGGTCAACCTCATCGGCAACGCCGTGAAGTTCACCGAGAAAGGCAGCATCGAGGTTTCGTCGGAGGTGATGGCCGTTTCCGGCGGTCACCTGGTGCTGAAAATCTCGGTGACCGACACGGGTATCGGTATCAGCGAGGACAAGCTGGCGCGATTGTTCGATTCCTTCGAGCAGGCGGAGACCTCCACCACCCGTCGCTACGGCGGAACGGGACTGGGGCTGACCATCTCGGAGCGCCTGGTAGACCTGATGGGTGGCGAGATCCAGGTCTCGTCCACACCGGGCAAGGGCTCCTGTTTCAGCTTCACGATCCTGACCGGCATCCCCAGCGCGTCCGACCTGGTCGCGAGAGAACGTCCCGAACGTTACGTCCGGGACATCTCGCTCACCGGGCGTCGGATCCTGGTGGCGGAGGACAATCCCATCAACCAGCAGCTCGCGCTGGAGTTCCTGCAGCACCGCGGCGCCGAAGTGGACATTGCCCAGAACGGCCGGGAAGCGGTCAACCGGGCCACGTCGTCGACCTACGACGTGATCCTCATGGACATCCACATGCCGGAGCTGGATGGACTCGAAGCCGCGCGGATCCTGCGTCGTCAGGCCCTCGACGTGCCGATCATCGCGGTCTCCGCCGATGCCCTGGCAGAGAGTAAGACCGCGGCCATAGAGGCAGGCTGCAATACCTACGTCAGCAAACCCATCGACTTCGACACCCTGCTGTTCGAACTCGACGGCCTGCTGCCGGGCCGGGAAGGCGAAGCGATCCCCCGCCGCAGGGCTTCAGACCGGAGCCTGGAAGATCAGACACTCGACGATGCGGTGGAAGCCGCGTTGTCCGTCATGCCGCTGCAGCGCCTACCCGGCATCGACATCGGCCAAGCCATCCGTGGCCACAACGGCAACATCAAGTTGATGATCAAGCTGATGGGCGACTTCGGCACCTACTACGGTGACGCCGGGGCGAAGATGCGCAGCTACATCACCTCCGAGCAGTTCGAGGAAGCCGAACGGCTCGCCCACAACCTGCACGGGGTCGCGGGCAGCTTCGGGGCACAGCGTCTGAAGGAAGCCTCGAAGACTCTGGAGCTCGCCATCGCCAAGTCCGAACGCAAGAACCTGCTCGGGCTGGTGCACAGCTTCGAGGTCGCGCTGACAGAGGTGCTGGAAGGCACCGAGGCGATGGCACGGGAGGAAGTGCAGTTCAGGGCGTCGGACTACTCCTGACCCATTTGGTTTCGACCGTCCGCACATTCAGTCTGTTTACGAAGCGTCCAAGCTGGGTAGGGGTTGCCGGGTACGCTGGGCTGGCGCTCCGCGCCCGCCTCCGTCCCTGGGCGCTCAGGTGCCGGCCATCCCTGGCCGGCAACTGACCCTGCAACCCCTACCCAGCTCGAACGCTTCTGTACCTACTGGATGTGAGTGTCGATCGACTCGTCAGTTTTAGGTGTGGCGTTGATCCAGGTAGCAGCGTTTGCAGGCAGCTGATCGCAGGCGCAGGTGCTGGGTGGAAATTGCCTTCGCAGCGCAGGAGCCACGCCACCTGTGTGGGGCACGGCAGCGTTCCTGCAATCCCTCGCCTATGCGAATTACCTAAACCTGGATCAACTGAAGGGCGCAGGCAGCGCCGGTGGCGGGTGTGTCTCGACGGGCCGTTTGCGGCACAGGGATGTGCCGCAACCGAGCGCCCATGGACGGCGGCCGAAGCTTCGCTTCGGCCAAGCGGGCCCGACGAGGCACACCCGACTCTGGCGATGCCGGACCCAACGGTAGATCAAGCTATCGCGAAAATACGGAAGACTTGAGTCAGTGGAGGACTAGCTGCCGACGGCAGTCGCATCGTAGGTGATATCCAGCAACGACAAGCCTGCAGACACATCGGCTCTAAGGCTTACGAAATCGAACAGGTCCGCGTCACCGAGGTGCGAAGGCACCACATGCTGGAGGCTGCGGGCGATGTTCTCCACCCGTCCCGGGCTGGTCCGGTCCCAGCCGGTGAGCATCTCCTTGATCACCTGTCGCTGCAGGTTCTCCTGGCTGCCGCAGAGGTTGCAGGGAATGATGGGATAGCCGCGCGCGACCGCCCACCGGGCGATGTCCCGTTCCCGGCAGTAGTAGAGAGGCCGGATGACCATGTTCTGGCCATCATCGCTCCTGAGCTTGGGCGGCATGGCCTTGAGTCGGCCGCCGTGGAACAGGTTCAGGAACAGCGTTTCCACAACGTCGTCCAGATGATGGCCGAGGGCGATCTTGCTCGCGCCGATTCTGCGGGCGAACGAGTAGAGAATGCCGCGCCGCAGGCGGGAGCACACCGGGCAGGTGGTCTTCCCTTCCGGCGTCAGCCGCTGCACCACAGAGTAGGTGTCTTCCTCGAGAATGTGGTAATCGATCCCGATCCGCTCGAAGTAAGCAGGCAGCACGTCTTCGGGAAAACCCGGCTGTTTCTGATCCAGATTCACCGCGACGAGCTCGAAATCGATCGGCGCGTTCAGCCGCAGGTTCATCAGGATGTCGAGCAGGGTGAAGGAATCCTTGCCGCCGGAGACGCAGACCATGACCTTGTCTCCGGCCTCGATCATGCCGTAGTCGACGATAGCGTTGCCGACCTGGCGACGCAGTTTTTTCTGCAGTTTGTTCTGCTCGTAGCGGGCGCGCTCGGGTGTCATGGTCTTGATCGTGTCAGGCAGCTCAGTTTAACCCGCGCAGTACCGTAATGGGCGGCGCCGAAACCAGCTGACGGGTGCCGAGGATGCCGACCACCAGGATGAGCAGGGCGCCTGCCGCCGGCCCGACCAGCCAGAGCCAGGGATGCAGGGACGCTCCCAGCCCGAAAACGCGTGTCTGCAGAAAGAGCACCGTCAGCTCCGCACCGACCACGGCGACGATGCCCGCGAACAGCCCCAGCGCAGCGAATTCCGCGGCCAGCGAACCTGCGATCAGGCGACGGGTGCCACCCAGGGTGCGGATCAGGGCATGTTCACTCATCCGCGCATCGCGGCTGGCGTGAATACTCGCCACCAGCACCAGGCAGCCGGAAGCGAGCACCAGTCCGAGCACCAGCTCCACGGCCTGGGTCACGCGGGCGATGATGCTCTGGATCTGGGCGATGATGGCATCCACCTCGATTACCGTGACCGTCGGAAACCGGGACAGCAGGTCATTCAGGAACTGCTTCTGATCCGGCTCCAGGTAGAAACTCGTCATGTAGGTCGCCGGAAACTGCTCCAGCGCACCCGGCGAGAAGATGATGAAGAAATTCGGCCGCATGCTTTCCCAGCTGAGGCGACGCAGGTTGGTGACCTCCACGTCGAGCCGCTCACCGCCGATGTCGAAGGTGAGCTGGTCGCCGATGGAGAGTCCCAGATCCCTTGCGTAGTCGTCTTCCAGGGAAACCATGGCGCGTTCGTCGCCGGGTTGCCACCACTGACCGGCGACCAGGGTGTTATCCGCCGGCATCTGCGCGGTCCAGGTCAGGTTGCGTCCGGAGCGCAGACCCGGCCCGTCGCCGAGCTCGGAACGGTGCGACTTCTCCCAGGTCCCGGCATCGATGCCGTTCACCGCGGTAACCCGGCCACGGATCATGGGAAACAGGCCTCCCTGCTCCGGGCTCACCGCATCGATCATCGCACCCATCTCTTCCACGTCGCCGGGCGAGATGTTGAGCACGAAGTGGTTGGGCGCGTGTTCAGGTACCTCGCTGCGCCACTCCGCCAGCAGGGCGGTCCGTAGCAGCACCAGGATGAGCAGCAGCATGATGGCGAGGCCAAAGATCAGGATCTGGGCCATGTTCTCCTTGCGGCGTCGCTGCAGCCCGGCCAGCGCAAGGCGCAGCACGCTGCCGGCCTGCATACCCACTACCCGGCCGCCTTTCAGCAGCAAGCTGGCCAGCACCCCGGACAGGAGCAGCGCGCCCAGCGTCCCGACCAGGGTCCAGATCGTGAGCATGAGGCTGCCCGAGTACCAGATCAGCAGACCCAGGCTTCCCACCGCCGCGGCGCCGTAGCTGAGAATCTGCGACGGCGGCGGCGTTCCCACGTCACGGCGGATGACCCGCATGGGGGAGACGCTTCTCAGGTGCAGCAGCGGTGGCAGCGCGAAGGCGAGCGCGCAGATGAGCCCGGTGAGCGTGCCGAGCAGAAACGGTCGTGCGCTCGGCAGGGGTAGCGCGACAGGGATGATGCTCTTCAGCAGTGCGACGATGGCCAGGTGCACCCCGGTGCCGACCAGCAACCCGAGCAGCACGGCGACGCAGCCCACCGTCGCGAGCAGCCCGAGGTAGGCGCCGAGCACCTGGTTCGGGGTGGCGCCGAGGGTTTTCAGCACGCCGACGTGGTCGTAATGCCGGCGGGCATAGCGGTGCGCGGACAGCGCGACCGCCACGCCGGCGAGCAGCACGCCGAGCAGCCCACCGAGCAGCAGAAAGCTCTCGGCCCGATCCAGCGCCGAGCCGATGGTCGGACTCGACTCCCGGATGCTGCGCCACCAGTAGTTAGGGTCGTCCTCCAGCTTGAGCGATGCCTTGAGTGCCTCCAGATCCGCCTCATCGCCTCTGAGCAGCAGCCGATAGGACAGCCGGCTGCCGGGTTGCACCACCTGCGTGGCCGGCACGTCCTCGATCCGCATCAGAAGTCGCGGACCCAGGTCGTACATGCTGCCGCCGCGATCCGGCTCGGTAGTGAGCACCCGGGTAATGGTCAGCCGCGCGAGCCCCACCTCGACCTCGTCGCCGACGGCAACGCCCAGAGCCGGAAACAGGCGGGCGTCCAGCCACACCTCGCCCACGGCCGGCAGTTCACTCGTCGGTGTGCCCCGGCTGAACGGCTCATCGGCGATCTCCAGCCACCCCCGCAACGGGTAGCCCGTGCTCACCGCTTTGACGCTGACCAGCGTGTTCCTGTCGTCCAGCGTGAACACCATGGACGGAAAGGACAGCGTATCGGCGACGTCCAGACCCCGGGCGCGTGCCGCCTCGCGGAACGAATCGGGGATCGCTTCCGAGCTGCCGATGTAGCGATCGGCGGCCAGGAAATTGGCGGACTCCTTCAGCAGTGCCTGATGCAGGCGGTCCACGAACAGGCTGATGGACGTAACGGTACCGACGGCGACCATGAGCGCGATGATGAGCAGACCGAGCTCACCGCCCCGCCAGTCGCGCCAGGCGAGCCTCAGAATGAAATTCGCTTTCATGCTGCCGCCGACGACATCAAGCGGCCACCGCTGATCTCGACGATCCGCTGACAGCGTCCTGCCAGCCGTTCGTCGTGCGTCACGAGCACCAGGGTAGTGTCGAACTCGTCGTTGAGCTCGAACAGCAGATCGATGATACGCGCCCCGGTCCGGGTATCCAGGTTACCGGTCGGCTCGTCAGCGAACAGCACGTTGGGCCGGGACGCAAAAGCACGGGCGATGGCCACACGCTGCTGTTCACCGCCTGAGAGCTGTCGGGGATAGTGGTCGAGCCGCTCGCCGAGGCCGACCTTCTCGAGCAGGATCCGCGCAGCCTGCTCGGCACCCGGCTCACCGCGCAGCTCCGCGGGCAGCATGACGTTCTCCAGGGCGGTCAGGCTGCCGAGCAGCTGAAAGGTCTGGAAGACGAAGCCGATCTGTTCACCCCGGACCCTGGCTCGCTCCTCTTCGTCGAGCGCCGTCAGCTCCGAGCCGCACAGCCACACACGGCCGGTCGTGGGCACGTCGAGACCCGCGAGAATACCAAGCAGCGTGGTTTTGCCCGATCCTGAAGCGCCGACGATGGCGACCGTTTCCCCCGCGTTGATTTCGAGGTCGATCCCTTCCAATATCACCAGCTCGCCTTCCGCAGTAGGCACGATCTTGGCAACGTCGCGGGTCTCGATCACCGAAGAACTCATGGGCTGGAATACTTCCTCGCTGACAGCGACGGTCAGGGTTGTCATTACGGGGGTCCTGTCTCTCTGTATCGGGCTGGCTGCGACCTTGCCCGGCGTCGCGTCAGCAACGCGTGAGAATCCCAGGATTCTGGTGATGGGCGACAGTATCAGCGCCGGATACGGTATTCAAACCGACGAAGGCTGGGTCAACCTGCTCGCCGAATCGCTCAAGCGCTCCGAGCATCCTTACGAGGTGGTCAACGGCAGCGTCAGCGGCGAAACCACGGCTGGCGGGCTTGCGCGGCTGCCCAAGGCGCTCGAAACCCACGATCCGGCGGTGGTGATCATCGAGCTGGGTGGCAACGACGGTCTGCGCGGCTATCCGACGGAGACGGTCAGGGACAATCTCAGGCAGATGGTGGAGCTCTCGCTCTCGGAGAACCGCGAAGTTCTGCTCGTCGGCATGCAGATCCCGCCAAACTACGGCCCCCGATACACCACGGCGTTCCACGACGTCTATGCCACCGTGGCCGCAGAAACGGGTGTACCGCTGGTACCTTTCTTCCTGGAGAAGGTAGCGCTCGAGCCTGGGCTCATGCAGGCGGACGGCATTCATCCCACCGCGGCGGCTCAACCGCTGCTCCTGGAAACGCTCTGGAACTACCTGGAGCCATTGCTCACGCCCTGACCGTCGCGTGCTTCGGATCGCGGCATCTGTTTGCCCACGTGCAGGTCTCCCCGTGCCTCGGCGAGCCGCACCTGACGTTGACGTTCCTCGAACGAGGCTCGCTGCGTCTCCGTGTGTTCGTCCATACAGTGGGGACAGCTGACGCCTGCCACGTAGGCTGGAGATTCCGTCTCTTCGGGGGTCAGCGGTCGGCGGCAGGCGAAGCACTGCCGGTAAGTGCCTTCGCCGAGGGCGTCGTCCACTGAAACCCGCTGGTCGAATACGAAGCACTCACCCTGCCAGCGGTTCTCGCCTTCCGGCACCGTTTCCAGGTACTTCAGGATGCCCCCATCGAGCTGGAATACGGCCTCGAAACCCTGATCGAGCATGTAGGCAGACGCCTTCTCGCAGCGGATGCCGCCCGTGCAGAACATGGCCACCTTTTTCTGCAACGACGGGTCGAGTGTGGCAACGTAGTCCGGAAACTGGCGGAAAGAGCGCGTTGCCGGGTCCACGGCGCCCGGAAACGTGCCGATACCCACCTCGTAGTGATTGCGCGTGTCGATCACCAGCACCGCCGGATCGTCCAGCAGTTCGTTCCAGGTGGTGGCATCCACATGGGTGCCGGTGCGTGCGGCCGGACGCACATCGGGCTGCCCCAACGCGACGATCTCGGCTTTGATCCTCACCTTCAGGCGGTGGAAGACCGGATTGCCGGGACGGGCCGCGGAGTACCTGAAGGTCATGGTGGCGAAGCCGTCGATGCGCCGCAGCACGTCGGCGAAGGCTTCCAGAGCCTTCCGGTCACCCGAGAGGGTTCCGTTGATGCCTTCTTCCGCGAGGAGGATCGTACCTTTGAGGGCCAGCGCTTCCGCGCGCGCCTCGAGGTCTGAACGAAGCGCATCGAGACACGTCAGCGGCGCGAACCGGTAGAAGGTCATGACCTGGCTCACGATGCGGCCTCCCGGGCCTTGCCACCCAGACACGGCGGGGACTGCGGCACGGCACCGAATCGCTCCTGCCACTCAGCCGGCGTGTAGGTATGGATCGCGAGCGCGTGCACACCACCCGCCAGCTCTTCGGCGAGCGTTTCGTTCACCAGTCGGTGCCGGGCCAGCAGCCGCAATCCTTCGAAGGCATCGCTGACCAGAACGACCCTGAAGTGGGTTTCCGATCCGGTCGGCACGTTGTGGCTGCCGCTCTCGTTCACCACTTCCAGATGTGTCAGGACGAGCCGCCGGGCGAGCTTGTCGTGAATGGTTTCTTCGATGGTCACGATGCGAAGGCGTGTCTCTTGGGGGCCGCATTATACGGCACGGAGACGGGCCCGGCAGCCGGTCAGCGCGGCCGGATCAGCATCACGGAAACATTGTCGTGACCACCGGCATCGTTGGCGCGATCGACGAGCGCAGCAGCAGCCGGTTCAAGGCTCTCATCGTCCAGATCCGCCAGAATCGACTGGATCTCCACCTCCGTCACCATGTCCGTGAGACCATCACTGCAGAGCAGATACAGGTCCCCCGGGCTGTGCACCCATGAGCGCACCTCCGCCTCCACGTCACCAGCCAGACCGAGTGCGCGGGTGATCACGTTGCGGTGTACCGAGGTTTCCGCCTCGGCCTCGTTCAGCAGACCCTCGTCGATCATCTGCTGAACCATGCTGTGGTCCCGGGTCAGGCGTCTGAGAATTCCGGCCCTGACGCGGTAGGCTCGCGAGTCCCCGACGTGACCGACGAAGCACTGACCCTGACGGGTCAGCAGCCAGGCGACCACCGTGGTCCCCATCTCCACGCCTTTCTCGATGGATTTCTCCAGCACCGCACGGTTGGCATCGGCTATGACCGCTGCAACGGTCGCATCGGACAGCCGTCGTGCATCCCTGAGCCCCTCGAGGATGGTATCCACGGCGATGCGGCTCGCCACCTCGCCGGCCTCGAGTCCGCCCATGCCGTCGGCTAGCACGGCAACACCCACATCCGGGTCGAACGCAAAGGCATCCTCATTGTTCCGGCGAACCTTGCCGGTATCGCTGTGCGCGACTATCTCCATTCTCTTCCCGGCAGAATTCGTTAAACTAGCCGGCCTTTCCATGTCCGTACGCTGCGAGCACCGCTGAATGTTGGCTGTCATTTCGCCCGCCAAGAGACTCGATTTCACGAGCGACGCCACAACGGCGAAACATAGCCTGCCAGTTTTCCTCAAGGAATCAAAACGGCTGATCGACGTGCTGCGCGAAAAGTCGCCCGGCGACATCGCCAAACTCATGGGCCTGTCCACCGAGCTCGCCGACCTGAACTACCGGCGCTACGGTGAATGGCACACCCCGTTCACACCGGACAACGCCCGGCAGGCGGCACTGGCGTTTTCCGGCGACGTATACCTCGGCCTCGACGCCCGGACACTCACCGACCGGGACTGGACGTGGGCGCAGAAACATCTGCGTATTCTCTCCGGTCTCTATGGTCTGCTGAAGCCGCTCGACCTGATCCAGCCTTACCGGCTGGAGATGGGCACCCGGCTCGACAACCCCCGCGGCGAGGATCTCTATGCCTTCTGGGGGCAGCGCCTGACGAAGGCACTCAATGAGGCGGTGGCCGAGCAGCGCCAGCCGGTCGTCGTCAATCTCGCTTCGAACGAGTACTGGGAGTCGGTCGACACGGGCGCCCTCGATGCCAGGGTCATCACGCCGGTCTTCAAGGACCTGAAAAACGGCCGCTACAAATTTCTGTCCTTCTACGCCAAGAAGGCCCGCGGACTGATGGCCCGCTACCTCATCGACAATCGGGTCTCCACCCTGAAGGCATTGAAGGAGTTCGACGTCGCCGGTTACTACTTCAGTGAGGCCCAGTCGCGCGGCGACCACTGGGTCTTCCTGCGGGACAAGCCGCGCTAGGGTTGCGCCTCCGGCGGCCGCCCCGCATCGGCCGCTTCCTCGATGATGTCCGCCAGCTGAGCTTTGCGCAGGTGCAGGTGGTCGGCCCGTTTCTTCTTGGCGCGGATGTTCAGCATCTCGACGCCGAACGAGAACGCCATGGCGAAATAGATGTAACCCTTGGGCGTGTGCAGATCCAGACCTTCACCCATCAGCGTGAAGCCGATCAGCATGAGGAAGGCCAGCGCGAGCATCTTGATGGTCGGATGTTCATCCACGAAGCGACTGATCGTACCGGCCGCGAGCATCATGACCACCACGGCCAGCATCACCGCCGCGATCATGATCTCCACGTCGTTCACCAGCCCTACCGCGGTGATTACCGAGTCCAGTGAGAAGACGATGTCGATGATGGCGATCTGAATCAGGACGCCGATAAAGCTCACCCTGCGGTCACCGTTCTCACCCTGGGCCTCGCCTTCCAGCGAGTTGTGCACCTCCCGGGTCGCCTTGGCCATCAGAAATGCGCCACCGAGCAGCAGGATCAGATCACGGCCGGAGATGCCCTTGCCGAGCACGGCAAACAGATCGCCCGTCAGCTCCATCATCCAGGACAGAGACAGCAGCAGGCCGATGCGAAGCACCATGGCGAGAGACAGGCCGAGAAACCGGCCCCTGGCCTGCTGCTCGGGGGGCAGGCGCGCCGCGACGATGGACAGGAAAATGATGTTGTCGATGCCGAGCACGATCTCCAGCGCCGTGAGCGTCAGAAACGCCATCCAGACCTCGGGGCTCGTCAGAAACTCGGGCACGGCTGGAAACTCTCCGGAAACGGCGGCACGGCGGGCCGCCGGGACCCGCGCCGGGCCATTGAAGCACAGGGCGGTCGAACCTCAAACGCAGGCGCCGCCGGGGGCAGGCGACGGCCTTGCGTCATCCCGTTGCCGGGGTACCATGGCGGCCATGAGCGAAGACATGAACGAAGCACAGCAGCAGCGCATCGAGGCCGCCGTTTTCCGGCGGCTGGTCGCCCATCTGGACGAGCGCAAGGACGTGCAGAACATCGACCTGATGAATCTGGCCGGTTTCTGCCGCAACTGCCTGTCCAAATGGTACCGGGCCGCCAGCGAGGAGGCCGGTGTGCCCATGGACTACGAGCAGGCCAGAACGCTGATCTACGGCATGCCGTACGAGGACTGGAAGGCACGCTACCAGACCGAGGCGACCGCGGAGCAGCGGTCGCAGTTCGAGACCAGCCGGCCGAAAGATGACTGACCGGATGCGCACGATCTGGCGGGACTGGCGCGGCTTCGTCCTGTTCATCGCCATCATGCTCGTGTTCCGGTCCGCCATCGCCGACTGGAACCAGGTGCCTACCGGTTCGATGCTGCCGACCATTCTGGTTGGCGATCGCATCGTGGTGGACAAGCTCGCCTACGATCTCAGGATCCCTTTCACGCTCACCCGGCTGGCACGATGGCACGAGCCGGAGCGGGGTGACGTGGTGACGTTTCCGTCTCCCGAAAACGAACAGCTGCTCGTCAAGCGGATCGTCGGCATCCCGGGTGACGTGGTCGCCATGGAGAACAACGTGCTGACGATCAACGGCGAGCGTGCCGTGTACACGCCCGTCGAGGATGCCGAACTCCCCCCGACCACGGTACGGGAACCCTTCCGCTACCGGTTCTTCCACGAGTCGATACTCGGCGACGATCGGATGATCATGCTGCACGAGGCGCGCTATGCTTCCAATAAAAGCTCGTTCGGACCCGTGACCGTACCGGCAGGCAGCTACCTGATGCTGGGTGACAACCGGGACAACAGTCAGGATTCTCGCTACATCGGCTTCGTCACGCGCGACCGGATTCTGGGTCGCGCCGAATCCATCGCCTTTTCCCTCGACTACGACAATTATTACCAGCCGCGCACGGACCGGTTCTTCGCCTCCCTCACCGACCACTGACCGCAACCTGGGCGAGGTCAGCGTCCCCGCAGGCGGCCGAAGAGCCAGACCAGCAGCCCGGCGAGGACGCCGGCAAGGCCGAAGAACAGAATGAAGGCGGCGCTCGCCTTCAGATAACCAAGCAGCTCGCCCGAATCCACGCCGTAACTTCTGGCGAGCCAGTAGATGGCAAAGGCGACGGCGACGCAGCCGAGCACCACGGTACGGGCGAGCCGGGCACCGAACCGGGATGGCGCGGAACCCGACTTCCTGTGACCTAGCAGCGAATCGACCATGGCGTCTAAAGTAGCCGAATGGGCCTGGTATTTCACGAAGAGGATCTGAGCGGATCGGACCATGCCGGTGCGGACCTCGCCGGGGCGGAGTTCCATGGCTGCACGCTCAACGGTGCCTGCTTCCGACACGCCGATCTCACCGGCGCAACCTTTCTCCGCTGCCGCGGCTTCCCGGCCGACGGTGAGGGGAACGGTGTGGACTTCTCCTACGCCACCCTGCGCGAAGCCCGCTTCGAACGCTGCGACCTGACCACCGCGGTGTTTGCCGGCGCGTCCACCTACGACCTGGTGCTCGAACACTGCCAGCTCCAGGGTGCGGATTTCTCCGGTTGCGACTTCACCCTGCCGATCCGCGGCGCCAGCACCCTGGCCAGCTTCCGCATGCACGGCTGCAACTTCGCCTTCGGTGACCTTTCCAACACCTACCTGAAAGCGTGCGTGCTGACCGACAACCGGATGATCGATCTCATCGCCCACAACTGCTGTCTGGCCGATGCGGACCTGTCGGGCAGCGACCTGAACGGCCTGTCCGGCCGCGGGCTGGACCTCACCGGCGCGGACCTGCGGCGGACCAGCTTCAACAGCCTGGATCCCCGGGAGGTCACCCTGTCCGGGGTGCGGATGGGGCTCCCTCAGGGGCTGCAGATCCTCGACACCCTGGACATCGTCATCGACCCGGACGCCTAGGCCACGACCGGCGATCCTGCTCCTGCGTTACGTTAATTGATCTCGAGCAGCTCCACGTCGAAGATCAGCGTCGAGTTGGCCGGGATCGGACCCTGGGCCCGATCACCGTAAGCAAGCTCCGGCGGAATGTAGAGGCGCCACTTGGCACCGGGTGACATGAGCTGCAGCGCCTCCGTCCACCCCGAGATGACGCCGTTCAGCGGAAAGGTCGCCGGCTGGCCCCGGTCATAGGAGCTGTCGAACTGAGTGCCGTCGATGAGCGTACCGCGGTAGTGGGTCGTCACCCGATCGTCCGGACCGGGCTTCGGGCCTTCCGCGGCAACGATTACCTCGTACTGCAGCCCCGACGGCAGGCTGACCACCCCTTCGCGCTTGCCGTTCTCGGCGAGAAACGCCTTGCCCTCGGCAATGTTCGCCTGTGCCGCAACGTCGGCCTTCGCCTGACGCGACGCGATGAGCGCCTGGAAGGCCGAATTGGCGTCCTCGTCGGAAATGCGGCTGGCCTGACCCGACAGCTGATCCTCCAGACCGGCCTTGAGGGCGGCGAGGTCGAGATCCTCGCCGAATTCGCGGCGCAGGTTGGCCGCCATGCCGTAGCCGATGCTGTAGCTGGCTTTCTTGGCGTCCGTATCGAAGGCTTCGGCAGCCCGCACGGCTGCCGGGAGACCGGCCGCCAGGACCAGCAATCCGGCACAGGTGGCGATGACGGATCGATGCCACACGGGCGTGCGGGGCAGGCTGATTCTGGGCTCAGTTGACGTCATACATTCTCCTAGACCCGGTTGCCCATCGGTCGAACACCGGGTTACATTCCGTTCATATGACCCATTTTGGGATTTGGCTAGTCTCGCTGGACAGGTTATGGGGGAACCTACCAGGCTGCCGGGCATCATAACTACAGCGTTTCGGCGCAAGGCTTGAAAACAGGCAACCGGCAACCAACATCGTAGGGCGCACCTGGCGACCATTCCGGCCAGGCCGGTCGGAAGGACCACAACCGGTCCACCGAGAGCGGGCCAATAGATCGGCCCGAATGTCGACCCGAATGCTGGATACCGGGCGGCATCTTACCGCGCTTCAACACGAATAAGCGACAGGACACATGCACACCGAGATGAGAGATACGGAAAAGAGCAGCCCGTGGTTCACCAGGAAAGGTCCCTTC
>QJYB01000069.1 GCA_003247835.1 Gammaproteobacteria bacterium | reverse complement strand
TATATTCTTGAACATCTGGGGGCTCTGTTGAGTGATCAACGATCGATCGAAGGCGCACAGTATAGAGATCTTGGGACTTCATTAGAACTTCACAGATGATTGGATTAGGCTTTGCGCCCGGTGCGCCTGAGACATCCGTCCCATGACTGAAACTAAAGAGACTGACCGCAAAGACCCCGAAATCGACATCCGCCATCTGTCCAATCTGGCGAAGCTGAAGCTGACCGACGCGGAAGCCGGCGCCGTCGCCGCCGACCTCGCCCGGATCATCGCCATGGTCGATGAGATGCGCAGCATGGACACCGATGGCGTCACACCCCTCGCCCACCCACTGGACAGCCACGCCCGGCTGCGTCCCGACGCGATCACCGAGACAGTGGATCGCGACCTCTACCAGCGCGGTGCGCCGGCCACCCGGGACGGTCTCTACCTGGTGCCCAGGGTCGTGGAATGAGCATCGACTCCTTTGCCAGCCTGAGCCAGCTCAGCCGCTCGCTGGCGGCCGGCGAGTTCAGCAGCCAGGAGCTCACCCGCCATTTCCTCAAGCGGGCGCACTCCTACACCGGACTGAACGCCTTCATCACCATCGACGAGGACCAGGCGCTGACCCAGGCGGAAACGGCCGACGACGACCGTACGGCCGGTCGCGCCACCCGGGTCACCGGCATTCCCATCGCCTACAAGGACATCTTCTGCACCCGGGATCTGCTCACCACCTGCGGCTCCGGCATGCTGCACAACTTCGTCGCCCCCTATGACGCGACGGTGGTGGAACGTCTGCGTGCTGCCGGCGTGGTGACCCTTGGCAAGGCCAACATGGACGAGTTCGCCATGGGTTCCTCCAACGAGAACAGCCACTTCGGCAGCGTGGCCAATCCCTGGGACACGGACCGGGTACCCGGCGGATCGTCCGGGGGCTCCGCGTGCATCGTCGCCGCCGGCCTTGCGCCCGCAGCGACCGGCACCGATACGGGTGGGTCGATTCGACAGCCCGCCGCGTTCTGCGGCATCACCGGATTCAAACCCACCTACGGCCGGGTGTCCCGCTACGGCATGGTGGCCTTCGCCTCGAGCCTCGATCAGGGCGGGCTGCTCGCACGCAGCGCGGCGGACGTCGCCCTGCTGCTGCCGTTCATGGCCGGGTTCGATCCGAGGGACGCCACGTCGAGCCCGACGACGGACACCTGGCTGGAGGCCTGCCGCGAGCAGCCGCTCGAGCCCGTGGAAGGTCTGACCATCGGCATCCCGGAGCAGTACTTCGACGGGCTGGATGTACCCGCCGCGGCCATCGACGCTGCCCGCGCCGAGCTCGAAACCGCCGGTTTCAGCTTCCGGTCCGTCTCGCTGCCCCATTCCGCAGCCGCTATCCCGGCTTACTACATCATCGCCGGCGCCGAAGCCTCCACGAACCTGTCCCGCTACGACGGTGTGCGCTTCGGCCACCGCTGCGAGAGCCCGCAGTCGCTGGAGGATCTCTACGAGCGCTCCCGCAGCGAAGGATTCGGCACCGAGGTCAAACGGCGCATCCTCACCGGCACCTACGCACTTTCGGTGGGTTACTTCGATGCGTACTACCTGAAGGCTCAGAAGATCCGCCGGCTGATCCAGCAGGATTTTCTGGACGCGTTCGAATCCGTGGACCTGCTGCTCGCGCCGACGACGCCGGACGTCGCGTTCCGCCGCGGCGAGCTCACCGACGATCCCGTCGCCATGTACCAGCAGGATATCTTCACCGTGCCAGCCAGTCTGGCAGGTCTGCCCGCCATGTCCCTGCCGTGCGGCGTTCACCAGGGATTGCCGCTCGGCATGCAGCTGATCGGGCCGCACTTCGCGGAGCAGCTGCTGCTGCGTACCGCCGAAGCCTTTCAGCGCCGCACCGACTGGCACCAGCGACGACCGGAGGGGTACTGATGGCCTGGGAAACCGTCATCGGCCTGGAGATCCATGTCCAGCTCGCGACAAAGAGCAAGATCTTCTCCGGTGCGGCCACAGCTTTCGGCGCGGAGCCCAACACCCAGGCATGCCCGGTGGATCTGGGCCTGCCCGGGGTGCTGCCGGTGCTCAACGAGGAGGTGGTGCGCATGGCCGTGCGCTTCGGCCTGGCCATCGGTGCGGAGATTCCGCCCTGGTCCATATTCGACCGGAAGAATTACTTCTACCCGGACCTGCCCAAGGGGTACCAGATCAGCCAGTTCGAACACCCCATCGTCGGGCCGGGCCTGCTGACCTTTCAGGTGGCAGGCGGCGAGCCGAAAACCATCCGCATTACCCGGGCCCACCTGGAGGAGGATGCCGGCAAATCAGTGCACGATGCCTTCCCCGGCCAGACAGGCATCGATCTGAACCGGACCGGGATGCCGCTGCTGGAAGTAGTCACGGAGCCGGACATGCGCTCCGCAGCAGAGGCCGCCGCGTGCTTCCGGAAGCTGCACGGCCTCGTCCGGCACCTGAAGATCTGCGACGGCAACCTGGCCGAGGGCTCCATGCGCTGCGACGCCAACGTCTCCATCCGGCCTGCCGGCGAAACCACCCTGGGCGAGCGCACCGAGCTCAAGAACATCAACTCGTTTAGGTTCCTCGAACTCGCCATCGAGCACGAAATCCACCGACAGATCGAGATTCTCGAGGCCGGAGGGTCCATTGAGCGGGAAACCCGGCTGTATGACGCCGAACGGAACGAGACGCGGTCCATGCGCAGCAAGGAGCTGTCCATGGACTACCGCTACTTTCCGGATCCGGACCTGTTGCCCGTGCACCTGGACGCGGCGTTCATCGAATCGGTGCGAGCCGAGCTGCCGGAGCTGCCGGACGAGAAGCTCAGCCGGTACCGATCGGCGTTCGG
>QJYB01000063.1 GCA_003247835.1 Gammaproteobacteria bacterium | reverse complement strand
GCAGAATCTGATCGCGGTAGAGCGCCTGCTGTTGCTCGTCAGGCGTCAGGATCATGATCAGGTCCGCGTCCTTCACGCCGTCAGCGACGGCATTCACCGTGAACCCGGCATTCTCGGCCTTACGCCACGAATCCGAACCCTTGCGCAGACCGATGGTGATGTTGTTGACGCCGGAATCGCGCAGATTGTTTGCATGCGCGTGCCCCTGCGAACCGTAACCCACCACCAGCACGTTCATCTTCTGAATGAGGGAGAGGTCCGCGTCTTTGTCGTAATACACTTGCATTGCTGTTCCTGTTTCTTGAAGTCGTCTGTTCAGAAGAGCGCCCGTCGATACCAGTGTCAGACGCTCAGTATCTTCTCGCCCCGACCGATTCCGGTGGCACCGGTACGCGCCACCTCGAGGATCGAGAGCTTGCCGATGGCCGAGATGAAGGCATCCAGCTTGTTTCCCGGCCCGGAAAGCTGAACGGTGTAGTGGTTCGGCGACACGTCGATGATCTGGCCGCGGAAGATGTCCGCCGTCCGTTTCACTTCCGCCCGTGCGACGCCTTCCGCACGGATCTTGACGAGCATCAGTTCCCGCTCGACGTGCTCCGACTCGCAGAGGTCCATGACCTTCACCACCTCGATCACCTTGTAGAGGTGCTTCACGATCTGCTCGATCTTGCTGTCGTCGCCGATGGTGGTGAGCGTCAGGCGTGAGAGCGTCGGATCCTCTGTTGGTGCGACGGTGAGCGACTCGATGTTGTAGTTGCGCTGAGCAAACAGACCCACTACCCGCGACAGCGCGCCGGGCTCGTTTTCCAGCAGAACCGCAATGATGTGGCGCATTACATGTAGTCTCCCTGGATGCTCGTGGTGATCCTCGAGAGATGCATGTCCTGCATGGACCCGCCCTTGATCGCCATCGGGTAGACGTGCTCGTCCGGATCCACCCAGACGTCGACGAACACCAGCCGCCGTTTCAGGTCTGCTCCGAACGCCTCGGCCATCACCGGCTCCAGATCTGCGGCATGCTCCACCTTGAAGCCCACGTGACCGAACGCTTCCACCAGCGTCTTGAAGTCCGGCAGGGAGTCGCTGTAGGTGCTCTGGGAATGGCGGCCGCCGTACTGCATGTCCTGCCATTGCTTGACCATGCCGAGGGCCTGGTTGTTGAGTGCCACGATCTTGATCGGCAGGCCGTACTGCAGACACGTCGACAGTTCCTGCATGTTCATCATGAAGCTGCCTTCTCCGGTCACGCAGGCAACCGTGGCATCGGGATAGGCGAACTGCACGCCCATGGCCGCCGGCAGACCGAATCCCATCGTGCCGAGTCCGCCCGAGTTGATCCAGCGGCGCGGCTGATCGAACCGGTAGTACTGCGCTGCGAACATCTGGTGCTGGCCAACGTCACTGGTGACGAACGCATCCCCGCCGGTCACCCGATACAGCGCCTGGATCACCTGCTGCGGCAGGATCGGCTTACCCGGCTCGACGACCAGCTGATGATCGAGGCCATGTGCCTCCCGCCAGCCGCCGATCCGTTCCCACCACCGTGCCAGCGCCTTGCTGTCCGGCTTGGACGCATCGTTCCTGCGCAGGCTTTCCACCGACTCGTTCAGATCCTCGAGCACGCTCGCGACCTGACCGACAATGGGAATATCGGCCTCGATGATCTTGGAGATGGACGCCGGATCCACGTCGATGTGGATGATGGTGGCGTCCGGGCAGAACTTGGCCGGGTTGTTGGTGACCCGATCGTCGAAGCGGGCACCCACCGCGAGTATCAGATCGGCGTGGTGCATGGCCATGTTGGACTCGAAGGTGCCGTGCATGCCGAGCATGCCGAGGAACTGGCTGTCGCTGCCGGGAAAACCTCCGAGTCCCATCAGCGTGTTCGTCACCGGATAGTTGAGCGTGCGGGCGAGCCGCGTGAGCGCCTCCGCACCGTCGCCGATCACCACCCCGCCGCCGGCGTAGATGACCGGCCGCTTGGCGGCAAGCAGCGCCGCGGCCGCCTTGCGGATCTGGCGGCCGTTGCCTTTCACAGCCGGATTGTAGGATCGCAGCCTGAGCTTCTTCGGGTAAGCGTACGGGGCCGTGACGTCGGGATCCGTGGTGTCCTTGGGTACATCGATCACCACCGGACCCGGCCGGCCGGTCGTGGCGATGTGGAACGCCTTCCAGACGATGTTCGGGATGTCCTCGGGCTGCTTGACGATGAAGCTGTGCTTCACCACCGGCCGCGACACGCCCACCATGTCAGTTTCCTGGAAGGCGTCCGTGCCGATGACGTTGTTCGGTACCTGACCGGAGATGACGACCATGGGAACGGAGTCCATGTACGCCGTGGCAATGCCTGTGACCGCATTGGTGGCGCCCGGGCCGGAGGTCACCAGCACGACGCCCGGCTTGCCTGTGGCCCGCGCGTACCCGTCCGCCATGTGGGTGGCCGCCTGCTCGTGGCGGACCAGAATGTGCTCGATCTTCTGCTGCTTGAAGATGGCGTCGTAGATGTGCAGCGCCGAGCCGCCGGGATAGCCGAAGATGTACTCCACACCGGCGTCCTGAAGGGCGCGGATGAGCATCTCGCCGCCGGACAGCTGTTCTCCGGCAACTTCCGCTGTGTCTTCTCGCTTGTCAGTGGCCACGGTTTCGTCCGGTCGCTGTTGGTCAGAAAACGTCAACTATAGGGCTCTTTTCAACGGCTTCGACCGGGATATCACGCTGGCCCCCGCCGGTCTTCCAGACTGCTCTCTAACTGCTTGATTTATGAGAATTTTGGCCGTCGGCCGCGGAAAAGGCGGCTATTCTTGAGGTTCGCACCCGACATGTCAACGAAAGTGAGAATCAGATAACAGAACCGGT
>QJYB01000034.1 GCA_003247835.1 Gammaproteobacteria bacterium | reverse complement strand
GATGATTCATCCGGTAGTCGGCGCCCGCCATCAGCGCCGAACCCCGATCCCCCTCGCTGGCCTCGAGGCTGAGGGCGACGGCATCGGACAGTCGCGTGTTGGTTCCGAGTGAGAGCAGGTCGTTGTCCTCGTAGTCCCGCTGCGTGCTCACCGTCGCCTGAGCCGATGTGTAGATCGTCGTTGCGTCGGTCAACCAGTAGCCGGCGCGCACCCCGAGCAACGTCGCACTGCCGTCCTGATCGGCGTACGGCAGCAGCGGCTGCGCGTTCAGGTCGAGCTCGAGGTCCTCGTACCGCGCCTCCATGTCCAGCTCCACGCAGCCCCGTCCGGAATCCGCCTCCGGGCATCGCCATCTGCCTGAGGACTGAACGCGGGCGGTGACCAGCTCGCGCTCCCCCTGCCGGTCCAGGTCGGTGGCGCCGCCGCTCAATGTCCAGTGCTCATTCGCCTCGACCTCGAAATCGAGACCGAGGTCCGCGGTTTCCGGCCCCGGGCTGAAGCGTCCCGAGCTGAAACCCTCGTCCCGGTGTTTCCACCAGGCCCGCACCAGACCGGACCGGTTGCTCACGTCGTTCAGGTCGAGCTGCCCTTCGACGCCCCACGCATCCCGATCACCTTCATCCGCTCCCGGAACCTGGGGTGCGGCCTCGAAGGTGAGCCCGCCGTCGAGTGAGAAGGCGCCGGACCCGCTGCGCTCCGAGGACGTCCGGGCCAGCTCGGCGCTCACGTAACTGTTCTGACCGTGGCGCAAGAGCAGATCCAGGCCGTTCAGCTGGTAGTCTTCAGGCCCCTGCTCATCCGTGACGTGCGTGGCGCCCACCGCCAGCGTGTTGCCGATCCAGCCTCGTCCGCGCAGACCATAGACATAGTCGTCCGCATCGAAATCGGCAGTGAGGTACTCGTAATCCACCAGCAGGAAAACATCATCGCCATCGAGCGGACGCGTACGTACCACATTGCGCAGCCGCTCCCGCATCACCTGCGAGAGCGGACTCTGCAGGAGGATGCGACCCTGCAGCGGATCGACCTCGTAGTCCCTGCCCGGCAGCAGAACCTGCCGCTCTTCCACCTGCTCCGTATCGCGCCGCCGCACCTCCACCCAGACCTTCTCGGAGCCCATGACGATATCGGTATGGGGCAGGTAGTAGAGCGAGCCGCCCGTGGCGAGGAACGAGGCGTGCCCGGAAGCGGTCTCCGCTTCCGAACCGAACGCCTTCAGCTCGAGACGGCTGTCGCCATACGTGGTCGCTGCGTCGCTCCGGTAGTCTCCGATCAGGCCGTAGAGCGACCGGTTGTACTGCGCGAACTCGGTACCGGTGAGACCGGTGTTGTAGTTACCCCACTGGGCCTCAGACAGGTTCGACGTGATCCGGGCATAGAACGCCCCCTGACTGTTGGTATCCAGCGTCGTCGTCGAGTCATCGCCCCAGGTCGGGTAAAAACGATCGGGATCGAGCTGACGGAACAGCCGATCCGGATCCCTGCGTTTCAGGTTGTGGAACAGGTTGTCGAGATCGTCCTTGGTGCTGTCGACCTGCACCACCCAGCGCACATCGCGACTGCCGATACTGTCGATGCCGCGCCAGTAGGCGGCGATCCGGCCGTCGGCATGGCTGTCGTCGAGCCCGAGTGTGGCTGCATAGTCCTCGAGACCACCGGATGCGGACCAGCTGCCTACCGTCAGGTCGAGCACCGCGATACCGAAGTTGGTATCGATGTCCCCGATGTAAAGCGGATCGGGCTGAGGGACCTCCCGTTCTTCATCCGTGTCGCTCACCCGGATCGATGCCACCCCGCGCCCTTCGGTGATCTGTGGCTGACCTTCTATATCGAGACAGTAGGCCGTGGTGTGTGGCGGCCGCCACTGCCCGGTCTCTTCGTAACGTCCGCTGTCGATCACGTACTTCATTCGCGGACGACACGGCGCGCCCGGGTGACACAGCGCATCGGCCGGCAGGATCTTCACCTCGATCTTCGACCAGCACCCCTGCGCTTCCGGCCCCTCGTTGTGAAAACCGCCAACGTAGTACTCGCGCGTGGCGAATCCGTCGACGGGCTGGTTCACTGCGAAAGGTCCCTGCTGCAGGTTCACACCGCAGCCCTCCAGACCGGAGAACTCCGGGGTGATCGGAACCGGACTGCCGTTTTTCAACCGTATGGCGTAGACGCGGTTGTTCTGGTCCATGACCGTTTCGACCGAGGTCTGCATATCACAGCAGAGCATGGAGGTTTCGGTGCCTTCCGCACCGTAGACGACGTCATGCGGCGCGAACAGCGAGTCCCGCAGCAGCCAGGCCCTGCCCATCTGCGCCGGTTCCCGATCGAATTTCACCTCCAGGTCCGTTCCGGGTATCAGCGGCTCCACCGGCACTCCGGGCACGTTGAGTACCGACGAGGTGCTCGGCGCCACACCGGGTGGCGGATCCGGATCCGGGTTGCGCTTCGGCTGAACGTCGAAGATCGGATCGCCGCGGAAATCCTTAAGCAGGACGGTGTTCCGGTCGACGAGCCAGTCCCGCTCGGCAGCCACCGGCGGAGCCGGTCGGTCGGGATCATGCGCTGCAGTTCCGCGGTGTTTCCGGTAGCGGCGCACCGTTTTCGCCAGCACCACGTCGTAGATCGGGATGCCCTGCTCAGCCAGAGCCGAACCCGGTGAATAGCTGCGGGTATCCCGCCACGTTGCGGCTTCCGATGGTACGGGGAGGTAGAGCTCCAGGGCGTGCGTCACGTCGTGGGGGCGCCTGTCGGCGAACACGCCACGGTCACAGTCGAGATAAGGATAGCTCGGCTTCTTCTGCAGCCTGGCGGTGACTCTGTCGGCCTTATCACCTTTGAACTGCTCATAGACGGTCATCCTGTAGAGGACCCGGCGCCGGTTCGGTATTTTCACATCCGCCACACGGACGAACTGATGCGGGTACTCGAGCACACCGCAGACGCTGCCGAGCGACGCCGTTCTGCCCGCGTCATCCGGGTCGAACAGCTCGAGCCGGTAGTAGGGCGCCTGCACGCTGTAGTTGCTCGACAGGCCGAACTCGACCGTCCAGGCGCTGCCGTCGTGGCTCAGTCTGGAGGGATGGACGTCGAGCCGCCGCTCGGGCCGATAGGGGTCCACGTACCGGAACTCCTCATACTCTCCGCAGCAGTCGTCGCCTTTGCGCACCTCGAATGACGTGCCCACCGCGAAGTTGACCCGGCCGATCCCGCCCGGCATCAGATGCACCACCTGACGCGGATCGGAAAGGCTCTCCCAGCCATCGGGCAGCGTGCTGGGATCAAGCTTGAGCGCGAAGTTGATACCGTAGTCCCGCGTGACGTCGATGTCGGCGATGTGGAACCGACCTTCCGTATCGGTTTCGATGATCAGACCTTCCGGCGTGATCAGCCTGACCTTGTACATACCCGGTTCGTTGGCTTCCTGAACCCCGTTCGGCGTCTTGTCGTAAAAAACCTTTCCGAGCACGGTGGCCCGGTTGAACAGCGGATCCGCCCTCACCTCGACCGCCGCCGAGTCTGCCGCCGTGTAGGTGACACCTGCGAACTCGTGGCTAGCCGTGGCCTTGTTGATCTGCACGCCGGCCCTCACGCCCGTTGACACACGACTGGCATAACGGATCTCCAGCCTTTCGCGCGGCGCGATGGAGATCGGATCGAACACGACCGGAGACGATCCGTTGCCCTGCAGGGTTTCCCGCCCGTCATCCGGCGTTCCGGGCAGACCGTCCGGCCCGGCCCGCACCACCAGCACGGAATCCACGTCGAGCTGAAACGCCGTTGGCAGGAGGTCGCTGATCACGGCTCCGTCGATCGGCAGGTCCGAGCGGTTCTCCAGCGTCAGCGTGTAGCCGACGATGCCCCCCACCGTGACGGAGCGGCGGCTGGCGGTCATCTGCAGGGAGAGCTCCGGATGTGGCTCCTCCTCGGGTGGTGGTGCCGGTGGCGGCAGCGCCACCGGATCGACGGGTATGTGGTTGTTGACCACCGTAACGCCGCTGCCGGAGGAGAGAAACGCGGCATGGTAGGCGGTCGCCTCGTCTCCAGTGGGCGGTGCGTTCTGCGCCTGCACCAGACACGGGTCTTCGCAGGTATCCGCATCCAGCGGCTCGGTTTCAGGAGGAATCAGCGTCGAGAGACCAGGCTGGTAGCCATCCGGCGCGCCGCTCACCAGCAGCCGGTACTCGGTCCGTTCCGACGGACAGCGGGCATCGCGGCCGTGCAGGATGGTGAACCGGTACATCCCCCGACTGCCCACCGGCTGCGCCTGCTGATCGGGCAGCAGACAGACATCCGGCAGCGGCTGATCGTTACCGTCGAGCAGCGACAGCACCGCCCCCGGGAGCGGCGCGCGGGTCTCAGCGTCATAGACGATGCCCTGGGGATCGATGGGGTGATCCACCACGACGACGCCCCGTGGAACGATCTGTATGTCCACCCTGCCCCACACCACTCCGGTTTCCGGATGACGGAACTGAACCGCATAGCCGGCAGGCGGAATGTCCCGCACGTCGTACGCTCCGGCGGTGCCGGTGGTAACGGAGCGCAGCCTGGTCTGTGCCGGACCCACGAGCTCGATGGTCCAGCCAGCCAGTGTTTCGTCCACCGCGCCGTCGAACTGCCGGTCGTGGTCCAGATCCAGATACACCGTACCGCGCAACGCCCCGGGCAGCTGAACCGGGGTTGGCGTGTCGTCGGGACCGAGCTCGGCACCACTCGAGTCGGAGACGGTGTTACCGTCCGGATCCACCGCACTGGCAAAAGCCTGATTGAAGAACACCTCCGAGTCGTCGCCGGTGGTGAAGCGCACGGTGAGCTCGACGACTGCCTGCTCTCCCACTGCCAGACCTTCCGCGCCGGACAGCAGGGCGGCACTGCCGTCGCCGAAGCCAGGATTCGCCGCGCCGAGCGCACCCGTGACGGCGGGCGGTGCAGCAAGCGTGAAGACGGTCGGTGCCGGGAAGGTTGCTGCCAGATCGTCCATCACCTGCACGTTGCGGAGTGCCACGTCGCCCAGGTTGGCCACGATGATGCGGAAGCTGACGAGGTAAGTATCCGCCTCGCCATCCACCCTGGTCACCGGGCTGGCTGACTTCGCCACCCCGATGGCGGGATTCGCGGGTACGGGAATCGGCGTCGGCACCTCTCCCTCGGCCTCCGGGTCCGCTCCCGCGTTGGACGTGTCCTGTGCCCCCTCAGCCGTCGTCACGAACGCCGTGTTGACGAAAGGTCCGGCGGCGCCGTTCGGTGCGAAGCGGACACGGACGCGGACGCTGCCCGAATCGCCCGCAGCAAGACCGTTGCCTGTGGCCAGGAGATCCGTATCCACTGATCCGTCGAAGTCCGTGTTGACCACGAACCGCTCACTCGTGAGGCTGCCGGCGATCACCTCGAACCCGGCGGGAGGTGGGAACGTCGCCGTCAGATCGTCCGTGAGACGCAGCGTCGTGAGCGCTACCGAGCCCAGGTTTTCGAGCTGAAAGCTCAGCACCGTTTCGAACACCCCCGGGGCAACGACTGCCGGGCTGCTCGCGGCCTTGGCGAGCCCGATGATCGGCTCGGGTGACTCCGGCAGTGCGTACTCGATGCGGGCGCTGACCCTGTCCCCTGCCCCCTGATCGGTGGAAGCCACGGTCTCGTTGTCGAAGACGCCCTCATGGGCCGATGGCTCGAACACGAGGGTAACCGTCAGCGTGGCGGTCCCACCGGGATCGAGCGCCGCTTCCTCCCCGAGCAGGTTGGTCTCACTCACGCCGTCGTAGCCCGGGTTGGTGGGGAGCAGGTCAGCCACCAGCGAGCCTGGGACCACGCCGAAGGATTCCGTGTTCTGCCCGAACGTCGCGGCCAGATCGTTTTCCACCTTCAGGCCGGTGAGCGGCGTATTGCCGGAGTTGTGCACGACGACCGTGAGATCCGCGAGCACGGTGCCGTCGCCCGGATACCGGACGGCTGCTGTGTCAGCCGTGAGCTCGATCCCCGGCTCGCGGGTAAAGACCACCGTGTCGTCCGACTCGTCGGGGACGCCATCGTGATCCGGATCCGGATCGGTGCCGGCCGTCGACCGGTCACACTCACCGCCCTCCACCTGCACGCAGGCACTATTGACGATCGGCTGCGCGTGCTGCCCCGGCTGGAACCGGACCGTCAGCAGGACCCGCGCGGTCGAGCCGGCTGGCAGGTAGGCGCCATCCGCAAGCAGGCGGGTGTCACCTGCCCCGTCGAACTTCGCGTTGGTGGACCAGTCTGGGGAGGAAAGTTCTTCCACTTCGAACGGCAGACCAGCAAAGACAGCGGCTAGATCGTCATATATCTGGACGTTACGAGCTTTTACGTCACTATAGTTGACTACAACGAGCTGAAACTGGACGCGGTACCAGCCGTCACCCAGCCAGTCCAGAGTCTGCACCGCCTTGGCAATACCAACCCTCACCGGCTCCCCGGGCAACTGCACGGGCGTCGGCTGGCAGACCGGCTCGGCGGAGCTCATTGCCTTAATAGACAGGCTGTTTCCCGATAGTGAGCACGTACTTACCTCTGTGCCTGTCTGTTCTCCCTTGCCCGCTGCAAACGCCCGGTTGTAAAACGGGCCGGGCTGACCTTCGGCGGAGAACGTGACCCGGAGCTCGATTCGCGCATGGTCGCCGGGTGCCAGCCGCTCGGTGCCACTCAGCAGCGCGGTGTCGTGCACGCCGTCGAACGCCGGGTTGGTTGTCTGCAGCCCACCGGCGACCTGCAGACCTTCGACGGACATGACCCGGGCCGGCTCGAGCTCCTTCGCCAGATCGTCGATCACCTGAACGCGCTTCACGGGCTCGGTACCCGAATTGAAGAGCTTCAGGGTGAACGGAACACGGAAGCGATCTCCGCCCAGGGCCTCAACGGGTCCCGCGAATTTCTCCAGGGTCAGCTCGGTGGTAACGGGCGACGTCTGGCCGGTGGCATGGACAGCCCCGGCCAGCAGGACACAAAAACAGCACGCAAGCGCAGCGACAGCGGCGCGCACTGCCTCGAGCGAGGCGGTGTCCTCCCGATCCCCCATGCGTTCCCAGACTCCCCGGTCCCCGGGCCCGCGGTGCCGACTCCCGTACCGCGACATGCCGGACGGCGGGGTGACACTTCTCGATGCCCCTTTCCGCGCGCCTCCCTGCATCGCGCCCCCTTTCTGAAAAGGGGGTTGACCAGTCTATGAGCGAACCCTGGGATCTACAAGCGCAGCCTGCTTCCCATTCCCGACGGCTCGCGGCATTCCCAGGGGGTGATCCAGTTCGCGGCCAGCCTCGGGACCTTGGCCTAGGCTTGCGGGCGTCGTGGGCAATCAGGCCCGCGGCGCAACCGGCGGCGGAAGCCGCCGGCTGGATTCAAGGGTGGTAAGGAAACCTCTCATGCGCCGGTGTCTGCTCGCCTTTCTGCTTCTGCTCCCGCTGCTCGACGGCTGCACCACCCTGAGCGCGGGCGACTGCCTGTATGCGGACTGGTATGAAACAGGCTATCTCTCGGCCGCCAACGGCAGACCGCCGAGCGACGCCCTCAAATTTCAGAGCGCCTGCGCGCACTACGGCGTCGTACCGAACCGCCAGGCATTTGCAGAAGGTTGGATCGCCGGCGCCAGCGCGTCACGCTAGCGAAGCGGTGGCTATCTGGCGCCGAGCGCAGGTGTGCGCTCCCGCTGCCGGGCTCGAGTCTCGGCCACCGCCTCCTCGCAGGAGGTGGACTCCAGCATGTCGCGGTATTCGTTGTGCACGATCGAGCCGCCCTGGCGCTCCATCATGAGACTCAGCTTGTCCCGGGCCGCCAGGTGGAACGCCACTTCATGGCGCGGCACGCTGTCGAACCGGATCTGGTAGTCGCCGGAGGGCAGGAACATGGGCTGGTTCGAGCCGAGCACACCGCTCGCAACCACGTCGATCCCGTCGTAAACGCGGAACGCGGTACCTACCGTGGCGTCCAGTGCACCCTCGAGCTCGTCGGCGCTGTTGGCGGTGAAGTACTGGCCCCCCGAAGCATAGGCCATGGTTTTCAGGCTTGCCGCATCCTCATCGGCCACGTTACCGATGCCGAAGCCGATCACGTGAATGGTGATACCGTGCTCGGCCAGCTCACGGGCAGCCTCCACCGGATCCCCGCCGCAGCTTTCGATACCGTCGGTGACGAGCACCAGAGTCCGTTCGCCATCCAGCGGCCCGAAGTCGGCCGCCGCCTGCTGTAACGCATAGGCAATGGGCGTCTGGCCGCGCGGCTTCAGCGCGTCGATGGCCATGCTGATCGGTTGCCGGGTCGACAGGCCGAACGGCACCAGCAGACCCGAGTCAGCGCAGTTGTTGTCCTCGCTCGCACTTTTGTTGCCGTAGGCGCGGAGTGCCAGATCGAGTTCATCGGGCAACGACGCCGAGGCCCGATGCAGGATCTGCTTCGCGATCTCCATCTTCGAGACACCGCCGATCTGACCCCACATGCTCCGTGATGCATCCACCACGATCTCCACCGCCCGCTCATTGAGCGATATGGCCGGAAGCCCGTCGTGGGTGGCCGCCACCTCGAGGGCTGCGCAGCTCGCATCGCTGACGTTGACGATGATGGAGGATTCCCGCGTCTGACCGTCGAGGCTCGTTGCCAGCGCGACGATGCGGTTCTCTCCCACGGTCAGCGGCAACGTGCCGCTGAACGTACCGGCCGTGAAGTCGGCAGGTACCGGTTCGGCGCCGTTCACGGACAGGGTCACGGTATCCACCCCGGTGGTCTTCAGGTTCAGGAACGCGTCCGGCAGCTCGGTGGGATTCAGCACCCAGACGAAACTGCCGCCGGTGGTCTGTGCAATGGACTCGAGCAGGAAGCCGCCCTTCAGATTCTCGCCTAAGAGCAGCGTCTGCACGGCGACGCCCTGTGTGTGCGCGAGCTCCGCCGCTTCCTTGGCCTGCCGTTCGTTGGACATGCCGTCGGTGAACAGCACGATCACCCGGGAGGAATCCTCCCGACCGTTGCGGTTGAGCTCCTCCACGGCAGATTCGATCCCTTCCGCCAGGTCCGTACCGCCGCGGCGCTTGAGGTCTCGGATGGCCTGGATCACGGCGTAACGATTGTCTGTCAGCGGCTGCAGCAGGTCCGCGCTGTCGTTGAAGCCGATGACACCGATCCGGATGTCACTCTTCGGCGACAGCCGCTCGATGAGGCCGACGGCTGCCTGGGTACGGTAACCGTCCGGATCCGTTTCCCGGAGACTGGCCGACGTATCCATCACCAGCATCATGTCGATGTAGCGCACACCACCAATGGCCGACGCCACCCCTTCGATCTCGTAGGTGAGCGGCTCGCTGCCCGTCGCGGTCAGATCGGCCGGTGGCGAATGGATCTCGATGCGGAGCTCACCACCCGGCGTCACGGTATCGGCCGCTGCCAACGAGGCAGCGAACACCACAAGGAGCATGATC
>QJYB01000013.1 GCA_003247835.1 Gammaproteobacteria bacterium | reverse complement strand
CTCCGAGGGTACCCTCGGTTTCGTCGTCGAGGCGGACATGCGCCTGGCCCGGATGCCGCAACCACAGCAGGTGATGGTGCTGGGTGTGCCGGTCTTTGCCGACGTCCTCCGGGTGCTCGCGGCATTCCAGGAAAGGATCACTCTGTCTGCATTCGAGTTCTTCTCGGAGATGGCGCTCACCAAGGTGCTGGCACACCGGGACCTGACCCGACCTCTGGCCGAGCCCGTGCCTTTTTATGCGCTGCTCGAATTCGATGCCCCCAAGGTGGACACCGCGCTGGAGGTCTTCGAGGCCACCGTGGAGAAAGGCTGGGTCACCGACGGTGTGCTCAGTCAATCGGAGGGTCAGGCGGCGGACCTGTGGCAGCTCCGGGAAGGTATTTCAGAGAGCATCTCTCCCTATACGCCTTACAAGAACGATCTCTCCGTACGGATTTCGGCCATGCCAGCGTTCATCGAGGAGGTGGATGCGCTGGTGGCGGACAGCTATCCGGACTTCGAGGTGTGCTGGTATGGCCACATCGGCGACGGCAATCTGCATCTGAACATCCTGAAGCCCGATGATCTCTCCCAGCAGGCGTTCTACGAACGCTGTCATGCCATCAGCCCGAGAATTTTTTCCAAGGTCCGCGATGCGGACGGATCCATTTCCGCCGAGCACGGCGTCGGGCTCCTGAAGCGCGACTTCCTGACCTTCACCCGCAGCGAAGCAGATGTCGCCATCATGCAGCGTCTCAAGACGGTATTCGATCCGAACCGGATCATGAACCCGGGTAAGCTGCTGCCCGACTGAGCGTCAGATCCGGCGCACCCCCGACTGCCCGGCGACCAGCACCACGTGGGCGGCCTGGGCGGCGAAGATGCCGTTGGTCACCACGCCGACAATGTTGTTGATGCGTGCCTCCAGATCTGCCGGATGGGTGATCTTCAGCTCGTGCACGTCCAGGATGATGTTGCCGTTGTCGGTGGTGAAACCCTGGCGCCATTCGGGAGAGCCCCCGAGCCCCACCAGCGCCCGCGCGACCAGCCCGCGGGCCATTGGAATCACCTCCACCGGCAGCGGGTACCGACCGAGCACGTCCACGACCTTGGACTCGTCGACGATGCAGACGAACTCGTCGGCCGACGCCGCAACGATCTTCTCCCGGGTCAGCGCGCCACCACCCCCCTTGATGAGCTGGCGGTCCGCATTGACCTCGTCGGCGCCGTCCACGTAGACCTCGATCCGGTCCACGGCGTTCAGGTCGAGTACGGTGATGCCGTGGGCCTGGAGACGCTCCGTGCTCGCCACCGAGCTGGACACACAGGCATCGAACTTGTGCCGGACCGCAGCCAGCGCGTCGATGAACAGATTGGTGGTGGAACCCGTGCCGACGCCGACGATGGTGTTCGGGGTGAGCCGCGGCTCTATGTACTCGAGCGCAGCGTCTGCTGCCCTGCGTTTCTGCTCTGCTTGGTCCATACTCCGCGGCAGGCTACCCCATCGAGTCAGCGTGGAAAAGTACGTTAAGAAGATCCTGTCCTCCCGGGTTTACGACGTGGCGGACGAGACCCCCCTGCAGCGTGCGCGCCTGCTCTCGCGACGTCTCGGCAGCGAGGTCATGCTCAAGCGCGAGGACATGCAGCCGGTGTTCTCGTTCAAGATCCGTGGTGCCTATAACAAGATGGCGTTACTGTCCGATGAGGAAAAGGCCATCGGTGTGATCACCGCCTCGGCCGGCAATCATGCTCAAGGGGTCGCGCTCGCTGCTCGAGAACTCGGCATCCGCGCGCTGATCGTCATGGGTCGAAACACGCCCGAGATCAAGATCAATGCAGTCCGGGATCTGGGCGCCAGGGTCGTTCTGTTCGGCGACAACTACGACGAGGCGGCAGCCCATGCCCGGGAGCTCGTGGCCGAGGCCGGCTATGTCTACGTGCACCCGTTCGACGACCCGGACGTGATTGCCGGGCAGGGCACCGTCGGGGTGGAGATCATGAGCCAGCACCCGGGACGACCGGATGCAATCTTCGTTCCCGTGGGCGGTGGTGGCCTTGCCGCTGGAGTGGGTGCCTACGTGAAGTACCTGGCACCGACAACGAAGATCATCGGCGTGGAGGCGGACGGCTCGGCATGCATGACAGCGGCGCTGGCTGCGAACCGTCGCGTAAGGCTGCCGTTCGACACGCTGGATCTGTTCGCCGATGGCACCTCCGTGGCACAGGTCGGCAAGGAAACATTCCGCATCGCGCGACGCTGTCTCGATGCCATGGTGACGGTGAGCACCGATGAGATCTGTGCGGCGATCAAGGATCTGTTCGACGACACCCGCGCCATCGCCGAACCGTCCGGCGCTCTGGCCGTGGCGGGCATGAAGAAATACTGCGCACAGCAGCAGCTCACCGGCGCCAAGCTGGTGGCCATCGTCAGCGGCGCGAACGTCAACTTCGACCGGCTGCGCCATATCTCCGAGCGGGCCGAGGTAGGGGAGCAGCGCGAGGTCGTGCTCGGCGTCACCATTCCCGAGAAGAAAGGCAGCTTCCGGAAGTTCTGCCAGACCATCGGCCGTCACCCGGTCAGCGAGTTCAACTACCGCTATGCCAGTGACGAGGCAGCGCACGTGTACGTCGGCATGAAGGTCGGTGACCCGTCGGATCGCCATGCGCTCGTTGAGTCGCTGCGCGAGGCTGGCTATCCGGTCGCTGACATGACGGAAAACGAGGTCGCCAAGCTGCACGTCCGGCACATGGTGGGAGGTCACACCTTCGGCGACAAGAAGGAACTGCTGTACCGTTTCGAGTTTCCCGAGCGCCCTGGTGCGCTGCTGCGATTTCTTTCCGTGCTGGGTACGGGCTGGAACATCACCATGTTCCACTATCGCAATCACGGTGCGGCATGGGGTCGCGTGTTCGCGGGCTTCGAGGTGCCGGAAGGGCGGATGGAAGTGGAGCGGAAGCGACTCGCGGCGTATCTCAAGCGCATCGGCTACCGGTACTGGGAAGAGACGGGCAACGAAGCCTACGAACTTTTTTTACGCTGAAGGATGTTTAAGCGCTCGTAGCGCGCTACTCCGCGGTTTCTTCGAGCATGTCCGGCAGCACGTAACGCTCGAACTCCTCCTCGAAGACCAGCCGGCTCGTGTCGGTGATGCGGTCCACGTACAGGGTACCGTCCAGATGGTCGAACTCGTGCTGGAATACAGTGGCCGGGAACCCCTGAAAGGTCATTTCCAGGCGCCCGCCGGAGAGGTCCAGCGCCCGCACCCGGATGTGCTGAGGTCGCTCCACGTAGCCCCGGAGGCCGGGAACGGACAGGCATCCCTCCCAGTAACCTGCGGTGGCAGGATCCAGCACCTCGATCTCCGGGTTCACGAATGCGGTGAGCGGCACACGGGGCAGCTCGCCGTAGCGGCTCTGGCCGCCTGGCAGCTCGATGATGGCGATCCGGATGGGTTCGGCGACCTGCGGCGCCGCCAGTCCGATACCGCCGTAATCGCGCAGCGTGTCGATCATGTCGGCGACCAGGCGCTGCACCGCATCACTGCGGATCTCGCCCGGCTGCAGCGGTCGCGCCGGCCGGCGCAGAACCGGGTGGCCCATGCGTATGATCTTGCGAACGGCCATGACTAGTACCTCAGTGAGACACCTTAGCCCGGAGATGAAAGGCCTGCCAACCCGCCTCGGTGACCACGGCATCGAGCGGCACGTCCCAGGGTTGTTGTGGCAGTGGTGTGGAGGAGCGTTGCACCTCATGCGCAAGTCCAACGACGAGCGGCCGCAGCGCCCTGGGAATCCGTCCGAGAAAGCGATCGTAGTAGCCCGCACCCATGCCGAGCCGGCCGCCCACGCCGTCGAACGCTACCAGGGGCAGGAACAGCACGGACAGCCGTCGCGGGTTCAGGTAGCTGCCGGCGTTCCGTCCGCGGGTGCGGGGCTCCGGAATGCCGTAACGGTTGAGCACCAGGGCCGTGGTGGGTCTCACCCGGTAGAAGTCCATGGTGCCGTTCTCGGTCACCACCGGGCAGCCCACGGTTTTGCCGGCGGACCAGAGGCGCGACAGCAGCGGCAGGGTATCCAGCTCGCCGTCGTCGGGATGGGTGAAGTACAGACCGCAGGCATCCAGTTTCAGCAGCAGCCGGGCGTTGATCACCACCCTCGCCACCGCCTCCGCGTGGGCCGCCTGCGTCCCCGCACCCAGCACCCGGCGCTGCTCCCGGAACAGGCGGCGCAGACGTCGGTTCTCGGCGGGTGTGTTCATGAAGGGAAGTAGCCTCCCGAAATGCCGCTGCATGGTTTGCCCTGAACCGTTATGGCTCAAGGCGGAGACCGGACGTATGCGCCTAAGGCTTCCCGTTCCGCGGATCGCGTGAGCGATCGTACGGCAACGGACGTGCACACGGGCGCAAGGCCCAGGCTCCTTAGGTTTCTCTAACGGCTCAAGGACGACCCCAGCTGGCGAGCATCCCAGGAGACAGGTTCGAGTATAGCCAAAAGGGTACGCCCGGAAGGGCTTGACAAGGCGGATTGTGACCGGGGTACCAGCCCAGGTCCTGAAACGTCGGGGCGGGCAGAAACCGCGTTCAGAGCTTGAGCTGCTTGTGCTCGGCCAGGGTGGAAGAGATGCGGTCGACCAGGCGGTGGATCTTCTCCTCCGCGAGCCCGGAAACCTGCTCCGCCCTGCCCCGGTTGCTGATCAGCTCGTTGGCGATGTTGAGTGCCGCCATGACGGCGATCCGATCCAGGCCGAAGACCTTACCCGTGCCCCGGATGTCGGACATCTGCCGATCCAGATAGCGGGCTGAAGCGGTGAGCGCGTCCACCTCATCCTCGGGACAGGCCACCTGATATTCCTTCTCCAGGATCTTCACGCTGACCGTGGTCTGCTTCTCGCTCATCTCGATGCCGTCAGTCCTGTTCCAGCGCCTTCAGGCGGGTGATCATGGATTCGACGCGACTCTTGGCCAGCTCGTTCTTTTCGATGAGCTTGGCCCGCTCCGTTGTCCAGTTCTGCTGCTGGGCACGCAGGGCACGATTTTCCCGGGACAGCACGCTGCAGAGCTCGATGAGCTCATCGAGCTTGGCCTCGAGAGTTTTCCAGTCATCGCCTGCCATGGCGGTCCCGGTCGTGTCGGATTCGGACGGCTAGTTTGCGCTGAAAGGTTGACTATGTGAAGCGTAGGCCCCGCAGCTGCGGGCCGCCCAGGCCCCGCGACCGCGGGCAAGGCAGGCCCCGCGACCGCGGGCAAGGCAGGCCCCGCGACCGCGGGCCAAGCAGATGGGCTTCTCTGTTAGCATACGGCCCTTTTTCGAAGGCGACGCGCATTGACGAGCAGTGTGGACGAACTGGAGGTGCTGGCCAGGGAAGCGGCCTGCGGACCGGAACAGGGGCTCTCCAGCGCCGAGCTGCACGGCGCCACCATGGGCATCGGTGTGGTCGGGGCCGACTACTTCGAGCTGCAGGATCTGGTGGACCTGCTGGGCACCGAGGCGCTCTCCGATGCCGAGCGGGTGGCGCGTTTCGTCAACGAAGCACTCGACGCTCTCTATGCCGAAGACATGAGCTTCACCCTGCTGCTGCCGGACGACGAAGCACCCCAGGCCGAGCGCCTGGAGAGTCTGGCCGGCTGGTGTCAGAGCTTCCTGGCCGGGCTGGTGGCCGGGCTCTCTCGCCGCGGCATTTCGACACTCGACGAACTGCCGGAGGAGGTCCGGGAAATCGTTGCGGATTTCGCCGCAATTGCTCAGCTGGACACCGAGGATGAAGAAGAGGCCTCGGACGAGGAAGACTTCATGCACCTCGAGGAATACGTCAAGGTGGGCACCCTCCTCATCATGAGTCTGGTGAACGATGCCGGCGACGATACCGAAGAGTGAGTACCGGCGTCGCCGTGCGGCGCTCATGAATATGATGGCCGCGGACTCAATCGCCGTCATTCCGGCGGCCACTGTGCGGCTGCGTAATCGGGACAGCGAGTACCTGTTCCGTCAGGACAGCGACTTCCATTACCTCACCGCATTCGCAGAACCCGATGCGGTGCTCGTGCTGGCGCCGGGACGCCCCCACGGAGAGGTGATCCTGTTCTGCCGTGAACGTCACCCCCGCTCCGAGCTCTACGAGGGTGAACGCCTCGGCCCGGATCGGGCGTCTCAGGTGCTGGGCGTGGATGACGCCTTCCCCGTCGCCGACCTGGACGACATCCTGCCCGGCATGCTGGAGGGGCGCGAACGGATCTACTTCGGGATGGGCGATCATCCGGAGTTCGAGCACCGTCTGCTCGGCTGGGTGAACCGGATCCGCGCCCGGGAGTCTGGAGGCGCGAGGCCACCGGGGGAACTCGTGGCCCTGAAACATCTGCTGCACGAGCAGCGACTGATCAAATCCGCTGCAGAGCTGCGGGTCATGCGCGAAGCGGCAGAGATCACCTGCCACGGCCACGTTCGCGCCATGCAGACGTGCCGGGCAGGTATGACCGAGAACCAGCTCGAGGCGGAACTCGTCTACGAGTTCATGCGCCGGGGGGCGCGGACCACGGCGTACTCGAGCATCGTCGGCGGTGGCGCCAACGCCTGCGTGCTGCACTATGTGGACAACGGGGCCACCCTGAGAAAGAACGACCTGGTGCTCATCGACGCGGGTGCCGAGTACCAGCTCTACGCGGCGGATGTCACCCGTACCTTTCCGGTGAGTGGCGCCTTCACCCGCCACCAGCAGGCACTCTACGAGGTGGTGCTCGCTGCCAATGAAGCGGCCATCGCCGCCTGCCGGCCGGGTGCCCTGTTTCTGGACCCGCACCAGGTCGCCGTGCGGGTCATGGTTCAGGGACTGCTGGATCTCAAGCTGCTCGACGGTGGGCTCGAGGAAATCGTCGAGACGGAACGCTTCCGGACGTTCTGCCCCCACAACTCTTCACACTGGCTGGGCATGGACGTTCACGACGTGGGCGACTATCGCGTGGACGGTGCGTACCGGCCGCTCGAGCCGGGCATGGTGCTCACCATCGAGCCCGGCATCTACCTGCCCGATGGTCCGGACACCGCTCACCTGCCTGCGCACTTCCGCGGTATCGGAATACGGGTAGAAGACGATGTGCTGATCACATCGGGCGATCCGGAGGTGCTCACCACCGCTGCACCCAAATCCGTGGCCGACATCCAGGCGACCATGGCGGGATCGACCGCATGAGCGGTGTGAGCGACGTGCTCGTTGTCGGCGGCGGGCTGGTGGGTGCCGCCACCGCGCTGGGCGCCGCCGCCGCAGGCCGTAAGGTGGTCCTGGTGGATCGGACGCGGCCGCGGGAGAGTCCCGGTCGTTTCGGCGTCGACATCCGCAACGTTGCCTGTGCGCCGGCTTCCCGGTCGCTGCTCGAATCGCTCGGCATATGGGGTGAGCTCAGGCCGGCGCCGTACGTTCGCATGCGCGTCTGGGAGGAGCGGGGCACGGCGGAGCTCGACTTCGACGCGGCGGATGCGGGCAGAACGGAGCTCGGCTGGATACTCGAGAACGGACCCACGGTTCAGGCCCTGTGGCGCCACCTGGAGGGGGAGGCCAACGTCGACATCGTCGTCGGCAAGCTCGACGGTATCGACGTGCAGGGGGACGGGGTGAGGCTCGGCGTGGACGGGCGGTGTCTCGAGAGCCGCCTGCTCATAGGGGTCGATGGTGCCCGCTCCGAGGTCAGGGAGCGACTCGGTGTTGCCGTGCGGACACTGGCGACCGGTCAGCAGGCGCTCGCCACGGTCGTCAGAACGGAAGCCGGGCACCAGGGTGTTGCCTATCAGCGGTTTCTGCTGGATGGCCCGCTGGCGCTGCTGCCCAGTCGCGAGCCGAACCTGTCTTCTGTGGTCTGGTCGCAGAGCCCGGAGGCTGCGCTTCGTCGGCAGAACCTGGACGAAGCGGCGTTCTGCGCGGAGCTCGCGATGGCCCTCGAAGGGCGGCTCGGCGGGATCGAGGCTGCCGACGACAGGCTGACCTTCCCGCTGTCGCAGCACGTCGTGGCCGACTTCAATCCCGCGCCGCGGGTGCTGCTCATCGGCGATGCGGCACGCGTTCTGCATCCGCTCGCGGGACTCGGCGCCAATGTGGGATTCGAAGACACCCGGGACCTGCTCGCCATCCTCGGGCGGCTGCCGCGCGACGCGGATCCGGGCACTCCGGGTATCTGGCGGGCGTTCGCGCGGCGTCGAGGTGTGCGGGCCGGGATGATGGTGGCGGCCATGAGCGCTTTCCGGCAGGGTTATGCCGGCTCCGGCCCACTGCAGACCTGGGTACGCAACCGGGCCATCGGCTGGGTGCAGAACACGCCGCTGGTGAAGCAGCAGATCATACGCGAAGCGCTCGGACTCGGACCCGTGGCGACCCGCCTCTGACAAACATACGGACACATACCATGAGCAGACAGACCGCGCTTCACGCCACCCACGTTGCTGCGGGGGCACGCATGGTGGATTTCGCCGGCTGGGACATGCCGCTGAACTACGGCTCACAGATCGAGGAGCACAATGCCGTACGATCGTCCGCCGGTATGTTCGATGTCTCCCACATGACCGTGATCGACCTGCCGGATGACTCGGGCAGGTCCTTCCTGCGCCGGCTGGTGGCGAACGACGTCGACAAGCTCGGGGAACCGGGCCGGGCACTGTACGGCGTGCTGCTGAATCATGAGGGTGGTGTGGTGGACGATCTCATCGTCTATCGGCGGGCGAAGGGTTATCGCGTGGTGGTCAACGCGGGCACCCGTGAAAAGGTTCTGGCCTGGTTCGCGGACAACAACGCAGAAGGAACTGCCATCCTGGAACGGGACCTTGCCATGATTGCGGTGCAGGGGCCTGACGCCGTCGCCCGGTTCGAGTCCACCGCCGGCACGGCGGGTGTGTCGGCTCTCGAGCCGTTCAGCATGCAGGAGGCCGGCGGGACCATGATCGCCCGCACCGGATACACCGGGGAGGACGGTGTGGAAGTGATCCTGCCGGGTGACGAGGCAGTGTCCCTGTGGCGGTCGTTGCAGGCGGCGGGGGTGGTCCCGGCCGGCCTGGCTGCCCGTGACACTTTGCGCCTCGAAGCAGGACTGAACCTCTATGGTCAGGACATGGACGACACCACCTCGCCGCTCGTTTCCAATCTTGCCTGGACCGTGGACTGGGCACCCAGAGATTTCATCGGTCGCGCGGCCATCGAGACGGAAAGGGAGGCAGGCATCTCGCAGAAACTCACCGGACTCGTCATGGAAGGTCGCGGAGTGCTCCGCCACGGGCAGACCGTGATCACGACCGAGGGCGACGGGACCATCACCAGCGGCGTGTACTCGCCGACGCTCGGCTACGCCATCGCGCTCGCCCGTCTACCCCGCGCCGCAGGCGGCTCGGCCGAGGTCGAGATCCGTGGCAGGAACCATCCGGTGAAGATCGTGCGCCCGCCTTTCGTGCGCCACGGTAAGCGGGTCTACAAGGATCCCCGCTGATGTCCGTTGCACGAAGCGCGGGTACAATAACCGGCCGGGGGCGGAGCCAGCACAGCGATAACAAAACGGACAGGCGCAGGACACGATGAGCGAATTCCCGACGGATCTGAAATACGCCAAGAGCCACGAGTGGGCCAGGCTGGAGGAGGATGGCCTGGTGACGGTCGGCATCAGCGATCACGCACAGCAGGCGCTGGGTGACGTGGTGTACGTGGAGCACCCGGAGGTCGGACAGACGGTCAGTGCCGGTTCCGAAGCGGGCGTGGTGGAGTCGGTGAAGGCGGCGTCGGATATCTACGCGCCGGTCTCCGGCACCATCGTCGAAGTGAACGAGGTACTGGAGGACGCGCCGGAGACGGTGAATCAGGATCCCTATGGCGACGGCTGGTTCTTCCGGATCGAGCCTGACGACGTCTCCGAGCTCGAAGAGCTGCTGGATGCGGAAGCTTATGGCGAGCTGTGCGAGGAAGACGAGCACTGACCGGTTGCCCGCCATTCCCACCGCGCCCGGCGTAACCTCACTGAACGCAGTCGCGCATCGAAATTACGGAGCTTGAAACCATGCCCTTCATCCCCCACACGGCGGAAGAAGTCGACAGCATGTTGGCAGCCATCGGGGCGACCAGCATCGAAGATCTCTTCGACGAGATACCCGCCGCGCTCAGAGCCGGCAGGCTGACCCGGGTACCCGACGGCGTCAGCGAGATGGACATGCTCCGGGAGATGGATCGCCGTGCAAAGCAGGACGTGGTGGACGTCTGCTTTCTCGGTGCCGGGTCGTATGACCACCACATACCGGCGGCGGTCTGGGACCTCACCGCCCGAGGCGAGTTCATGACGGCCTACACGCCGTACCAGGCGGAAGCGAGCCAGGGCACGCTGCAGCTCATCTACGAGTATCAGACCATGATGGCCGCTCTGACGGGCCTGGACGTTTCCAATGCGTCGGTCTACGACGGTGCATCCGGCCTCGCGGAAGCGATCCTGATGGCCGTACGTGCGAACCGCAAGGCGAAGAGCCGCACGGTGCTCGTCCCGGAAACCGTGCACCCGCATTACCGCGCGGCGGCGGGCAGCATCGTCCGTCACCAGAACGTGACCCTGGAAACCCTGCCCACGGCGCCGGACGGCACTCTGGACGCCACCGCGCTCGAGGATGCTCCCGACGTGGCGGCGGTGGTGGTCCAGCAGCCCAACTTCTTCGGCCGGCTGGAGGAGGTGGACGGGCTCACCGACTGGGCCCATGCCCGTGAGGCGCTGCTGGTTGCCGTGACCAACCCGATGAGTCTGGCGCTGCTCAAGCCGCCCGGCGAGTGGGGCAGCCGCGGGGCCGACATCGCCTGCGGCGACGGCCAGCCTTTCGGCATTCCCATGGCCTCCGGTGGTCCGTCCTTCGGCTTCATCTGCGCCCGGGAGGCGCTGGTACGGCAGATGCCCGGGCGAATCATCGGTCGTACGGAAGACCTGGATGGCCGAACCGGTTTCGCGCTGACGCTGCAGGCCCGGGAGCAGCACATCCGGCGCGGCAAGGCTACATCCAACATCTGCACCAACCAGGGGCTGCTGGTGACTGCGGGCACCATATACCTGTCGCTGCAGGGGCCGGAAGGGCTGCGTCGGGTGGCGGCTGCATGCCACGCCAACACAGTGCGACTGACGGACATGCTGGCGACGGTGCCGGGAGTGGACGTGCGCTTTCCGGGTCCCTGCTTCCACGAGCGGGCAATCCGTCTGCCCGTACCCGCGAACACGGTTGTGGACCGGCTGCTCGACCGGGACATTCTGGCGGGCCTGGATCTCGGTCCGTACTACCCGGAGATGACGGATACCCTGCTGGTCTGCGCCACGGAGAAGCGCACCGAGACGGAGATGGAACGGTTCCGAGACGCGCTGGCGGAGGTGCTGGCATGAGCGAGCTGAAACGGACACCCGTTCGCACGATCTTCGATCTGTCCCGGCCGGGGCGCACGGCCAGCGCCCAGCTGGTGCCCGAGGTGCCCCAGGCGGACGACATTCCGGCGCACCTGCGCCGGTCGACCTCACCGCGGCTGCCGGAGGTCTCCGAGCTGCAGGTGGTCCGCCACTACACCAACCTGTCGCGCAAGAACTTCTCCATCGACACGCAGTTCTATCCGCTCGGCTCCTGCACGATGAAGTACAACCCCCGCGGTGCGCACAAAGCCGCGAGCCTGCCCGGCTTTCTCGGCCGGCACCCGCTGGCGCCGGAAAGGGTGAGCCAGGGATTCCTCGCCTGTCTCTACGACCTGCAGGAGATTCTGGCAGACGTCACTGGCATGAAGGCGGTGTCGCTCACCCCCATGGCGGGTGCTCAGGGTGAGTTCGCCGGCGTGGCCATGATCCGTGCCTATCACGAAGCCCGGGGAGACGCTGCGCGCACCGAAATCATCGTGCCCAATGCGGCCCACGGCACCAATCCGGCCACCGCCGTGATGTGCGGCTACAAGGTCACCGAGGTGCCTGTGGACGACAGTGGCGATGTGGATGTGGAGGCGCTGCGTGCGGTGGTCGGGCCGCAGACCGCCGGGCTCATGATGACGAACCCCTCGACGTGTGGAGTCTTCGAGCGGCAGATCGAGACCATCGCCCGGATCGTGCACGAAGCCGGTGGCATGCTCTACTACGACGGCGCCAACCTGAACGCCATCCTCGGCAAGGTGAAGCCGGGCGACATGGGTTTCGACGTGCTGCACATGAATCTGCACAAGACCTTCGCCACACCGCACGGTGGTGGTGGTCCAGGCGCGGGCCCGGTCGGTGTGAGCCAGCGTCTCGCACCGTATCTGCCGCTGCCGACCGTGGGCCGATCGGATTCCGGCGCCTACCGCTGGCTGTCTGAAGCGGACCTGCCACAGAGCATCGGACGCCTCTCGGGTTTCATGGGCAACGCGGGAATTCTCGTCCGGGCGCTCGCCTACGCGTGGCTGCTCGGCCGGCAGGGCATGCATCGTGTGGGCGAGTTCGCCACGCTGAACGCCAACTATCTCGCCAGGCGACTCGAAGCGGCGGGATTCGAGCTCGCCTATCCGGATCGACGTGCCACGCACGAGTTCATCCTCACCTTCAGATCCCAGGCGAAGACGCTGCACGTGACGGCGATGGATTTCGCGAAACGCCTGCTGGACTACGGTATCCATTCACCCACCACGTACTTTCCGCTGCTCGTTCCCGAGTGCTTTCTGGTGGAACCGACGGAAACCGAGACCCGGGAAGAGCTGGATGCGTTCGTGGATGCGCTTGTCAGCATCCAGCAGGAAGCGGAGGAGGAGCCGACGCTGGTGACCGGTGCGCCGTATACCCTGCCGGTCCGGCGGCTGGACGACGTCAAGGCAGCACGGGAGCTGGATCTGGTCTGGCAGCCGCCGGCGGCCTGAAACCCCTGTCAGCCCACCACGGCCCGGAACGCTTCGAGATCCGTAATGGGTGCGTCGCAGCTCATGCCCGTGCAGCGGTAGGCCACCACCGAGCCGCGCTGCTCCGTGCTGACCAGTCTCGGCAGGTAGCCGGGCAGACGTCCGCCGGTGTCCCAGGGAATGGCGAACGTGGCTCGCGCCGGCCGGTATCCGGAGCGTGCGACCGCCAGCCAGGGGTCGAGGTCGGCGGGCGGACCGCGCAGGATGATCTGCTCCGGCTGCGCCATGGTCAGCGCCAGCGCCGAGAGCAGCGTGCAGTGACCGGCGGGATAACGGCGCATCTGTGGCCGTGCCCACAGCAGCGTATCCCAGGCAGCATCCAGATAGCGGGCCTCACCGAGCAGATGGCCGAGCCGCAGCAGGGCCAGCGCCATGGCGCCGTTGCCCGGCGGCTGGGCATCGTCCAGGGTGGGTTTCGGACGGTAGATGAGCGTCTCGTGGTCATGGGCGGTGAAGAAGAAGCCACCGCGGGTGTCATCACGAAACTGCACCAGGGCCGTTTCGGCCAGGGCGGTCAGGAACTCGGCGTCGCACTCGCGCCATCCCGCGGCCAGCAGTGCCAGCAGGGCGTTCATTAGGTTGGCGTAGTCGTCGAGATACCCCGGGTAGCGGGCTTCGCCACGGGTCCAGGTTGCCATGAGACGCTCGCCATCCCAGACGTTGCTCCGCAGGAAATCCACGCACTGTCGGGCCGCGTCGATCCAGTCCGCGCGCCCCAGCCGCACTCCGGCCCGGGCCAGACCCTCCGCGGCCAGCCCGTTCCAGCTGGTGAGCACCTTGTCGTCGAGTCCCGGCCGGGTGCGGCGGGACCGCTCGCGCAGGAGCTTCGCACGACCCGAGGCGAGTACCGCGTCCGCTGTGGGACGCTCCAGCGACAGTCTGGCGACCACCGAACGCCAGGCGTCGTAGCGATGCAGGTTCCACTTCCCCTCGAAGTTGGCGGGCTTGTCCAGACCGTAGAGGGTCTCGAGCACCAGATATTCCGTTTCGTCGGTTAGCTTCTTCACCTGATCACGGCGCCACAGGTAGTAACGGCCTTCCTCGCCCTCCGAGTCCGCATCCAGTGCCGCGTAGAAGCCACCGGACGGATCCCGCATCTCACGAATCATCCAGTCCGCCGTTTCGGCGACCGCCGCCTCGAACAGCTCGTCCGGGCTGATGGCCAGGGCGTCGCTGTAGAGCGCGAGCAGCTGGCCGTTGTCATAGAGCATCTTCTCGAAGTGGGGGATCATCCACTTGCGATCCGTGGCGTAGCGGAAGAAACCGCCGCCCAGGTGATCGTAGACACCGCCGCGGGCCATCTTGGTCAGCGTGGTCATGACCCGGTCCAGAGTTTCCCGGCGGTCCGGCGCGTCAGGATGCAGCCCCCAGTGCTGGAGCTCCCGGGCCAGGGTGCTGGGCATGGGAAACTTCGGGGCGGTGCCGAATCCTCCTTCCTGCGGATCGTACTGACCGGCCAGCACCTGATGCGCCGTGCTGATCAGGGCGGGCGTTTCGGCCTCGAGCCCGTCCGCGCCTTCTGATCCGGTGTCATCCGGACCGGCATTCAGACGATCGAAAACCTCGACGATCTTCTCGCCCTGGGCGGCGAGCTCGTCCCGCTTGGCAACGAACGTCTCGGCCACCCGCAGCAGCAGATCCTTGAAGCCGGGCAGCTGGTAACGGGGTGTGCGCGGAAAGTACGTGCCGGCGAAGAACGGCAGCAGCGTATCCGGATCCAGAAAGGCGGTCAGCGGCCAGCCGCCGGCCTGCTGGGTGAGCAGCTGGTGCGCCAGCTGGTAGACCTTGTCGAGATCCGGGCGTTCTTCCCGATCCACCTTGATGCACACGAAGTGCTCGTTCATCACGGCAGCCGTGGCGGCATCCTCGAAGGATTCGTGGGCCATGACGTGGCACCAGTGGCAGGCCGAATAGCCAATGGACAGCAGGATGGGTTTGCCCGCCGACCGTGCGGCAGCAATAGCCTGGTCGTCCCAGGGCTGCCAGGCGACAGGGTTTTCCGCGTGCTGGCGGAGGTACGGGCTGGTCTCGGCACCGAGTCGATTGTCCATGTGCCTGACCGTTCTCCTTGTCCGGGGCGTCCGTTGGTAATCTCCCGAACTTTAGGGTTCAATCCGCCGAAGGACAATCGAGGAAGGCGATTGGTGCGTCTGGTTCGGTGGCAACAACCCGCAGGGCGGGGTCGGTAGGGTCATGGTCGATCCCGACGGATTCCGCCCGAATGTCGGCATCGTGCTCTGCAACGATCAGGGACAGGTGCTCTGGGCTCGCCGTGTGGGTGGCCAGGATGCCTGGCAGTTTCCTCAGGGCGGTATCAAGCGGCGCGAATCCGTGGAGGATGCGCTGTACCGCGAGCTCTTCGAGGAAGTCGGTCTGGAATCCCACAGCGTCGAGATTCTCGGTCGCACCAGTGGCTGGCTGCGCTACCGGCTGCCGAAAAGGATGCGTCGGCACAACTCCTCGCCCGGGTTCGTTGGGCAGAAGCAGAAGTGGTTCCTGCTGCGCATGCTGCAGGACGACGGGCTGGTCCGCGTCGATCACTCCGAGACACCGGAGTTCGATCACTGGCGCTGGGTCAGCTACTGGTATCCCCTGGGACAGGTGGTGGACTTCAAGCGTGAGGTGTATAGACGTGCGCTGAAGGAGCTGGTCCCCTATGTTCAGATACCCGGCGAGCTCAGTGACCGGCCCGAATGCTGAACACCCTCAGAAGCATCGTTCAGGATGTGGCGGGGGCGGGGTCGTTCCGTGAGCAGCTCAACCTGCTGGTCCACGACGTCAGGGTAGCCCTCGGCACCGAAGTCTGTTCCATCTACCTCATGAGCAGCAGCCGCGAGGAGCTGCTGCTGGCTGCCAACGAGGGCTTCAAGCCTGAGGCGGTTGGCAGTGTGTCCCTTTCTCTGGATCAGGGGCTGGTGGGTCTCGTCGCACAGCGGGCGGAGCCGATCAATCTGAACAATGCGGGCATGCATCCGCGTTTCATCCTGATCCCGGAGATCGGTGAGGAGGCCTTCCACGCCTTTCTCGGGGTACCCGTGATCGATCACCGGCAGGTGCTCGGTGTGCTGGTGGTGCAGCAGCGGGAACGGCGCAAGTTCGACGAGAGTGAGGAGGCCTTTCTCGTCACCCTGTCCGCACAGCTCGCCGGGATCATCGCCCACGCGGAAGCAACCGGAGACGTGGCGTCGCTCATCGCCGATTCAGGCGAATCGGCCCTCGAGCGGGCGGATGCCATTTTCCGCGGGGTTGGCGGCACGCCCGGTATCGGTAAGGGTACCGCCGTGCTGATTCACCCGCCGGCGAGCCTGGAGGCCGTCTCTGACAAGGTCACGGACGATGTCTCTACCGAGCTTCAGGTGCTGGACCGGGCTATCGAGTCGGTGCGGGAGGACATCCGGCGCATCAGCCAGCAGTTCTCCTCCAGTCTGCCCCGTGAAGAGCTGGCCCTGTTCGACGTCTACCTGCACATGCTCGACGACAACGCTCTGGCCGGTGACATCCGTGACCGGGTGCGCAAGGGCTCCTGGGCCCAGGGCGCACTGAAACAGGTGATTCACGAGCACGTCCGTCGCTTCGAGGCCATGGAGGATCCGTACATCCGGGAGCGCGGTGCGGACGTCAAGGACCTGGGTCTGCGTGTGCTCGGTTATCTTCAGGACATCCGCGCCAAGAAAACCTACTTTCCGGACGCCACCATTCTGGTCGGCGAAGAGGTGACGCCCGGCATGCTTGCGGAGGTGCCTGCCGACAGGCTCAGGGGCATCGTTTCGGTTCGCGGCTCGGTGAACTCTCACCTGGCCATTCTCGCTCAGTCGCTCGACATCCCTGCGGTGATGGGCGCCATCGACTTCCCGGCTGCCAACGTGGACGGCATACCGCTGGTGGTCGATGGCTTCTATGGCGAGGTCATCTGCAACCCGTCGACCGCCACCATCGAGCACTACGAGACGCTCATGGCCGGCGAGCGCGCACTGGCCGAGGAGCTCGACCAGCTCAGGGACTACAAGTGCGTGACGCTGGACGGCTGGCGCGTCGGGCTCTGGGTGAACATCGGTCTCACCGGGGTGGGCCGGTCGCTGGACCGGGGCGCCGAGGGGATTGGCCTGTTCCGCACCGAGATTCCGTTCATGACCAAGGATCGGTTTCCATCGGAGGAGGAGCAGCGAGTCATCTATCGGGAGCACATGGTAGCCTTCGAGCCGAAGCCGGTGACCATGCGCACGCTGGATGTCGGAGGCGACAAGGCACTGTCCTACTTCCCCATCTCCGAGGAGAACCCGTTCCTCGGCTGGCGCGGCATCCGCGTCACCCTCGATCATCCGGAGATCTTCATGGTGCAGGCCCGTGCGATGCTCAAGGCGAATGCAGGGCTCAAGGGCGATCTGCGCATCATGCTGCCGATGATCACGTCCATCAGCGAGGTGGAGGAGGCCATGTCGCTGGTGGAGCGGGCCTATCAGGAGGTGCTCGAAGAGGGGGTGGAGGTCAAACAGCCGCAGATCGGCGTCATGGTGGAGGTGCCGGCCGCTGTTTATCAGGCCAAGCGGCTGGCAAGCATGGTGGATTTTCTGGCGGTGGGCTCCAATGACCTGACGCAGTACATGCTGGCCGTGGACAGAAACAACCCGCGCGTGGCCGACCTGTATCACGAAACCCATCCTGCGGTGCTCACGGCGCTCAGGGACGTGGCGAAAGCGGCACAGACCGAGAACACGTATCTCGGCATCTGCGGAGAGCTGGCCGGTAACGCGGTCGGAGCCGTGCTGCTGATGGCCATGGGCTATCGCGTGCTGTCCATGAACGAGACCAGCCTGCCCAAGGTGAAGTGGGTGCTGCGCAACGTGAAGCGTTCCGATGCCCGTCGCATGCTCGCCAGGGTGCTGCGCATGGACACGCACGAGGAGGTTCAGGCCTTCATGCATCAGCAGCTCATCCGCGCCGGCCTTGGCCGCGTGCTGCCGAGCCACCACTGATCCGCATCAGGTAAGCGGCAGCGTCTCTTCGGTCAGGCCTGCAGGTTCGCCACCGGAAAGATAGAGCTGCTCGGCGAAACGGATGCACGCCGAACGCGCATCGAAGATCACCGCCGTGCTGGCCCGGGTACCATACTCTTCGCCGCAGATGAAGCAGGGGGCGACCCGCCGTTCGAGCTCGATGGGACGTCCCCGACGAGGCAGGTCCTCGTCAGCGGGCCGGGAGTCGTCGGCGAGCAGCCGGATCAGGGCAGCGGTAGTGACATCCGGCGCAAGCGCTTCGAGCGCCCGGGTGCCTGCCACGACCTTCGGCCAGGTTGCGCCCAGCTCCGCGTTGGCGAGCCCGTAGGTACCGGGTTCCAGATCCTGGGTGTAACCGCGATTCGAGGTGTAGGCCAGCTTGTTACCGTCGTAGACGAGCAGGTTGAATCCCTTGTAGTCCGGACCGTGAATCCGGTGCACGAAACCGTGTGCATCCACGTCTGTCTTGAGGAACTGCTCGACCAGCGCGCCGCGGGAGGCTGGTGCGAGCTCGTCCGGAGATTCTTCGGCGAAGTTCGTGACCGTCGCAAACCGGCCGCTGCTGGTGACTCCGAGCCAGCTGCCGCCCGCGGAGAGATCCCGACCCGCAAACACCTGAGGCGCATCGTCCCAGTAATGTGCGCTCCTCGCGGGCCGCGCGTAGAATTCGTCACGGTTCGCGGCAACGACCAGCGGGAGGTCGGTGCCCGGCTGATAAGAAAACAGAACGAGACACATCCGACCTATCATGCACTATCCGCACATCGATCCCATCATTATCTCCCTCGGGCCCCTGGCGGTGCGCTGGTATGGCCTGGCCTACCTGGCGGCGTTTGCGCTGTGCTGGTGGCTGGGGACGCTGCGTGCCGCGCGACCGGGGAGCGGCTGGGACGCCCAGGCGGTCTCGGACGTGGTCTTCTATGGTGCGGTGGGTGCGGTGCTCGGCGGACGGCTGGGATACGTTTTCTTCTACGGTTTCGATCAGTTTCTGAAGGACCCCCTCTGGCTGGTGCGGATCTGGGACGGCGGGATGTCGTTCCACGGCGGGCTGCTCGGGGCGGTGACGGCGTTGTGGTGGTTCGGCCGGCGCACCGGGCGGAAGTTCTTTCAGGTCAGCGACTTCGTGGCACCGCTGATACCACTGGGTCTGGGTTTCGGGCGGCTCGGAAATTTCGCCAACACCGAGTTGCCAGGGCGCGCCACGGACTCGATGTTCGGGATGATCTACCCCTGCTCCGCGGACGCCATCCGCGCCATCGACCCGTTCTGCACCGGCGAGTGGGAAGCTTTCGCCCGACACCCGTCGCCCCTGTATCAGGCCTTCACCGAAGGACTGGTGCTGTTCGCGCTGGTCTGGTGGGTATCCAGCCGGCCGCGTCCGAGCGGGTTCGTTTCCGGCGTGTTCCTGGTCGGTTACGGCACGCTGCGTTTCCTGACCGAGTTCTTCCGCCAGCCGGACGTGCAGATGGGTTTCATCGCCTTCGACTGGCTGACCATGGGGCAGCTCCTGTCGCTGCCCATGGTCATCATTGGTATCCTTTTCATCTTTCTCTCCAAGAGTCGCCATTCTCACCCATGAAGCAATACTTGGATCTCCTCCGTCACGTCCGCGAGCACGGCGTTTACCGGGAAGACCGCACCGGCACCGGGACCTACAGCGTGTTCGGGCACCAGATGCGGTTCGATCTCGGCTCGGGATTTCCACTGGTGACCACCAAGCGGGTAGCAATGCGGCTGGTGATACACGAGCTGCTCTGGTTCCTCATGGGCAGCACCAACATCCGCTATCTGCTCGATCACGACGTGCACATCTGGGACGAGTGGGCGGATGAAGAAGGCAATCTGGGGCCGGTCTACGGTTCCCAGTGGCGTTCCTGGCCGACACCGGAGGGAGGCTCCATCGATCAGATTGCGGCGGTAGTGAAGAGCATCCGCAGCAATCCGAGTTCACGCCGGCACATCGTCAGCGCCTGGAACGTGGCCGAGGTGGATACCATGGCCCTGCCGCCGTGCCACACACTGTTCCAGTTCTACGTGGCCGAGGGGAAGCTCTCCTGCCAGCTGTATCAGCGCAGCGCGGATCTGTTCCTCGGCGTGCCGTTCAACATCGCCTCCTATGCCCTGCTCACCATGATGGTGGCGCAGGTCTGCGATCTCATACCCGGAGACTTCGTGCACACGTTCGGCGATGCACATCTCTATGCCAATCACGTCGAACAGGCCGATCTGCAGCTCTCCCGCGAACCGCGGCCGCTGCCGACCATGGCACTCAACCCGGCGGTGAGGGACATCTTCGGTTTCACCATCGACGACTTCGTGCTCTCGGGCTACCAGCCTCACGGAACCATCAAGGCGCCCATCGCGGTCTGAGGTGCGGCGGCAGGCTCGGTCCATGGACATATCGCTCATCTGGGCCATGTCGGAGAATGGTGTCATCGGTCGCGACCGGGGACTGCCCTGGCGTCTGCCGAAGGATCTGAAGTTCTTCATGACCACCACCAAGGGCAAGCCGGTCATCATGGGGCGCAGCACGTTCGAAACGCTGAAGGCGCCCTTGGCCGGGCGTACCAACATCGTCATGACTCGGGATCCGGACTACCGTCGCGACGGTGTCGTCGTGGTGAAAAATTTCGCCGAGGCGCTCAAGGCCGCCCGTGCCCGGTGCGAGGCTGACGGCGTCGACGAGATCATCGTGGCAGGTGGTGCGGAGATATACCGGTTGGGCCTCGCGGTCGCCACCCGTCTCTACGTCACCCGAGTGCATGCGGAAGTCGAAGGGGACACCTATTTCCCGGAAGTGGACTGGTCCCGGTTCGAAGCCGAGCGCACGGAGGATTTTCGGGCGGACGGCCAGCACAGCCACCCGTTCAGTATCAGCGTCTACCGCCGCCTGCGCTGATTCGACAGCCGGGCCGGCACGAGCCTTTCACCTGTCCGGCCGCTTCCTGAGACGTGCGATCCAGGTGCTGTCACAAGGCAGCTCACGCCATCCCGCCCAGGGTACGTCTGCTGCGGAGTCAAGCGCGATCCGCTCCAGCAGCACAGTCGTGCTGGTGTCGTAGAGAAGCAGCTCAGCCACCCGGTCGCTCGTCAGGCTGACATGGCGTATCTCTTCTCCTGCCCGGCGTAGGTCGCAGCTGCCCCTGCGGAGATCCCGGGTCAGCAGCGCGACGGCGTCCGGAGCCGGTGCGCGCACGCGGAACAGCCGCAGCGTGCCCGACCAGTCGAGCATCTCCAGGAGATAGGCCCGGCCGCAGACCCTGCAGGCCACCAGGCTCTCGGTGGGTCCCAGGTGATCGTCGATCACCAGCTCGGTTTCCCAGGGGCAGGGTCCGGGTTGCAGGTGCGGGCAGAGCGTAGACCCGCCGTCTCTGCGGACATTCGCCTGTGGCGGGTTCGGCGTCGCACTCATGGTCGCGTTGATTGACCTGGGCTGTGGGCTTGCCTAGCTTAGCCGATTCACGTGCGTCAGGAGGAAAGTGATGAGGTTCGCCCGGTGGCGTGCTGTGCTATGTCTGCTGACCGGTCTGCTCACCGGCTGCGCGGGGGAGCCGCAGAAGCCCGCCGAAGGGATCATCGCCGAGGCCTGCAGGAGCGGCGCGCTGGTTCTGCGCGACGTGCCCGACGTGCCGGATTCGGTCATCGAACGCCTGCAGACCTACCAGAACACCCGTACCGCGAATTTGCTCGGCTGGCTCGACGACGGCCTGCTCGTCACTACCCGTTTCGGCCAGTCCAACCAGTTGCATCGTCTGAGCCGGCCCATGGGTGCCCGGCAGCAGCTGACCTTCTTCGACGAGCCGGTCAATCAGGCCTGGGTCTCCCCCGCCAACGACGACGGTTTCATCTACGCCCGGGACGTCGGCGGCTCCGAGTTCTACCAGCTGTTCTGGTACGACCGGCACAGCTTCGAGCACCGGCTGCTGACGGACGGCCACTCCCGCTACGGCGAGGTGGTGTGGGCGAACGGCGGCGACCGCTTCGCCTACTACACCACGGAGCGCAACGGCCGCACGGCGGACGTCCACATTCAGGATCTGAACGGCACCGTCTCGGTCGTGCTCGAGGAAGACGAGGGCACGTGGGTGCCGCTGGATTTCTCACCGGCCGACGACCGGCTGCTGGTCAGCCGCTATGTGTCAGTCAACGAATCCCGGCTCTACGAGATCGATCTGGCGACGGGTCACCGACGCGCGCTGCTCGACGACTCGCTCAAGGTGGCGATCGGTGACGCCAGTTACGACGGTGACGGCACTGGCGTCTACTTCACCTCCGACGTAGGTGCCGAGTTCATGCGCCTGCACCGGCTGGATCTCGGCAGTGGCGAGATCAGGGTGCTGACCTCGGATGTACCCTGGGATGTGGAGACGTTCGCCCTGTCCGAGGATGGCTCACTGCTCGCGCTGTCGATCAACGAGGGAGGTGTCTCCCACCTGGTGATTCGCCGCCTGCCTGGAAGCCGGCCGCTGGCGCTGCCTGAGCTGCCGGCTGGCGTGATCACGGCGATGTTCTTCTCGCCGGCCGGAGACCGGCTGGCGGTGTCGGTCTCGACCCCCACCGCACCCACGGACGTCTGGACCGTGTCGCTCACCGAGCGGAAGCTCGCGCGCTGGACGCGGAGCGAGGTGGGCGGCCTCGATCCGGACCGGTTCGTGGCGCCGGAGCTCATCGAGTATCCGACCTTCGACGAGGCGGATGGTGAAACCCGCCGCATCCCGGCGTTCGTGTACACGCCGGCAGGTCCGGGACCGCATCCCGTGCTGATCCTCGTACACGGCGGTCCGGAAGGTCAGTACCGACCGTACTTCTCCTCGACGATCCAGTATCTCACGGTGGAGCTCGGCCTCGCGGTGGTGGCGCCCAACGTGCGTGGCTCCGCGGGATACGGCAAGTCCTACCTCAAGCTTGACAACGGTGACCTTCGGGAGGACTCGGTCAGGGACATCGGCGCGCTGCTCGACTGGATCGCCACCAGAGAGGACCTGGATTCCTCCCGGGTGGTGGTGATGGGCGGCTCCTACGGCGGTTACATGGTGCTGGCTTCCCTCGTCCACTACTCAGATCGGCTGGCCGCCGGCGTCGAGTCCGTCGGTATCAGCAACTTCGTCTCGTTCCTCGAGAACACCCAGCCTTACCGGCAGGACCTCCGTCGCCAGGAGTACGGCGACGAGCGTGACCCTGCCATGCGCGCGCACCTGGAAGCCATTTCGCCGCTCAACCACGTCGGCGCGATCCGCCGGCCGCTCATGATCTCCCAGGGTGCCAACGACCCCCGCGTGCCGGCCAGCGAGAGCGATCAGATCTACCGGGCGCTGAAGAGCGCAGGCGTACCCGTCTGGTACGTGCTCGCCGCAGACGAGGGGCACGGCTTCCGGAAGAAGGCGAACAGAGACGCGAACGCTGCGATCATGACGGTGTTTCTGGAGCGCTATGTCCTCGGTGACGCAGAGAACCCTGCGGAGCCGGGCGATGAGTGAACAGGTGGTCACCATGAACCCGCCACCACTCGCTGCGGCCGACGGTGGCGTGGGCGTTCTTGTGAATCCGATGTCCGGCAGGGATGTGAGGCGTCTTGCTGCGCACGCTTCCAACATGACGCACGAAGCCAAACGCGACATCGTTGCCCGTATCGCCGCCGGTGCGGATGCCTGTGGGGCTGGTCTGCTGCATGTCGCCAGGGAGCCTTTCCGGATCGCCACCGCCGCGGTCGAGCACATGAACCTCTCCGCACGAGTCAACATCATCGACAACAAGGTGCAGAACACGGCAGCTGACACGGAGCATACGGTGGCCGAGTTCCTGGCGGCCGGCTGTCGTGTGATCGTCTCTCTGGGCGGTGACGGCACCAACCGGGCCATCGTCCGGGCGCTGGGGCGCGCGGGTGAAGATGGTCGGGATGTACGCCTCATCGCCCTGTCCACCGGGACGAACAACGTCTTCCCCACCATGGCGGAGCCCACGGTCGCGGGAATGGTGGCCGGGCTCGCCGCCCGGGGGCTGCTGGACGAATCGGATGCTCACCGTCGCGCCAAGGTGCTGCACGTGAGCGGCCGTCCGGCCAACGAGAAGGCGCACCCGTTGCCGGACGTCGGACTCATCGACGCCGTGGTGCTGCGTCGGGATCACGTCGGCAACCTGCTGCCCTTCGATCCGTCGCGGATCGACCGTCTGCTCCTCACCCGCGCCGAGCCTGCCTCCGTGGGCATGTCGCCCATCGGCGGCCTGGTGGATCCGGTGATGGCGGAGGAGGATACGGGGCTGCTCGTCGAGATGGCGCCGCCAGGGGAGACCCGTGAGGGCGACCGGGTGTTCGCTGCACCGCTCTCGCCCGGGCTGTTCCGCAAGGTGGCCGTGCGCAGTACCACGCGGATTCCCTTCGGCGTGGCGGTGCCCATGCAGGGGCCCGGCGTGCTGGCGCTGGACGGCGACCGGGACCACAAGCTCCTCGAGCATCATGCGCTCACCGTGACGATCCGTCGCGATGGGCCGTGGCTGCTCGATCTCTCTGCCGCCATGCGCTGGGCGGTAGCGCGGGGTATCATGCGCGCAACCTGAAAGCCGGCAGAGCGCTGCATGATCATCAAACCCAGAATCCGGGGCTTCATCTGCACGACGGCGCATCCGGCAGGGTGTGCGGCCAGCGTCGCGGAGCAGATCCGCTACGTCGAGAGCCAGCCCCGCATCGAGGGTGACTTCGGCAACGTGCTGGTGATCGGTGCCTCCGGCGGCTATGGACTCGCCTCCCGGATCACGGCTGCCTTCGGTGCGGGTGCCGCCTCGCTCGGGGTCTCGCTGGAAAAGCCGCCAACCGAGTCGAAGACGGCGAGTCAGGGCTGGTACACCAACATCGCCTTCGAGGAGGCGGCAGAGGCTGCCGGACTGTACGCCCGAACCCTGGACGGTGATGCCTTCTCGGACGGGATGAAGGAGCGCGTGATCGATGCGATCCGTGCCGACATGGGCAAGATCGATTTCCTGGTCTACAGCCTGGCTTCCCCGGTTCGTCCCCACCCGAAGACCGGCGTGCTGCACCGCTCGGCGATCAAACCCATCGGTGAGACGGTGCATATCAAGACCCTCAACGTGGATAAGGGGGTGGTGCACGAGGTGGATCTCGAGCCCGCCACGGAGGAGGAGATCGAGAACACCGTGGCCGTCATGGGTGGCGAGGACTGGGAGTTCTGGATCGCCGCGCTCAAGTCTGCCGACGTGCTCGCGCCCGGATTCCGGACCCTGGCATTCACCTACATCGGCAGCGATCTCACCTGGCCCATCTATTGGGAAGGGACGCTGGGTAAGGCCAAGGAGGATCTGGACCGGGCGGCCGGCGCCATCCGGGCTTCGCTTCACGACCTGGGCGGTGACGCCCGGGTCGCCACGCTCAAGGCCATCGTCTCCCAGGCTTCTTCCGCCATTCCCGTCGTGCCGCTTTATGCATCGCTGCTGTTCCGGGTGATGAAGGAAGCAGGCACCCACGAGAACATCATTCAGCACATCTACCGACTGTTCGCCACTCAGCTGGCCGAAGGGGCCACCATGAATCTGGACGAGGCCGGACGGATCCGGGTAGACGACTGGGAGCTCGACGAGAAGATTCAGAACGAGGTGCGCCGGCGCTGGCCGCTGGTCACCACGGAGAATCTCGCCGAGCTGGCCGACCTCGAAGGCTTCCGGCAGGACTTCCTGAAGGTCTTCGGTTTCGGCATCGACGGCGTGGACTACGAGGCGGATCAGAACCCGACGCTGGGTCGCGCCGTGGATTGACCGTTCGCGCGGCTGTTCCGTCCCACCGCTGACGGGGGCAATGTCCGCTGCTGGGGGCGTCGTCGGTGGTGCCAAATGGGACGGTGACTCTCACGCCCGATCTGCTGTTCCGCCTTTTCGGCTATGGCGGCCTTGCGCTGGTCGCTGCGCTACGGCTCGGCCAGAGCGATGCCGCCGGGCTGTGGATGCTCATGATCCTGAGCCTCGTCTGGCCCGGACTCTGGTACGTGGTCGTCCGCTCGGTCCCGTTGCTGCGACATCCGGAAACGACGGCGGCACGGATATCTCACGCCGTGGAAAGTGCTGCGATCACCGCGCTGGTAACGATCTCAGGGCTCGGCTTCTGGCTCTGCATTGCCGTGGCCCTGCTCTGCCTCACGGGGGTGACCGCGCTCGGCGGCCTGCGTCTGCTGCTGCCTGCGGCGTGCACGGTCGGACTCTGGCTTGCTATGTCGGGACGTACCGGAATGCTCGACCGGCCGGCGGATGGCTGGACGCTGGTGGGTATGATGCTGGCCGCCGGGTTCCTGCTGGGTCTGGCCTGGCTCAGCTTTGTGAGAATCCGCCGGCTCGACGCGCACCGACGCAGCGCCCTCTCGGAGTCGGCGGTGCTGAGAGATCGCAATGCGCGCCTCGCCCGGTACCTGCCTCACGAGCTGCCGCCGCTCATTGTCACCGAGCCGCGTCTGCCGCACCGTCCCCGGGAGCAGTTCGCCACCGTGGCCTTCGTGGACGTGGTGGGTTTCGTCGCCCTGGTGGCCACCCGGCCGGTCATGGAGCTCTCGGAGGTGCTGAACGACTTCATGGCCACAGTGGTAGCGCTCACCGAACGGCGCGGTGGTGTGGTGGGAAAGTTTCTGGGTGACGGGGTGCTCATCTACTTCGCGGACGAACCGGATGCCGCGGCCGACGGACGCTGGCGGGGTGCTGCCGCCTGTGCACGGGTGTGTCTGGAGCTCGGTCCGGCGCTGGATGAGCTCCGGCAGACCTGGCGGCGGCGGGGTCTGTCGGTCGAGCTCTCCGTGCGCTGCGGTCTGGCGAGCGGCTGTTGTGCCCTCGGCGACTGGGGCGGAGACGCCCGGCTCGACTACACGCTCATCGGCATGCCGGTGAACCTGGCGAGCCGGCTGCAGGCAGAGGCAGCGCCGGGCAGCGCGTTGCTGACCGCCGCCACCGCAGCGCTCCTCGGCGTCGATCAGGAGCTGGGATCCCGGCTCGAATACCTGGGGCCGAGAGACGTCAGGGGCGCAGGGACCGTGGTGGTGCATGCACTCAAAGCCTCTGCTAAGGTGCGCGCCATCCCGCTGCCGGGTAATCCCACGGCCACCGTCGAGACGCCCTGACCAACATGGACAAGATCTTCCTCCAGGCCTGCGCCGGAAAGACCACTCCGTTCACGCCGATCTGGCTGAATCGCCAGGCGGGACGGTACATGCCCGAGTACCACGCGCTGAAAGGCGCGACGCCCAGTCTCGAGTTCTTCAAGCATCCCGAGATGGCTGCTCAGGCGACCCTGGACGCTCAGCGCATTCTCGGTGTGGATGCAGCCATTCTGTTCGCTGATCTGTTACCGGTGATGGAGCCCATGGGACTCAGGCTCGACTACCGGGCCGGAGAGGGTCCGGTGTTCGATAACCCGATCCGCACGGCCAGGGACGTAACTGCGCTCAGGGTTGCGACCGCAGCGGAGGCCACGCCATACATCGCCCGGACTGTTGAAAATGTGCTGTCGGGCCTGCCGGATCACATCGCGCTGATCGGCTTCGCCGGTGCGCCGTTCACCCTGGCGTCCTATGCCATCGAGGGTCGCGGTTCACGGAACTACGTGCATGTGAAGAAGTTCATGTACGAGGCGCCAGCCCTGTGGCACGAGCTGCTCGGCAAGCTGGTGACCCAGGTCACCAGCTACCTAGAGCTGCAGATCGACAGCGGCGTGCACGCGGTGCAGATTTTCGATACCTGGGTCGGCTGTCTGTCCGTGCCGGACTACACCACCTACGTGGAGCCCCACCTGAGGCAACTGCTCGACAATCTGCGGGGGCGTGTGCCGGTCATCTATTTCGGCACCGGCAACGGGCATCTGCTGGATGCGGTGGCCACGTTGAATCCCGACGTGCTGGCCCTGGACTGGCGGGTCCCGCTGATGCAGACATGGCAACGCACGGGCGTGGGGGCGGTTCAGGGCAACCTGGATCCCATCGTGCTCTGTGCGGATCGCGCGACGGTGATCGCCCAGGCAAAGACCATCCTCGACTCGGTGGACGGCCGTCCGGGTCACATCTTCAATCTCGGTCACGGCATCATTCCGCAGACGCCGGTGGACAACGTCAAAGCGCTCGTGGAGTTCGTGCACGAGTACTCGGCGGGCCGTGGGAGTTGACGGCACCCTGCCGCCGGGTCGTAGCGTCACGGTGGCACGGGTAGCGCTACAGGTTGCGTTCTGGGTGCCCCTCGCAATCTGCACGTGGCTCGCACTGATACCGGAGCCGCCGGACAACCCGATCTTCCGGCTGAGCGACGTGATCCTGCACAGCGCCGCGTTCACATATCTCAGCCTTGCGCTGGTTCTCGCCCGGCTCCACGGCAACCGGACTCCGAGCTATCTGAGCACGGCAGTATTCATGATCTGTTACGGCGTGCTGATCGAAGTCGTTCAGGGGTTCATTCCGGAGCGGTCGTCCGAGCTCAAGGACCTGCTCGTGGACTCCGTCGGTATCGCCCTTGGGCTGCTGCTGGCCCGCTGGCTGGCGCGGCCGGTTTACGACGGTATGCTCAGGCTGTCAGCGCGACTCTGACTTTTCCGCGAGACGGCTGTCCAGCACCGATTGCTGGCGCCAGATGATCTGCAGCCGGGTGCCGTCGTCCTGGATGACGTATACCTCCAGGCCCTTCTCGACGTACCGGTCCCCGTCCAGGGTGTAGTCGACCTCGAAGGTGAGGTGTGCGACGTGGCTGCCGCCGTCGCCGACCGGAAAGGAAAAGATGTCCAGATGGATGTCCTGGAAGCGGTCCAGCTGAGCGGCATCCATGAAATCCCGGTAGCTGGCCACCACGGATTCACGTCCCCGGATGGGCGTCCCGAGATCCGGAGGCAGCAGCACCACGTCCGGGTGGTAGTAGTCGGCCAGACCATCGACGTTTCCCCGCTGCCAGCAGTCGTTCAGCGCCGTCACGAACGATCGGATCGCGTCGGCGTTCATGTGCCCCGGGCGTGATCGTCGAGCACGCTGGCGATGAATGCCTTGTGGCTGCCGAGAAAGAGGTCCGAGACGACCCGCCGGGCGATGTGTCCGTCCTGGCCGACGAGGAACGTGACCCGCCTTACGCCGATGCCCAGGGGTCCGTCCACCCCGTAGCGGCGGATGATGGACTTGTCCGGGTCGGACAGCAGCGGGAAGTCGAGTCCGAAGCGCTCGGCAAAACGCGCGTGGCTTGCCGCGCTCTGCGGGCTGATGCCCAGAATCCGGATCGACGCGGATTCGAGTGCGGTTGACGTGTCGCGCACCGCACAGGCCTGAGCCGTGCACAGCGGCGAAAAATCGGCCGGATAGAAATAGAGAATGACCGGACCGGAAGCCAGAGCTTCTGAAAGCCGCTGGGATGTTCCGTGCTGGTCCTCCGTATCGAAATCGGGGGCGCGATCACCGACGTTCAGCAAGACAGAATCCCCCTCGTCGGATGGATGAAGGCCGCTTGTATGGCCGTCTCAATACCGCAACAATGGTGGCGCACAATGGCTGGAGCCGACTGCGCCAGCTAACAAAATGTTGCTGTGAGCTGAATGCGCTGCGTGCATACTTTAACCAGACGTCTGCCGGAAGTCATAGACTGTGGCGCGTCGGCGCTGGTGGTCGGTCGTTCTGCGCGCTCTGTGCGGGCGATCGGTTCCAGCGGTTTGAGAACAACTGAAGTTAGCGAGTTATGAAGAAACTGTACGTGGGCAACCTTCCCTGGAGCGTGGACGACGGGGAACTCGAAGCCCTCTTCTCGGCGATGGGCACCGTCCATTCTGCCCGGGTGATCTCGGATCGTGAAACGGGGCGCTCCCGGGGATTCGGATTCGTCGAGCTCGATGATGATGCGGCACGCAAAGCCATCGAGGAGCTCAACGGCAAGGACTTCGGCGGCAGACAGCTGCGGGTCAACGAAGCCGTCGACAAACGACGTTAGCGACGCCGGCACCGTCCGTTCGGGCCGGTGCTACGCAGTCAGCTCGCAGACCACGGCACCCGTGGCGGCGATGAGATCGGTCGGGGACAGCGCGAGTTCCAGGCCGCGCTTCCCCGCGCTGACGTGAATCGTCGTCTGCGTCACCGCTTCTGCGGCGAGAAAGGCACGCAGCGTATTCTTCTGTCCGATCGGAGAGATGCCACCGGTCACGTATCCGGTGGTTTTTTCCGCACGGGTCGGTGCCGCCATCCCGGCAGACTTTGCCCCGGCGGCGCGAGCCAGCTTCTTGAGGTTCAGGCGCGCGGCCACCGGAACGATGGCCACCACCAGTTCTCCCTGGTTGAGCTCCGAGATCAGCGTCTTGAAGACGCTGTGCTCCGGTACGCCGAGTGAGCGGGCGGCTGCTACGCCGATGTCACCCTCACCGGCCCCTCCGGCCTCGTAGACCAACAGCTGGAACGGGATGCCGGCACGCTCGAGGCTCGATACGGCCGGGGTCACCCTGGGGGCCTCGGCCGTGGCGGTACCTTCCCGCTCCGCTCGCAGACCATGAGCGCGACCCGTTTCGCGCCGCCTTCCGTGTCCTGCTCATCGACGACTTCGAACCCCAGCTTCTCGTGGAAAAGCAGGGAGCCGGGATTAGCGGGTCTGAGGTTCACTTCGCAGGTGACACGGCTCCTGTCTCCGGCGTGGCGGAACAGCGCATCGTAGAGCTGGGCGCCGATCCCTCGCCCCCGATAGCTGTCCGCGACCACGATGCGGTCGACGTAGGCGAACGAATCGTAGTGGTTCCTGAAGTAGCGGAAATTGGGGCTCCCGTAATCCGCACGCTCGTTGAGCACCAGCAGAAAACCGGCTATCGCCGCTCGGTCCCTGGCCACCAGTAGCAGCTCGGCCTGATCGTGCAGACCGGCCAGCACGGACGTGTCGATCCGGTTTACTGCCGGTATGGCAGCTTCGTTCAACGCGAGAATGTCCGGGTAGTCCTGCGGTTGTGCTGGCTCGATGTGAATCACGACGGGTACCGGAGTGTGGTCTTGTACCCGTTCATCCGGGACGGGAGGTTACTGGGATCAGGTCACCGCCGGCGAGCGTCAGCAGAACGCCGGTGGACAGCTGGAAATGCCATCCGGTTTGGTCGCCCTGCTGAGCAGACACGAGGGAAAATACCGGACGTCCGTCGAAGGCGCTCGGTACCGCTTCGGTGAGGTCCTGCTGAATCCGGACGGCACCGGTGGGGATTCCAGGCGGCAGTGGCGGATCAGCTGACACGGTACCGCGGCTCGGATCGATGACCACCACCCGACCGTGCTTGGTTTCGATCTCCAGGTAGTCCCGGGAAGTTTGCCCCGATTCCGGTCCATCCCATCGGACCTTTCGTATTGCC
>QJYB01000044.1 GCA_003247835.1 Gammaproteobacteria bacterium | reverse complement strand
ACAACGAAACCACATTGCCACCCATGTCGAGCGCAAACTCCTGCTCCACGTCGGGCAGGTCGGTCTGCAGGGTCGCGACGACGGTTGCGAGACGCGCCTGAACGGAGAACACGCAGTCCACGGTGGCGCCGGAACCCGGATCGAACACGATGCCACCGGTGTCGAGGGTTACGACCGACGGTGGCGTGCTGCCATCATCGCGATCGGTGCACGCGATGCCCGTCAGGTCGAAGCCGTCGTGACGGGCCAGCGTCAGCACATAGCGCTCGGCTGCGGCGTCGTCGTCCGTTGCGACCTCGGATGGCAGCAGCGAGATGAGCGTACCGCCCATGTCGAGTTCGAAGCGGTCCTCCACGTCGGGGCGGTCGACCACCACCTGCGCGGTGACCGTCGCTGCCCCGGCCGGTAGGGAGACAGCCATCAGCAGACCGGTCGCCAGCTGGGACCATAGCCTGTGGGGGCGCCTGCACTGCTCGTACGCCATGGGAAATCCCCAGTGGTGGCAGTTCGACCAGTATTCAGATGAAGACCGGGGCCGACAAGCTGGACTTCACCCTCAGCGAAATTGGCAGGCGGGCCGCGACCGGTTGCGTGTCGCGCCCTGGGGAGTAGGCTAGTCAGTCGACAGGGAAGAAGACTGCGCCTGGTGCGCCGGGCCGTCCAGTGGGAGGAGAAATGCGAAAGGTTCCAATGTTCGCCGCGTCGGTGGCCATGCTGGTGTTGCCGGCTCTGGCTGCAGCGCAGGATGCGCGCCAGATCCTGGAGACCGCGCAGAAGCGCCAGGTGGAGCGATGGGAGGGGGTCGATGCCTACGTGGTCGATCAGACGATCATGGGGCATGGCACTTCGACCTGGTTCATGCGCACCGATTACACCGACGAGGCCGGCAAGCCGCAGACGTTCTTCGTGCCGATGACGCAGACCCAGGTTCAGAATCGGGAGTGCGACGTCGGTCTGTCCCCCGACGAGCTCGAAGCCTTCGCCTCCGGCATGGAGATGGGCGGCGACGCGATGTCCACGGAGATCGAGCAGGGGATGGATGACGCCGGCGTGCCGAGAGGGATGCTGGCGGCGTCCGGCTCGGATCCCTGGAACACCATGGATCCGCGCGTGATGCTGGGCGGCAATGCCGATTTTCTGCGGGCCGCGGCGGAAGCGAAGCGGGCGGACCAGGCCTACGATCCTACGGCGGACTCGAAGGAGTCGTTGAACCACATGCAGGCCTTCATTGAGAAGGCCAAGGTGATGGGCACGGAATCCATCGACGGCCGCAAGGCCTGGCACCTTCGTGCCGAAGGCCTGAATCATGTCGAGCAGGCAAACGATGGTGAGTACCGGATCGAAGCCATCAGCATGTACATCGACACCACCGACTACGTGCCCCTGCAGATGAAGATGGACGGGGTCATGACCGCCGCCAATGGCGAATCCCAGCCGATGACCATGACGACGAGCCAGTCGGACTACCGGAAGGTTCCGCACAGCAACATGTACGAATCCTATCGTCAGGTGATGACCATGAGCGGCATGCTGACGCCGGAACAGGAAGCGGAGATTGCCCAGGCCCAGGCGCAGCTCGCCGATTTCGAGAAGCAGAAGGCCAGCATGCCGCCCCAGCAGCGGGCCATGATGGAAACCATGATGGGGCCGCAGATGAAGATGATCGAGAGCATGGCCAAGGGTGGTGGGGTCGAGTTCGAGACGGTGGTGGATGAGATCCGCGTCAATCCCACCCTCACCGATGCCATGGGCAATGCCTGTCCGGGCACCGGCACCAGCGCCATGCTCGCGGTCGAGCCGTCGTCGGCGGGTGGTGAAGCCCACGTGGTCGAAACGGCAGCTGCTGCTCCCGTCACACAGGAACCAAAGGAAGAGCACGGAGTAGACGGACTGACGCTGACGATTCAGCAGAAGCTGGAGAAGCTCGGTTACACCGTCACCCCCTCGGGCACCATGGACACGGAAACGGCGATCGCGATCTCGCAGTACCAGGCGGAGCACGACATGCCGGTGACGGGCGAACCCTCACCACAGCTGGCTGGCATTCTCGCTGCCGACACCTCGTCGAACGGTGCTGCCGCAACCCGGAGCCCCGAGGAACTCCAGGCTGCACAGCAGGCCTGCCTGCAGCAGAAGATGGAAGCCGCCCAGGCGGCGCAGAAGAAGAAAAGCGGCTTCGGCAGCCTGATGCGCGGGGTCGGCAGGCTGGCAGGTCAGTTCGGCAACTACGACCTCGCCCGGACCACCTCGGACGTCTACTCGGCGGGTGCCACGGCGGAGGACTTCCGCAAGGCCGCCAAGGATCTGGGGCTGACGGAAGACGATGTGGCGAGCTGTCAGAACCCGTCTTAGCGGCGGGTTCCGACCGGCTCAACGCAGCCCGAAGTCGAATCCTTCGCCGTTGGCGTAACGCCTGAGAATCCGTTGCGCGGTGCGCTGCACGTGCACCTCGTCAGCGCCGTCATAGATCCGCGCGAATCGCGCGTGTCGATACATGCGTTCGAGCGGCGTGTCCTCGGTCACGCCGAGCGCGCCGTGCACCTGGATCGCGCGATCGATCACGTTGTGCAGCATGCTGGCGCCGTAGACCTTGATCAGGCCGATCTCGACCCTTGCCTCGTCGCCCTGATCGATCTTCTGGGCGGCGTGCAGGGTGAGCAGGCGGCTGGCCTGGATTTCGGCTGCGCTGTCGAAGATGAACTTCTGGATCTGCTGGTGCTCGCCCAGGTTCTTACCGAAGGCGACCCGATTGTTCGCGCGGTCGCACATCAGGTCGAAGGCCCGCTGTGCCTGGCCGAGCCAGCGCATGCAGTGAAAGATCCTGCCCGGACCGAGCCGGTCCTGAGCAATCTTGAAGCCCTGACCGCGAGGCCCGAGCAGGTTGCTCTTGGGCACACGAACGTTGTCGTAGACCACT
>QJYB01000098.1 GCA_003247835.1 Gammaproteobacteria bacterium | reverse complement strand
GTGGTGCCATCACCGGACCTGACCCGGAACGTGCTGCCGCTGGACATCTTCCCGGCAGAGATCATCGACGCGTTATCGGTGCAGAAGGGCTACTCACCGGACATGCCGGCTGCATTCGGCGGCGGCGCCATCGACATCCGCACCAAGGCGATTCCCGAGGACGCGCAGCTCACCGTGAAGCTCAACACGGGCTGGAACTCGAACAGCGATGACGATGGCTTCACTTATCCCGGCGGCAGTGACGACAGGTGGGGTAAGGACGACGGTACGAGGCAGATTCCCCAGGCCATCGTCGACGGTATCCAGATGTACAGGGGCAGCTTCGCGCCGCTGCGTATTCAGACCGTGGCAGCTGCCGCGGGAGAGCCGATCAGCTTCGAAACGGCGCAGATGATGAACCGCGAGCTGGCTACATCACTCAACAGAGACGTGGACTTCGAGTCCAAGAACCTGCCAGCCGACTTCGAGATCGAGGGAACGGGCGGTTATCGCTGGTATCTGGGCGAAGACTGGGAGCTCGGCTTCCTGGCGGTGGGCGGATACAACAACAACTGGCGCAACCGAAACCGTACTCTGCGCAACGTGCAGGAGCCGGACGGGTCCTATGCGGAGTCACAGCGAACGATCAACTCCGTCTCGCTGACCGCGGGTATGAACGCTGGCCTGCGGTTCACAGAGGATCACGAGATCAGCTGGCATCAGCTCTTTCTGCGGAACTCCGAGGACGAAGCGTCCAGCACGGTCAACTGCCGGGCGGGTCAGTACAACGATTGCTCCACGGGTGTGCAGGAGCGGCTTAATGATATCCGCTTCGAGCAGCGTGACCTGAACGTCACCCAGTTCATCGGTGAGCACACGCTGGGTGACGCGACGCTCAGCCGACTGCCGGAGTGGCTGGGGTTTCTGGAGGCATTTCGCGGCACTTCGGCGGAATGGTTCTACTCCAAGTCCAAGGCGGAGACGGACCTGCCGAACGAGGTGCGGGCCAAGTACGTGGAAACCTTCGACCAGTCGACGGGCGAGATCCTGACGTCGGACATCCGCAACATCCAGAACGCCGTGGTGTTCCAGTACTCGGGACTCGATGACAGGGTGGAGACCTGGGGCGGCGAGGTGACCCTTCCTCTGACCGGCGTCAGCTGGGACATGAACTGGGATCTGGAAATCTCCGGCGGCGGCAGCTACAACAGCAAGGGTCGGTCCTATCAGCAGACGGTGCTGGGTCTCGGTACCTTTGATCAGAGTTTTTCCATGGGAGGTCCGGGTTGCCCGGCGGTCTCCGGCCTGCCTGTTTCCGAGGCGTTCAGCGACGCGAATCTGCTCAGGCTCGATGGTGATCCGTTCAATCCCCAAGCGTGCTATGACCAGGAGCTGATCCTGGGCATCGGTCAGTTCGGTACGGAGAGCTACGGTGCCGGTCAGACGACCAACGCCGGATTCGGCAAGATCGACCTGCTGGTGGACGAGACCTGGCGCCTGATGGCAGGTGCGCGCTGGGAGGACTTCACTCAGGTATCTGTGCCCATCGACTACCTGAATTTCAGCGGCCAGCGCATTCCGCTGTCCGTCGAACAGATCGCGGAGTCGGTGTATTCCGATGACGCCTGGTATCCCGCAGTGTCGCTGACCTACATCCGCCCACAGTTCTGGTCGGACGAGTTCCAGCTGCGCCTGGCATGGAGTAAGACCGTGGCCTATCCGGATATCCGGGAGGTGTCTGCGTCCACCTACATCGACCCGCTGACCGAGGCCCGCGTGCGCGGCAACCCGGATCTGGTGCCGTCCGACCTCAAGAACTACGAGCTCCGCAGCGAGTGGTTCTGGGACTCTGGCGACAACCTGTCCGTCTCGCTCTTCTACAAAGACCTCAAAGCGCCCATCGAGACCGTCCAGGGCGGCGCCACGGAGGACAACATCCTCTTCACCTTCGTCAATGCCGAGAGCGGCGAGGTGTATGGCGCAGAGTTCGAGGGTCTGAAGAGCCTGGGCTTCCTGAGTGGCGGCGGCTGGTCGGATGCGTTCTTCGTCGCCGGCAACGCCACCTTCAGCGACTCGGAGGTGAACATCCCCGTAGCGCCGGGTGTGGGTAACCTCACCAATCAGAAGCGCCGGCTGACGCAGCAGTCGAAGTGGGTGGTGAACGCACAGCTAGGCTACGATTCGTTCAGCGGCAAGTGGGGCGCCACGCTGGTCTACAACGCGTTCGGACCCAGGATCTTCTATGCGGGTATCGACGGTAACGGCGACGCCTACGAGCAGACCTTCAACTCGCTCGACTTCGTCGGCTCCTGGTTCCCCACCGAGCATCTGTCGTTGAAACTGCGGCTGAAGAACATCCTGAACGACAAGACGACGATCAAGCAGACGAACACGCTGGACGATAACGTCACCGTCCTCGAGCAGGATGTGGGCACCACGTTCCTGTTCGACGTCCGTTACGAGCTCTAGTCGGACAAGACTGTTGCCCCTCGCGGGCATTGGCCCTCCTGATTCCAGGAGCCCAATGCCCGTTTTCTTTTTTGCGTCGTCCTCGAGCCAATTCCCCGGTTAGAATCGCCTGACCCTGTGGGAACGCCATTGGCGCCATGAAGAAGCTGTTTCCGTCAATACTCGTTGTGCTGTTTCTGACATGGATACCTGTTGTGGAGGCCGGTGTGGCGCCCGGACCGCTGATCGCCGCCCATCGCGGCACCACCACGGGTGCGCCCGAGAACACCCTGGCAGCCATACGCTGGGCCTCGGACTTCGGTGCTGACTTCGTCGAAACGGACGTCAGGATCACGGCCGATGACCGGCTCGTGCTCATGCACGACGCCGAGGTCAACCGCACAACCAACGGCCGGGGCCGGGTACGCGAGCTCACGCTCGGTGAGATCCGGCGTCTAGACGCTGGCGGCGGAGAACGGGTACCGACCCTGGACGAGGCGATGATCCTGCTTTCGGACCGGCCTCAGCGCCTGCTGCTGGACGTCAAGGCGGACGAGCCGGAGATGACTTCCCGCCTCGTGGAAGTGGTCGCAGCCTACGGTTTCGAGCATCGGGTCATGGTGGGGGTGCGCAGCATTCACCAGCTCGAGGAGCTGCGCAGCCTTAGTCCGCGCGTGAAGGTTCTGGCCATGGCGGACAAACCGGCGGACGTGCCGGAGTTCATGACGTACCGGCCCGATGGCGTACGCCTCTGGGCGCGCTGGGCACAGAAAGACCCCGCGCTGGTGCGCACTGTGCGGGAAGGCGGCGCCGAGCTGTGGATTACGTCCGGTGAACTCGGGCCTTCCCGTCTCCGCGATCTCTTCCCGCTCACCGACGGCTTCATCACCGACAACCCGGTGGAACTCAGGCATTTCGCCGAGCGCGAGCGCGGTCCGGTGGCGCCCTGATGCGGGCGGATCGGTCGCCGGCGGGCCGTGACCATGAGTGATCAGAAGAAGCCACCACAGAGTGATGTGATCACCTCCGCCGTCGGGCGGCTGTTCAAGCTCGGCAGCGTTGCCACCCGGGTGGGGATGTCCCTTGCCACGGAGCAGGCGATGAGCTTTCTATTCTCGGATCCCATCGCTCAGGCTCGCAGAACCGAGAAGTTCATGCTGAACGCCGTGCGGGTGACGGAGGCCCTGGGTGAGCTCAAGGGGGCGGCCATGAAGGTCGGGCAGATGCTTTCCGTGCACGAGGGAATGCTGCCGCCGGAGTTCATCACGGTGCTGCGAGGTCTGCAGAAGGAAGCACCGAAGGTGCCGTTCGAAACCATGCACGGTGTGCTCACGGCGGAGCTGCCGGGTTTCGACGATCTCTTCGAATCACTGGATCCGGAAGCGATCGCTGCGGCATCGATTGGTCAGGTGTACCGGGGGCGTCTCAGAGACGGTCGTGCCGTGGCGGTGAAGGTGCAGTATCCGGACATCGACCGGGTCGTTCGCTCGGATCTCAAGAATCTGAAGAAGCTGTTCGGCTCGCTGGTCGCCATGGTGGCGGACGTGGAGTTCGACGAGATCTGGGAAGAGCTCAAGGACCGGCTGCTGGAGGAGCTCGACTACCGTCAGGAAGCGGCGAACATGGCGCGCATGCAGGCGCTGCACGCGGACGTGCCGGAAGTGCTGGTTCCCGGTGTGGTGCCGGAGGCGAGCACCACGCGGGTGCTGACCATGGACTACGTGCCGGGAATCTCGCCCGACGAAGCCACGTCGGGACGCTACGGGCAGCCGCTCAGGAACCTCTGGGGGCGCAGGCTGCTGGAGTTCGTGATCCGCGGCCTGCTCGACCACCGATTCCTGCACGCGGATCCCAATTTCGCGAACTATGCCTTTCTGGAAGACGGCCGGCTCATCGTCTACGACCACGGCTGCATGAAGGAGATTCCCCCCGCGCTGGCCGAGCAGTATCGGGGGATGCTCGGTGCGCTCATCGAGGGTGACCTGAGCGGACTCCCGCAGCGGTTGTTCGACATGGGTATCTACAAGCGTAAATCCAACCGTCCGGTGCCGCTCAAGGTGATCGAGCCGCTGGCCCGGGAGGCGATGGCCATCGTCGGCGAGGCGCCATTCCGCTTCTCACGGGAGACGGACATCTACGACATGCTGTTCGAGGCCAAGACGATGTACTTCAGCGAGCTGGTGGACGTATCGCTGCCGCACGACATGGTGTTCGTGAACCGTACCCTGTCAGGGCTCTTCGGCAATCTGTGCCGGCTCGAGGCCGAGGATCGCTGGCGGGACGTGCTGGCGCCCTATGCCTCGCCGCGGTCCTGACACGACGATGTCAGCAGGGGTGCGGCATACTGATCGCCCGATAGAAAAAGGAGCACCATGATGACCGCGACGGGGAGGTGTCTCTGTGGCGCCGTGCGATTCGAAGCAACGGATGTGGATACCCACGTGCACGGCTGTCACTGCTCGATGTGCCGGACCTGGTCCGGCGGACCCATGCTTGCAGCGTCCGTCGGCGGTGTCCGGTTCGAAGGCGGTGAGCACATCAGGCGCTACGATTCCTCGGAGTGGGCGGAGCGGGGTTTCTGCGAGGTCTGCGGCAGCAACCTGTTCTATCGGCTGAAGGAGTCGGACCGCTGCATTTTCTGCATGGGCGCCTTCGACGACCCTGCGGTTTTCGAGCTGGTGGGTGAGATCTACGTGGATGAGAAGCCGCCGGGATACGCCTTCGCTGGTGAACATCCCCGGCAGACGGGCGAAGAGTTCCTGGCATCGCTGCAGCAGTGCTGAAAACAATCGGCGCTACTGCGCTTTCAGCGTGATGGGAATCTTCGTTCCGTCCGCCAGCGTCACCTCGACGATGAAGGTGTCATCGGCCGGCCGGCTGTAGGTCAGCGCCGCCAGGCCGCCTTCGGACGTGGCCCGGAAGGACACCGTCCTGTCGCCGAGGCTCTCGAGCGCCATGTGCTGCGCGCCAGCCGCGCGGGGTACGAACCCCGGGTCCCACTGCTGAATGTGCAGCACGAGGGAGTCACCCGCTTCTTCCACGACGATCAGCTCCACCATGCCGGTGACGCCGCCGCGGCTCATCCGTACGAAGGCGCCGATGGTGCCGTTGGCGGGCTGGATCCAGTTCTCCTCCAGAGTGGCGTCCGGCCCGGTGGGACCTGACCAGGTGCCGGACATCCAGTCCAGATCCGCGACTCCCGCGTGCGCATTGCCGCTCAGGATCGCTGCGATCAGCAGAATCGCCACTGCGCCGGATGTTCCGGACCGACCGAACCTCTTCATTCCACCTCTCCCCATCTCTCCTTGCCTCCTGACCAGATGACCGTGCCGGCTTGACGCTGCGTTGACGGCAACATGCGCTAGACTGTCGGTGATCGCAAGGGGAAACAGGGACTGCGGGGAAGTGGCTCGACCGGAATCGGAAAGGCGTGGCGCGAGCGTTCTGCCATCGCTCGCCGTCATCGCTCTGGTGCTGGCGGTAGCCATCGTGTGGGCGGTGGCGGGCAGCGACGGCGGGGTGGTGATCGCAGACTTGCCCGCATTCGCCTGGGCCGGCGTGATCGCCTTCGCCATCCAGTGGCTGGTCTTCGTGCCGTCGTTTCTGAAACAGACGGAGCACTACTTCGATCTCACGGGCTCGGTCACCTTCATCATGCTCGCACTGTTCGGACTCCGGGTTGGTGATGACGATCGCTCCCTGCTGCTGGCCTGCCTCGTCGCCGTATGGGCGGGGCGACTCGGTTCGTTTCTGTTCGTGCGCGTGCGCGAGTCCGGCGGCGATCGTCGCTTCGACCGGATCAAGCCGGACTTCTGGCAGTTCCTGATGACCTGGACGCTGCAGGGCCTGTGGGTGTTCGTGACTCTTGGGCCTGCGCTCGCCGCCATGACCAGCACGCACCGGCCACCGCTGGGTGCAGCCGCCGCAGCGGGCGTCGTGATATGGGTGGTGGGATTCGTCGTGGAGGTGACAGCCGATGCTCAGAAGCGTCGCTTCCGGAAGGATCCGGCCAACGCCGGCCGGTTCGTCACCGGTGGTCTCTGGGACTGGTCGCAGCACCCGAACTACTTCGGCGAGATCGTGCTGTGGTGCGGCATCACCCTGGTCAGCCTGCCTGCGCTGCAGGGCTGGCAGCACCTCACGCTCGCCGCGCCGCTCTTCGTCTTCGTGCTGCTGACCCGCATCAGCGGCATCCGCATGCTGGATGCGCAGGCAAACCGGCGCTGGGGTGCGGATGAAGCCTATCAGGCTTATCGTCGTCGCACGTCTCGGCTGGTACCCCGGCCACCCCGGACGATCTGATGGCGGCCCGCCGATCTTGAAACCCTGTTACTACGGCAGCGTCAACCGCTGGGAGTGCGACGAGAACGATCATCTCAACGTCCGCTTCTTCGCCCAGAAGGTGCATCAGGCGGTCGACATCTTCACGAGGGAAGTGGCCGGCGAAGTCGCGGAGCCGGTACGGATCACGGCGCAGCACATCCGCTTCGTGGCCGAGGCGAGGATGGCCACGCCGCTGCGGGTGGACTGTGGTCTGCTGTCGGTCGGGGACACAGGTTGGGATGTGCTGGCGCTGATGGTGAACCATCAGAGCGGCACACCGGTCGCCGGCTTCGTCAGCCGGGTGGAGCGTTGCGGTCTGGCCGACGTGCCACCGCCCGCAACCGTCGAGGCACCGGATTGGGCAGTACCGAGAGGCATCGATCCCGACAACCCCTTCCCACCGCCCGCCGATCTCGAATCTGCCTTCCGCATGGGATTTCAGACCATGGGCCGCGGCGTGATCGGCACCGAAGAGTGTGATGCCGCCGGGCGACTCAATCCGCATGCCTGTATCGGCCGCATCTCCGACGGCATGCCGAACCTGTGGGCATTCACGGCCGACGAAGGAACCGCCGCGGCGCGAGGCAGCGGCAGTCACGGTGGCGCGGCGTTGGAGTACCGGCTCACCGTCCACCGACCGCTCGCTGCGGGTGACGTGTTCCGGCATGTTTCCGGGATCCGCGCTATCGGTAACAAGACACAACACATGGTACACCTGCTCTGGAACGAGACCCGCTCTGAGCTCGCTGCCACCGCGGAAGCCATCGGTGTCGCCATGGACCTTTCGACCCGCAGGGCGATTCCCGTTTCCGCCGCCAGGCGCCGTGTTCTGGAAACACTGCTGCTGCGCTGAGCGCGCGCTGAACCGGCGTGCCGGACGGGAGTCCGGCGGTTATGCTTGGGCCAGGTCGAAACGGGAGGAAACATGAGCACGTTGAACGAGGTGGCGCCGGCCTTCGTCGCCATGGCGCACCAGACGGTGTGGTGCAGCGCGGCGACCGTGGATCGCCGGGGCAGACCGCGATCGCGGATCCTGCACCCCATCTGGGAATGGGACGGGCGGTCGCTCACCGGCTGGATCGCTACCGGACCGACACCGACCAAGCGGGCCCATCTGGAGGCGCACCCCTATCTTTCCTGCAACTACTGGTCCCCGAGCCAGGACACCTGTGTGGCCGAGTGTGCGGCCGAATGGTGTTTCGACCTGCCGACCCGCGAGCGCGTGTGGGGTCTCTTCGAGCACGGTCCGGAGCCGGTGGGCTACGATCCGCGAATCATCCCCGGCTGGGAATCCCCCGCGTCGGAGACCTTTGCCGCGCTCAAGCTGACGCCGTGGCGACTCAGGGTCATGCCCGGCTCGGTGCTCATGTCCGGAACGGGGGAGGTGCTCGTCTGGCAGGGTGCCTGAACGATCAGAACAGCAGCAGCTGCAGACTGAGCTGACAGCTGTCGACGGTCTGCAGATTCAGGTCGTACTGGGCGAAGACGCCGCCCAGCGGGTAGGGGTGGATGGCAGACACGACGGGTTGTATTCGCCGCACCGTTCCCCGACTATCCGCAACGGACGGGAAGCCAAGAGCGCAGAAGAGGGAGGCACGGAATGGCGGCTGGGGACAGGTCTGCATCGGAGGGACTGACGCCGGACGAGCTGATGGAGGTGCTGGTCCGCGCCGGTATCGTCGTCGTGCTGGTGGTGCTCAGCTTCCGCATCTTCTCACCTTTCATGAGCGTTCTGCTGTGGGGCGCGATCCTGGCCGTTGCGCTCTATCCGCTGCACCTCAGGTTCGTCGGTTGGACGGGGGGGCGTCAGGGACTGGCCGCCAGCCTGCTGGTCGCAATCGGTCTGATCCTGATCGGCGGCCCGGTGATTCTGCTCGGCGGGATGTTCGCCGATCACATCCAGGGTGCTTATCAGGCGTTCACCTCCGATTCCGTGACGATCCAGCCACCCTCGCCATCCGTCGCGGACTGGCCGCTCATCGGCGAGCGGGTATACGCGGCATGGTCGTCGGCGGCGGCGGACCTTCCGGCCTTCATCGAGACGCTGCAGCCTCAGATCGGCAAGCTCGCCGCCCAGGCGCTGGCCATGGCGACATCGACCATGGGGGCCGTGCTGGTCTTCCTGGCTGCCCTGATCATTTCCGGGATCATGATGGCCTACGGTTCCTCGGGTAGCACGGCCGTCGAACGGATCATGAGCCGTCTCGCCGGCGTGGAAAACGGACCGAGACTGCACCGGCTGACCACGGCGACGATCCGCTCGGTCGCCATCGGCGTGGTCGGTGTCGCCTTCATTCAGGCGATCCTGCTGGGACTCGGCTTCGTCTTCGCCGGGATACCGATGGCCGGCATCCTGGCGATGATCGTGCTGCTGCTCGGTATCCTGCAGCTGCCTGCGCTACTCGTCTCCCTGCCGGCGGTCGTGTATCTGTGGTGGGCCGGTGACGGATCTACGGTCATGAACGTCATCTGCACCGTTTACCTGCTGGTCGCCGGTATGGCGGACAACGTGCTCAAGCCGCTACTGCTCGGGCGCGGTGTGGACGTGCCCATGCCGGTGATCCTGATCGGGGCGCTGGGCGGCATGGTCTCCTCGGGTATCGTCGGCCTGTTCATCGGCGCGGTGATTCTCGCGGTCGGCTATCAGCTCTTCATGGACTGGGTGGACAGAGCCGTTCCGGCACCATTGGCGCCCGGAGAAGACAACCCCGCTCCGTAGCGCTCATGAAGCGATCTCTTCCGCAGAGCGGTTGCGTGCTGGCCCGCGTGCTGATGCTGGGTGGGCTGCTCGTGGTCGGTGGCTGCGTCACGTTGGGTCCGGATTTCGAGGAGCCCGAGGTCACCTGGCTGGCCGACTGGCAGACCGACCTGTACGGGCGCGTGCAGTCATCCGGCGAGTCCTCGACAGAGGCAGAGCCGGCGAATGCAGCGACCGCCGAGGCACTGACCAACTGGTGGGAGATCTTCAACGACCCCGTGCTCGACGACCTGATTGCCGAAGCCCGGCAGGAGAACCTCACGCTTCGTCTGGCCGGTCTGCGGATCCTCGAAAGCCGGGCGGTGCTCGGCATCGCGCGCAGCAGTCAGTATCCCCAGCTGCAGCAGATCACCGGCGGGGTGGGCTATGTGAACACCCGGCAGGACGGCGGCAGCGCGCCGGACAGCGATACGGATTTCGCTGCCTACGATGCGGGTTTCAACCTCGGCTGGGAGCTCGACTTCTGGGGAAGGTTCCGGCGTGGCATCGAGTCCGCCGATGCAGCTTTCTTTGCCTCCATGGCGAGCTATCAGGACGTGCAGGTTCTGCTCACTGCCGAAGTGGCGACCCTCTACTTCGCGCTCACGACCACGCGTTTGCGGCTGCAGATCACCCGGCAGAACGCGGACATCCAGCGCCGCAGCCTGGAAATCACTCAGGAGCTCTTTGCGCAGGGCGAAGAATCCGAGCTCGACGTGCAGCAGGCGAAAACCCAGTACCTGTCGACGATCTCGACCATACCGGACCTCGAGATCACGGAGACGCGGCTCCGGAACGCCCTCGCGGCACTGCTCGGTCGCCCGCCGCGGAAGATCGACGAGCTCGCTCAGGCGACCGGTGTGCTCCCCACCGTGAGTCCGGAAGCGATCGGTGCCGTGCCTGCCGTGCTGATTGCACGGCGTCCGGATGTTCGGACCGCCGCCTGGCAGGTCGCCGCCCAGTCGGCACAGATCGGCGTTGCCCGGGCCGACTACTTTCCGGCCATCGCGCTGGTCGGCAGCCTCGGCTGGTCCGGTGACAGTCTGAGCGCGACTCCCGATGTGTTCACGCTCGGTGCGGGACCGGCGCTGACCTGGAACGTTTTCGACTGGGGCCGGATCGGCAATAACGTCCGCGTGCAGGATGCGCGGCTGCAGCAGACCATCGTCAATTTCCAGAGTCAGGTGCTCAATGCGGCGCGGGAGCTCGACGATGCGGCCATCGAGCTGGTGAAGACGGGAGAGCGGCGGCAGATTCTGGCTGAGACCGTCCAAAGCGCGCAGCGCGCGCTGGAGCTCGCCAACATCCGTTATCAGGAAGGGTACAGCGATTTTCAGCGCGTGCTCGATGCCCAGCGCGCACTGTTCTCGGCAGAAGAGCTGGAGCTGATCAACCAGGGCAGCCACGTAAGCGCGCTGATCGCTTTCTACAAAGCGCTGGGGGGAGGCTGGCTCGAAGCGGACGTCGACCGGCTGGTACCAGCAGACGTCCGCGAGAAGATGCAGAGCAGAACGAAGTGGGGCGACCTGCTCGACGCGCCGCTGCCGGCGAACGGGATGGGTCCGAAGGCTGCTGAAGGAGCAACATCGCCATGAGTGACGAGACGCAGGAACCAACGGTACCTGAAAGCAGCGCGAGCACCGATGCAGCGGCAGAGCGGGTCGCGAGACGTGGCAGCCGGATCGTCGCTGTGCTCATCCTGGTGAGTCTCACCTGGTACCTTGTTGCCGATCGCTTCACGCCGTTCACGTCACAGGCCCGGGTTCAGGGCTATGTGATCGGCGTGGCGCCGAAAGTTGCCGGCCTCGTCACAGAGGTCTGGGCGCGGAACAACGCGGAAGTCGCCGCGGGTGAGCAGCTTTTTCAGATCGATCGCTCCCAGTACGAGATCGCGCTGCAGCAGGCACGTTCCAACCTGGAGCAGGTCCGTCGGCAGGTGGAGGCAGGGGGTGCCGCCGTGGCCGCCGCGCGAGCCAACGTGGTGGCAGCGCAGGCGAATCTCGAGCGTGCCACCAAGGACTACGATCGTCAGAAGCGCCTGCACGAACAGGATCCCGGCACCATCTCGGTCCGGCGGCTCGAGATCTCTCAGGCAACACTGGAGCAGTCGCGGGCGGCACTGGATGCCGCACAGTCGCAGGTGCAGGGCGCCATTGAGCAGATGGGCGGCGAGGACCCGGCCGACAATGCCTTTCTCGCGGCGGCCGAAGCGGCGGTCGCCAAGGCCGAGCTCGATCTGTCCAATACGCTGGTCACCGCCGCGTCTCGCGGCGTGATCACCGATCTCAAGGCCGATGTCGGGCAGTTTGCCGGTACCGGTACGCCGGTCATGACGCTCATCGCCGTACACGATCTCTGGATCAGCGCGGAGTTCACGGAGAACAACCTCGGGCACGTCCGCGAGGGCAGCGAGGTGGCCATCCTTTTCGACGTCCTGCCAGCTCACGTCTTCACCGGCCGGGTGCGCAGCATCGGGCTCGGCGTGAGCGCGGGGCCTGCGCAGCAGCCTGGAACGCTGCCGACCATCGACAACGACCGCGACTGGCTGCGGCAGTCCCAGCGCTTCGCCGTGATCGTCGATTTCGACAGCCGTCAGCACCCGGACCTGATCCACCAGCTCAGAATCGGCGGTCAGGCGTCTGTCATGGCGTACACGGAGGGACACGGCCTTCTGAACGGGCTCGGCAGTCTGTTCATGTGGATTCGGAGCTGGCTCTCCTATGCCTACTGAAACGTGCGCTCTGCCACCCGATCTCGCCGATGACTGAGCTGCCGCTTCAGGCTCGGCGCGTTTTCCGGCTCGCTGCCGTCACAGCGCTGGCCCTCGCCGTGTCCTACGGCATGGGCGCCATGCTGCCTTTTCTGGCACCGATCTTCGCCCTGGTTCTCACCGCGACCCCGGCACCGCCGCTCGGGCTGCGTGGCCTTTTCTCCCTGTCCGCCGCGGTGGTGGTCACCTTCGGGCTCGGGCTGGTTCTGGCACCACTGCTGATCAGCTATCCGGTCACCGGCGTGCTGGTCGCTGCCGTGGGCATCTATGTCAGTAACCATCTCGCGATCAACCTGGGCAAGGGGCTGGTGGCGACGCTGCTCGTCATGGGCGTCACCCTGGTTTCCGCGGCCGGTACGGTGAGCACGGCACTGGCTGCGGCGGTGATCCAGGCCCTCGTCGTCGGACTGGCCATCGCCGTCGCCTGTCAGCTGCTCGTCTATCCCTTCTTTCCCGAAGATCGGCCACCCGAGCAGTCGGCCGCACCTTCGAATGCGTGGGTCGACGACTGGCTGGCACTGCGGGCGACGCTGGTGGTGCTGCCTGCCTATCTGCTGGCGCTGGTCAATCCCTCACTCTACCTGCCGGTGATCATGAAGTCCGTGTCCCTGGGTCAGCAGGCGACCCGCGTCGCACTCCGGGATGCGGGACGTGAGCTGCTGGGCTCCACCCTGCTGGCCGGTACGCTTGCGATCGGCTTCTGGGGCGTGCTCGGGATCAGCACCAATCTGTGGATGTTCTTCCTCTGGATGCTGCTGTTCGGTCTCTTCTGCGCGAGCCGCCTCTACGGTGTGATCCGTTCGCGTTTCTCGCCGTCGTTCTGGCAGAGCGTGCTGCTCACCACACTGATTCTGCTCGGCTCGGCGGTGCAGGATTCCGCCAACGGCAAGGACGTCTATCAGGCGTTCGCGATCCGGATCAGCCTGTTCGTCGGTGTGACGGTCTACGCCTGGTTTGCCGTCCTGCTGCTGGAACGACTCAGGCGGCTTCCCGTGCAACCTTCTCCGGGCGCAGGAAGTCGTATTCGGACTCCATGATGTCCGTGCCCATGAGCTTGTCCCAGAAGCGGAAGTACAGCGCGTAGTTGCAGTCGAAGTGCTTGTGGTGGAGATCGTGGTGCGCCGCCGTGATCAGGTGTCTGCCGGGCAGACCACGCAGCCACCACTTCGGAAAGATCTCGTAGCCCGAGTGGTTGAACACGGCAGCCAGCGTCATGAGCGTCAGGATGAACAGGATGCCGCCGACGTGAATGGGGATGAAGAGCGCGAGTGCCGGCAGGAACACCGCGCCGAGCACCGACTCCCAGGGATGGAAGGAGAACGCAGCCCAGGGGGTGGGCGGGCGCGACAGGTGGTGAACCCGATGCATCACCGGAAACAGTTTCTTCAGGTGCATGAGCCGGTGGGTCCAGTAGAAGTACGTATCGTGCAGGAACAGGTAGATGCCGATGCTCACCGGCAGGTACCACAGTGGATAGGCGTCGAGGTCGTTGTAGATGGCGGTGTCGCCGAGCTGCCACATCTCGAGCACCACCGCCGCCGGGGCTGCGTAGATGAACGAGGAGATCAGCGACCAGCGGATCTCCTGGGCGACCATGCCCGGACGCGGCGTGCCTTCCATCAGCTTGATGGCGTGGACCTTGTCCTGACGCCGTCCCCAGAGCAGCCAGTAGAACAGGCCCGAGATCATGAAGTAGCGGACGGCAATAATGGCGGTGAGCGCCACATAGGTGATGAGCAGCTTACCTGGCGGAATGTTCAGCAGTGTGTCCAGCATCTTGTGCAGGGCTCGGGTCCCTGTTCCCGGTCAAGTACAATAGCGGGCGCAGTGTAGCCGATACGACGGCCAAGCAGGAGGAACCCGGTTCCGATGTATGACGTGATCTTTGCCGGTGGTGGCCTCGCCAGCTGTCTGACCGCGTACCGGCTCCGCCAGCTGCATCCGCACCTGAACCTTCTGATCGTCGAGGGGGCGGCCACGCTCGGTGGCAACCATACCTGGTCATTTTTCCCCACGGATCTCACGGAGCCCGAGCTGCGCTGGGCAGAGCCGCTGGTGCTGCACCGCTGGTCGACCTACGAGGTCCGCTTCCCGGCGCTCAGACGCACGCTCACCAGCGGCTACTGCTCCACCAACTCCGAGTTCTTTCACACCTTCATGATGGGCGCGCTGGGAGACTGCGTGGAGCTGCGAACACCCGTGGAAACGGTTCACGCCGATGGGGTTGTCGCGGGTGGCCGCCAGATCGGGGGGCGCTGCGTCATCGACGGCCGGGGTCCCGAATCGAGTCCGCACCTCATGCTCGGCTTCCAGAAGTTCACAGGGCTGGTGCTGCGGCTCGAAGAAGACCACGGTCTCATGGGGCCCGTGATCATGGATGCCACGGTACCCCAGAACGGTGATTACCGGTTCCTCTACACGCTGCCCACCGGTCCCCGGGAAGTGCTGGTGGAGGACACGAAATACAGCAACACCCCGCAGGTGGACGGCGCCGCCGATGTGGAAGCGATTCACGACTATGCGGCCGCCCAGGGCTGGACGGCGCTGGAAACCGTGCGCGAGGAACGGGGCTCGCTGCCCATCACTCTGGGTGGTGACATCGACGGCTACTGGTCGGACGGTACCGGCGTGCCGCGGATCGGTCTGCGGGCGGCGCTCTTTCATGCCACCACGGGGTACTCCTTTGCGGAAGCCGTGCGGACGGCGGACCGGATTGCCGGGTTGCAGGAGCTGACCACGGCATCCGTGCGGGCGCTGGTGGAGGGCCGGTCCCGGGCGCACTGGTCTGGCCAGGCCTACTGGCGGTTGCTCAACCGCATGCTCTTTCTGGCGGCCGAGCCCGACCAGCGCTGGGTCGTCATGCAGCGGTTCTACGGGCTCAGCCAGCCGCTCATCGAGCGCTTCTACGCGGGTCGATCCACCCTGGCAGACAAGCTTCGAATATTGACGGGCCGCCCGCCGGTTGCCATCCTGCGCGCCCTCAAATGCCTGCCGGAGCGGAGCGCTGCGGCTCACGTCACCGAGGTACTCAGTTGACTCAACACACCGCAGCTGTCATCGGATCCGGATTCGGGGGGCTGGCGCTGGCCATCCGCCTGCAGTCCGCCGGATTCAGGACCACGATATTCGAGGCACGGGACAAGCCCGGCGGGCGGGCCTACGTCTACGAGGACCAGGGCTTCACCTTCGATGCCGGTCCGACGGTGGTGACCGATCCGGACTGTCTGCGCGAGCTCTTCGCGCTCACCGGCCGGCGGCTCGAGGACTATGTGGAGCTGCTGCCCGTACGGCCGTTCTACCGGCTCTGCTGGGAGGACGGCTATGTGTTCGACTACTCCAACGAGGTGGAGGAGAACAACAAGCAGATCCAGGCAAAGAGCCCGGCAGACGTGGAAGGTTACCGTCGCTTTCTGGCGTATTCCGAGGAGGTGCTGAAAGAGGGCTACATCAAGCTCGGCACTGCACCCTTTCTGAACTTCAGCGACATGATCCGGGCAGCACCCCAGCTCGTACGCCTGCAGAGCTACCGCAGCGTGTACAGCATGGTGTCGAAGTTCATCAAGGACGAGCATCTCAGGCAGGCCTTCAGCTTCCACACCCTGCTGGTGGGTGGCAATCCGTTCAACACGTCTTCCATCTACACGCTGATCCACTCCCTCGAGAAACGCTGGGGTGTTTCGTTCCCGAGAGGCGGAACTCACGCGCTGGTGCGTGCGCTGGTGAAGCTCTTCGAGGACATCGGCGGCGAGATCCGGCTGTCGTCGCCGATTGCGGAGATTCTCACCGAAGGAGATCGAGTCACCGGTGTGCGCACGGCTGCAGGCTGGGAGGGTCGATTCGACGCGGTGGCCAGCAACGCCGACGTGGTGTTCACCTATGAGCAGCTGCTCGGCCGCACACCGCGAGGCCAGCAGGCCGCCCGGTCCATGAAGCGCCGTTCCTTCAGCCCGTCGCTGTTCGTCACGTACTTCGGCGTGGAGGGTACTTATCCGGAGCTGCGCCATCACAGCATTCTGTTCGGGCCCCGGTACCGGGAGCTGTTGAAGGAGATCTACAACGGCCCGGGACTGGCGGACGACTTCTCCCTTTATCTGCACGCGCCGACGGTGACGGACCCGAGCCTTGCGCCGCCCGGCTGCTCCACTTTTTATGCGCTTTCGCCGGTGCCGAACCTGAAGAAGGCAGACCTCGACTGGAACGAGCTGGCACCGGCTTACAGCGAGCGGATTCTCGACTATCTCGAGGCGCATTACCTGCCCGGTCTCAGGAGTCGGATCGTGACGACCCGGACCTTCACGCCGTTCGACTTCCGCGATGAGCTCAACGCCCATCTCGGCTCGGCGTTCTCGCTGGAACCCGTGCTCTGGCAGAGCGCCTATTTCCGCACCCACAACCGGGACGACCGGCTGAAGGGGCTCTACTTTGCCGGTGCAGGTACCCATCCGGGTGCCGGCATCCCGGGGGTCGTGGGTTCCGGCAAGGCGACGGCGACGCTGATGCTCGAGGATTTCGGCCAGCACTACTCCGAGGCGGACGTCTCGCACCAGTTTGCGAAAGCCTGAGATACATGGATCCGGTCGTCGAGCACGCCAGGAGCATCATCGAGAAAGGCTCGAAGAGCTTTGCCGCCGCGTCGAAGCTGTTCGACTCCGAGACCCGTGCCCGCGCCTTCATGCTCTACGCCTGGTGCCGTTACTGTGACGACGAGATCGACGGCCAGGAGCTTGGTTTCGGTCAGAAGTCGCCGTCGCCGGAAGATCAACGCGTCATCCTCGAAGCGCTGACACGCCGCACGGAGGCGGCCATGGCCGGGGACCCGACGGACGATCCGGTGTTCGCCGCTTTTCAGCGCGTCTACCAGAGTTGCGCCATCGACCGCCGCTATCCGCTCGAGCTGCTCGAAGGGTTCGCCATGGACGTCGAAAAGCGCGAATACCTGACCATCGAGGACACGCTCCTCTACTGCTATCACGTGGCCGGGGTGGTAGGCGCCATGATGGCGGCCATCATGGGCGTGCGGGACCGCAAGACCCTTGATCGTGCCATCGATCTCGGCATCGCCTTTCAGCTCACCAACATATCGCGGGACGTGATGGAGGATGCGGCCGACGGCCGGGTCTATCTGCCCAGGGAATGGCTTTTGGAAGCGGACGCGCCGACGGATCCTGCCCTGTTTCCCGGCTCCGAGGCGGCGCTTTTCCGCGTCGTCAGCCGGCTGCTCGATGAGGCGGATCGTTACTACGCATCCGCCCGGCATGGCATCGGCCAGCTGCCTCTCCGCTCGGCGTGGGCCATCGCGGCGGCACGCAAGGTCTACGGCGCCATCGGCGCCAAGGTGCGGCGCAACGGGGCGGATGCCTGGAAGCAGAGGGCCGGTACCAGCACCGCTGCCAAGCTCGGCATGCTGGTCACCAGCGGCATCGAGGCAAGCACACTCGTGCTTGGCCGTCGGTGGCGGACGGTACCAGAGCGCCACGGGTTGTGGACGGCACCGCAGCCCTGATCACCTGGCGAGACGTGTCGTAACAGGTTAGGGTCCTCACAGAGGGTTTCGCTGGAGGGTAGAGGATGGTTCTGGCACTGAGGCTTGTGGTCGGCGCGTTCGCGCTTCTGTTTCTCTTCATGGGTGCGGGTTTCCTGCTCGATCCGCTCGGCAGCGCCACGGGTCTGTCGGTCACCCCGGAAGGTGTTCACGGCCTCAACACCCTGCGAGGCGACATGGCCGGACTCTTCATCGGCAGCGCGCTGCTGCTCGGTCTGGGTGTGATCCGACGCCAGGCCGCGTGGCTGCTCGCCGTCGCGCTGCTGATGGTGGTGATTGCGCTGGGCCGGGTGGTGGGCTTCGTGGTGGACGGCACACCCGCCCAGGAGACCCTCGTCGCATTCGGCTTCGAGGTGGTCATCGCCGGTGTCCTGCTGCTGGCCGCCAGGAAGCTGCCCGCCTGACCCACCGGGGTAAACGATGGCCGGCGGTACTGCTGCTGGCGGGTAGCCTGCTTCTGCCAGGTTGTGAGAGACCCGTCGTTGAGCAGAGCCCGGCTGTGGAAAAAGCACCGCCCGTGGTGCTGGGTGCCCGGCTCTCGGAAGCCCGCTACGACCTCGACGGCCTGAAGGCGAGGGGTGTGCTGCGCGTGCTGGTCGGGTACTCCCGTACACACTACTTCATGGATGGTCTGCGTATCCGTGGCATCACGGCGGAGAGCCTGCGCCGCTTCGAACCGTTTCTGAACGAGCAGCTCGGCCAACCCCGACCGAGGGTGACGCTACTGCCGGTGCCCGTAGCGCGGGACGAGATGATCGATTTTCTCCATCGGGGTCTGGCGGATCTGGCGGTCGGCAACATCACGGTCACCGAGGCGCGTGCCCGTGAGGTGGCGTTTTCAGTGCCGGTGCGGGAGAACGTTTCCGAAGTGGTCGTCCACAACCGGTCGGTTTCGGACATCGGCTCGATCGGGGAACTCGCCGGGCGCAGGATTCACGTCCGGGAATCGAGCAGCTTCGCTGAGAGCATCCGCCGGCTGAACGACGACTTTGCCGCACTCGATCGTGACCCCATCCAGCTGACGCTCCTGGATGAGCGCCTGCAGACCGAGGATGTCCTGGAGCTCGTCAATGCCGGTGTCATCGACATCACGATTGCCGATGACTATCTGGCCGACTTCTGGCAGGGCGTTCACCAGGACATCGTGGTCCGCCACGATCTGCCCGTGGCCAGCGGGCGCAGCATTGCCTGGGCCATCCGCAGCGATTTCACCGGGATGAAGCCGATCGTCGACGCGTTCGTCCACGATCACCGCGAAGGCACACTGGTGGGCAACGTGCTGTTCCGGCGCTATCTGGAGAACAACACCTACGTCAAAAACGCCGCGGCGAGTTCCGACCGTAAACGTCTGCTTTCCATGATGGACATCTTCAAACGGTATTCGGCCGACTACGCGTTCGACTGGCTGCTCATCGCCGCGCAGGCGTATCAGGAGTCCAGGCTGCTGCAGAGCAAGCGCAGTCCTGCCGGTGCCATCGGTGTCATGCAGCTGCTGCCTGCCACGGCCCTGGCGTCGCCGATCGGCATTCCCAATATCGAAGAGCTGGACGCCAATATCCACGCGGGCCAAAAATATCTCCGTCACATCACGGACCGGTATTTCGACGATCCCGCCATCGGCGAGCTCGACCGGCATCTCCTGGCGTTCGCCGCCTACAACGCTGGACCGACCCGGATCAGCCGGCTGCGCCGCCAGGCTGCAGAAGAGGGCGTGAATCCGGACGTCTGGTTCGGTGAAATGGAACGGCTGGTCGCCCGCGACGTGGGCATGGAGCCGGTCACCTATGTACGCAACATCTTCAAGTACTACGTGACCTACAAGCTGATGCAGGACGCCCTGCCGGGCAACGTAGCGGTGCAGTAGGTTCCGGTGCAATAGAATGCAGCGATGCCAGGAGGAGCGAGATCATGAGTGAGGGGCGGATCGGTCGGGCGGACTTCGAGCGGGCGGATCTGGAAGCGTTCTGGATGCCGTATACGGGAAACCGGCACTTCAAGTCGGATCCACGGCTCATCGTCGGCGCGGAGGGTACCGAGCTTATCGATGGAGACGGACGCCGGTTGTTCGACTCGCTGTCCGGGTTGTGGTGCGTTCCCTTCGGTCACGGCCGCGCGGAAATCGCCGACGCCGTCTCGCGACAGATCCGGACGCTGGACTATGCGCCGCCATTTCAGTTCGGCCATCCCCTGGCCTTCGAGCTGGCCAATCGGCTCACCCGCATGGCGCCGGCAGGCCTCGACTACGCGTTCTTCGTCAACTCCGGCTCCGAGGCGGCGGATACGTCGCTGAAGCTGGCGCGCGCATACTGGCGGCTGAAGGGCCAGCCACAGAAGACCAAGCTGATCGGCCGGGCCCGTTCCTATCATGGGGTCAACCTGGGTGGCACGAGCCTGGGCGGAATCGGTCCCAACCGGAAGCTCTACGGTCAGCTCATCGATGCGGATCACCTGCCACATACCGTGCTGCCGGGTAATGCCTTCTGCCGCGGTGAGCCGGAGAGGGGGGCGGAGCTCGCCGACGCGCTGGAAGATCTGGTGGCGTTGCACGATGCGTCGAACATCGCTGCGGTGATCCTCGAGCCCATGGCCGGCTCGGCCGGTGTGCTGCCGCCACCGAAGGGCTATCTGCAGCGGCTTCGAGCCCTGTGCGACAGGCACGACATCCTGCTGATCTTCGACGAGGTCATCACCGGCTTCGGCAGGCTTGGCGCGCCCTTTGCGGCGGACTACTTCGGCGTGACGCCGGACATCATGAACCTGGCCAAGGTTCTCACCAACGGCAACGTACCCATGGGCGCAGTGCTCGCGCACGAGAACATCTACCGGACGTTCATGGAAAACGGTGGCCCGGACTATGCGATCGAGTTTCCTCACGGCTACACCTACTCCGCGCACCCGCTGGCCTGCGCGGCGGCACTCGCGTCTCTCGACATCTTCGAGGGTGACGACATGGTCGGGAAGGTGCAGGCACTCGCCCCACACTTCGAGAACGCACTGCACGAGCTCAAGCAGCTGCCCTACGTGACGGACATCCGCAATCTGGGTCTTGCCGGCGCGATTCAGCTCGAACCCTATCCTGGTGAGCCCGCGCGGCGGCCGTTCGAGCTCGCCATGGCGCTGTGGAAGAAGGGTCTCTACGTGCGCTGTGGCGGCGACACGCTGCAGTTCGCCCCGCCGTTCATCTCCACGCCGGAGGAAATCGACCGGATGTTCGCAATGACCGCAGAAGTACTGCAGGCGGTCTGACGGATTTAGATCAGAAGAGACGGACCGCCGATCAGGCGCTGGCCGTTCCGGCAGCGCGGGCTTCCGCCGCCTCGATGGCCTTCATCTCAGCGCGCAGCACGGGCACGGGCGGCGCGTAGATGAAACCGAAGGACACGGTGCCTTCCTTGGTTTCGCGGGCGTGATGCAGGCGGTGCGCATGCACGATCCGCTGCATGTACTTGGCTCTAGGCCGCCAGTTGTGGTGGATGCGGCGGTGCACGATCACGTCGTGAAAGCCGAAGTAGACCAGCCCGTAACCGGCCACACCGAGTCCCATCCAGAGCGCCCAGGGATAGCCGTTGGTGCCGAACCAGATCAGCACGATGGAAGGGATGGCGAAGATGCAGGCGTAGAGATCGTTGAGCTCGAACATCCCTTGCCGTGGCCGGTGATGGGACTCGTGCAGAACCCAGCCGAAGCCGTGCATGACGTACTTGTGGGCGAAGTAGGCCACCGCTTCCATGGCGGCGAGCGCGCCGAAAAAGCACAGGGCATTGATGACGACGTTCATGGCGGCGATTCGTGGGCTATTGAAGAATCATACCCGGGCCCTGGCCTGACGAACCTGACCGAAATCAACCTGAACCTGATAAGCCGCGAGGACCAGGTTCAGGAACGCGGCGAAGGGGGCCTGGTTGATACCAGCGGGCTCCAGGGCTTCGAGCGCGCAGGACAGTTCCCGGCTCGCCTGGGCTTCCGCCTCGTCGAGACTCATGATGGCGGCGTAGGTCTGTTTGCCGAGGTCGGCCCGGTGATCCTTACCTGTGGCGGCACTCTGGCCGACCGCGTCCAGCAGGTCGTCGAGGATCTGGAAAGCGAGACCCATGTGGGTGCCAAAGGCCTGTAACGGCGCAAGAGAATCCTGGGGGAGCCCGGCAATGCGGGCACCGGCTTCCAGGCAGGCGACGAACAGAGCCCCCGTCTTCTGGTACTGCAGCTGGGCGAGCGACTCGGCATCGCTGTGCTCGGTGATGTCACGGAGATCCCGTTCCTGACCGGCACAGAGTCCGTCCACGCCGATCGCTTTGGACAGTGAGGACACCAGATCCGCCTTGACGTCCGGTGGCAGGTGTCTGTCGCGTGCGATCAGGCCGAAGGCATCGGAAATCAGCGAGATGGCGCCGAGAATGGCGATGTCCTCGCCGTGCGCGATGTGATTGGCGGGCTTACCGCGACGCTGGGTGGCGTCGTCCATGCACGGCAGGTCGTCGATCACCAGCGAGGCGGAATGCACCATCTCGATGGCACACGCCGCGTCGATGGCGTCCGCCGCCCGCCCACCGAGCGCTTCGGTGGTGAGCACGGTGATCAATGGTCGCAACCGCTTGCCGCCGTCCAGCAGGCTGTAGCGGATGGAACGTTTCAGACGTGGGGCAGTACCCGACACGGACGGCGCAATCTCCGTCAGTCGGCGCTCGATCTTGTTGCGGATCCCTGCGAACTGCTCCGGATAGTCTGGGGTGCTCGACTCCGGTTTTGCCTCACTCAAGGCTGATGACCTCTCCATTCGTTCTGGCGCAGACAACTAAGTTGCTTGTCTGACAGCGTCTTCGCGCGATGCCAATTATCCATTGTTCGGCGGTTCGCGCAAAACAATTACATCTGCTTCAAAAGAAGTAGAACCGCTTGATTTGACTGCGAATTTCTTCGGAATCAACCGCCCGGTCGCGGCACCGCGCGATTATCAGGCCGTTCTCACGGGCCATGCAGCGATCGCAGTGGAACGTCTGCAGCACCGTGACATGCCGATAGAGGCGTTTCAGCAGGTCGAGGTCGAAGCCGACAGCGATGACGTCGTCGAACGATTGACCCTCGGCCCAGAGGTAGTAATTCATGTGGCCCGAGTAGGCGGTCGGCAGCCGGTTCCCCCGGTCGAGCTCGTTGAGCGCGCCTGCCTGCCCGAAGTATGCAGCCAGGATGCCGACACCGGGCCGTTCCGCGGCAGGAATGGCTTCGTACTGTGCGGTCACCGCGGCGACCAGTTCCGGCCAGCCGTGCATCTCGGCGAAGTGCGGGAAATAACGACCCATGGGCGCGGGTACATACCCCGGCGTGCCCGCCGACGCCGTTGGCTCGCCGCGCGCGTTGGCCTCGCCGTCGCGGATGAAGTCTGCCGCCTGCTGCAGGACGGCGGACGGCAGCACCGGTGCGGCGATGGGAATGGAGCAGACACCGGAGATGCCCATGCTGATCAGGAAGACAGTGCGCATACGGCGGTGTGGCGTCAGCCAGCGTTCCCAGAGCAGTGCGCCTGCGGCGGCGAAGATCACGAACAGCGGCGTCGCAAAATAGAACTTCACACCGGCGCTGAGAAAGATCCCCAGACACAGCGTCGCCGCGGTACCCATCACCCTGAGCGTGCGGTCCGCGGCGACCAGTCCGTAGACGAGGCCCGGCAGCCAGATCAGGAGGAACGGTGGGTTCATGGTGGTGATCAGCCCGAACAGCGGCTGGTCGATGACCATGGCCTCAGCCGCCTCCTCGTTGTAGGCGCCGATGAAGTCGAAGAACAGCCAGTCGTGTGTGACCTGCCAGTAGAGCAAGGGACTTGCGACGACGAGCAGAATGGCGATGGCGCCCCATACTTCCGGGCGGACGAGGATCCAGCGGGCGTAGAGCAGTACGGAGAGGGCGAGGGCCACGAACCAGGCTGGTGCGGCGAGCTTGGTGAGGATCGACAGGCCGAACACCGCGCCGAGCATCAGCATGTCGCGGGGCCGACGCTGCTGCAGGTAGCGGATCAGCAGGACGAATCCCAGCACCCACCAGAGCTGGTCCAGCACGTTCATGGTCAGAATGGACTGGATGGAGAGAAAGGCCGGCGCGAACAGCACGACGATGGCGGTGAGCCACTGTGCCGGCCGACCGCCACCCAACAGGCGGGCCAGCTCGACGGCCAGCAGGGTCACGCCGATGCCGACCCCGCAGGCGAACGCACGCAGCACCAGAAGGTCGCTGCCGAACACCCCGGTGAGCCCGGCCATCACCCAGGCGATGGCCGGGGGAAAGTCCACGTAGCCCAGATCCAGGTGGCGGGCGGCGTCCAGAAAATAGAGCTCGTCGGACAGGTAGCCGTACTGGGTGCCGGCCGCGGCCAGGATGGCGAGCTTGACGAGGATGCAGGTTGCCCAGAGCGGGTAGTCCGGGCGTGAGGTCACTTTGCGTGCCAGGTGTAGAGCTGAGTGATGGCGTAGTTCCAGACCGCGCCGACGACGATTCCGGCGAGCCCCGCAAGGAACCAGCCGGTGTCCTCGGTGAAGAGATAGCCGGCGACACCCACGTTGGCTACCGCGCCGATGCTGCAGGCGAGCACGAACGAGATCCAGCCCTTGAGCCAGCCCCAGCCCTTGAGCTGCAGGTCGCGGTAGGTGATGACGTTGTTGAAGACGAAGTTTGCCGTCATGGCCGTGAGGGTCGCCCAGATCTGGCTGGTGACGAAGCCGGTTTTGAGCAGCTCATAGAGGGTGGCGAGCACTGTCATATGTACGAACACGCCGAGGCCGCCCACGGCGATGAACGTGACGAAACGCACCGGCACCCAGCGGCCGACCATCTTGTCGAGCAGCAGCATGCCGTAGTCCCACAGCGCCTGGTTGTCGAGCTTCGACTCCCCGGCATGTCGCTCGCCGAAGGAGTACGGCAGCTCCTTGAAGCGAAGCGGTTCCGGCGCGGAGGCGAAGAGATCCATGAGGATCTTGAAGCCGATGCCGGACAGGTTGCGCATCGACGCCTCGAACGCCGGCCGCGTGATCATGAAGAAACCGCTCATCGGGTCGAGCAGGGTGTCGGGTACCACCATGCGTGAGAGCCGCGTGGCGAGCTCGGATTTCTTTGCGCGGTCGTCCGAGAACGCGTTGGCATCGCCGCCGGCGACGTGCCTGCTGCCGACCACAACATCCAGCGGTTCCGTTCGAAGCGCGTCGAGCATGTCGGGCAGCAGGCGTTCGTCGTGCTGCAGATCCGCATCCATCACGGCGATGTAGGGTGCGCTGCTTGCGAGCATGCCTTCGATGCAGGCGGAGGAGAGTCCGCGGCGGGCGATACGCTGCAGGCAGCGCACCCGGCCGTTCTCCTGGCTGAGGCGACGGGCTTCCCCGGCTGTGCCGTCGGGAGAGTCGTCGTCGACGAAGATCACCTCCCAGTCGACACCGTTGAGCGCGGCGTCGAGCTTGCTCACCAGAACGGCAAGATTGGCGGCCTCGTTGAACGTGGGCACGACGACGGACAACTGGACAGGAGCGGTCATGAACGAAGACACTGGGCCGCTTTCGAAGGGCGTGGATTGTAGTGATTTCCCGGGTTCGAACAACTCTTGTGATACTCACAGCGGCGGCGCTGCTCGTCGCGGCGGGTGCCGGCATGGCCACGGATACTGCGGCACTGACGCTGCGCGACCAGTTCGGGCAGACCGGCGGGCTTGCCGACGATGTGGACGGCCTGCAGGTCGCCATCGTGGTTTCCGCCAAGCGGCTGCGCCGCATCAAGCCCTGGGAACAGGCGATCCGGCAGATCGATGCGGAGGTCCCGGTGATCAGGGTGGCGGACGTGCCCCGCACGCCGCCGGCGGACTACGACGCGGTGGCCGACAAGCTGAAGAAACGCCTGCCCGAGGATCTGCCGGTGCTCATCGATCTGGACGGGGTGTGGATGGAGACCTTCGGACTCGATACCAGCGTGCCCAACATTCTCATCTTCGACGGCACCGGCAAGCTGCGGAGCACACTCACCGGGATGTACCGCAACGATCAGTTCGACGCCCTCGAGTCGGATCTGGTCGCCGATGCGTCGACAGCGCCGGCCGATCAGTCGCCGTAAGCCCGCCGGTGCGCCAGTGCGCGTGCCGTCAGCCAGCCGATCACACCAGTTGCCGCGAGCAGCGCGACCGGTACCAGTACTGAGGTGAGACTCTCTCCCCGCCAGAAAATCCCGCTGTAGGCTTCCAGCGCCCAGGTGTTGGGTGTCAGCCAGCCCAGCTCTTTCAGCACGTCGGGCATCAGAAAGCGTGGCACCATGCTGCCACCCAGCGCCGACAGCACGAGAATGACCGTATTGGCGACGGTCTGGGCTTGGCGCCGTGTGCGGCAGGCCGTTGCGAGCAGCATGGCAAGCCCGGCGCAGGCCACCGAGGCCGCCACGGAGATGACCAGCCAAGGTCCGATGTGACCGAGTACGTCGACCCCGTAGCCCAGCCAGGCCACGGCGAAGATCACGCTGACCTGCACCAGGCCCTGGCCGATCACATAGAGAAACTTGCCGTCGACGAGCACGCCCATGCCCCCGGGGCCGGCCAGCACCCGATCGAGAATGCCGCTCTCCTGTTCCTCGAGCAGCGAAACGGCGCCGTGCACCGAAGCGAACAGCAGGAACATGAACGCAACCGCGCCGGCGGAATAGGCGACCAGGTTCACGGCCTCGCCACCGATTACTGATTCCCGGCCGAGCAGATCCTCGAATGACCAGCCCACTTCCCGACCGGCGGCTGCTTCCTCGCGCATTTCCAGGAGACCCTCGTCCACCTCATCGTGCTGCTCGTCCGTCAGGGTGAGGAACTGGTTCTCCAGCTCAGCGACCACGTTGCCCATGGCAACATCCGGGAGCGCGCTGAAGTAGGCGCGACGGATCTGGCCGGTGAGCATGGGTTCCGCCACACCCCGGGCGGGATCGGTGACCACCAGCAGCGGCGGCGCGCCGAATCCGCCCGCCTCGTCGAGTGATTCGGCATCGGCGCGGATGATCAGACCGATATCGGCTTCGCCGGACCTGACCAGTGCGCGCACGGCGTCCCGGGTGGTGGCCGCCGAGCCCGGCAGCAGGGTGAGCGTCTCGTTCTTGGAGAGTGCCTGCACGAGCCGGGTGCTGGTCTCACTGCCCACCTCGTCGAGCACCGCCACCTTCAGGTTCAGCGTGTTGCCGGTGGTGGCGGTGAAGATCTCCGCCATGATCACGAAGAACACGGCCGGGAGAAAAAAACTCATCAGCAGCGCACCGCGGTCACGCAGCAACCCCAGCAGCATGGCTCTGAAGATGGCGCCGCTCACAGGCCGAGCTCCTCGCCGGTCAGCTTGAGGAAAACGCCTTCCAGGCTCGGCTCGCGCACCCGAATCTCGGCGGCGGCGAGCCCCAGCCCGTCCAGTCGATGGTTCCAGTCCGCGACACCGTCGTAGCCGCCGGTGACACTTCCGGTCCAGGTCCGGTCGCCGTGGGCGCCGGTGAGTCCGGCCGTCATCAGCGCGGCGCGCTGGCTGCCGTCCGGTACGGTGCTGAGGCTGATGGTGATCTCCTTGGCGTCCTCGAAGACCTGATCGATCAGCACCTCGGGTGCACCTTCCAGTCGGATGCGCCCGCCCAGCATGAACACCACCCGGTCGGCCAGCGTCGCGGCCTGCAGGAGGTCATGGGTGGTGAGCAGGATGCCGAGCCCCTCGGCCCGGAGCCGGCGCAGCAGCTCGTGGATGCGTTCCCGGGCGTTCACGTCCACACCCACCGTCGGCTCGTCGAGCAGCAGCAGACCGGGGCGGTGCAGCAGGCTCGCGACAATGTTCAGGCGGCGCTGCATGCCGCCGGAGAGGGTCTGGACCCGATCGTGGCGTCGCTCCTCGAGCCCGCTCCACTCGAGCGCCTCCGACACCCGTTCGCCGAGTGCGCTGCGGGTGACGCCCATCATGCGGCCGAATACCTGCAGATTCTCAGTCACGGTCAGGTAGGGATAGAGCGCCAGCTCCTGAGGCACGAAGCCCAGCGAGCGTCGCGCGTCGACGTCTCTGCGTGGATCGTGACCGGACAGTCGCGCGGTCCCACCATCCGGCGCGATGCGTCCGCACGCGGTGCCGAGTAGCGTGGTCTTACCGGCGCCGTTGGGACCGAGGAGCACGACGAGCTCGCCGGGGCGCACGGAAAGAGACACGTTGTCGAGCACCGACCGCTCACCCAGATGCTTCCGGATTCCGGACAGGGTCAGCAGCGGAGCCGCATCCTGGACGGTCAACAGTCCCCCGTGCGCCGGCCTGTGATGGTGGCGTGCATCTTCACCTGGTCGCCGCCGACGGTGACCGTCACCTCGTTGACCATATCCCAGCCGTTGCGGTCATAGCTGCCGTTCGTCGCCATGACCATGCTGCCGTCGGACATGTCGCAGACGATACGCATCTGGATGGCACCACCCTCCATGACCGACTCGACGACGCTGCAGGCATCCCCGGCCGGCAGTGCAGCCAGCGCGCTTGCCGGATCCCGATCCAGGTCCTCCGCGCTCAGGCAGCTCGTGGTGGTGATGGTCGTCGCCGGCAGCTCGACGTCTGTATAGGTAGTGGCCGTGGTGATCTCATAGGCGCCTGCTGCAGGCCGCTCGGAATCGCCGGCCCGGGCGGCCGCGCACAGCAGCAGTCCTGCCGCGACGATAGTGGCTACGTGGTGCGTTGATCGATCAGTCACGATGTACCTCGAGTGGCGCGCATTAGATCAGGCGCTGACGCCGCCGTCGATGACGAGCTCCGACCCGGTCATGTAGCTGCTCTCGTCACTGGCGAGAAACAGCACGCCGTTGGCGATGTCTTCCGGCCTGCCCGGAATGCCCATGGGGACGCCCAGCGCGGCCATGGCATCCACGTCCACGGCGTTCGTTCCCGCGACGAATGCCTCGGGGTCCACCTTGGTCCAGATCGGCGTGTCGATGACACCGGGATGCACCGAGTTGACCCTCACCCCCCACCGTTCCCTGGCGCACTCGAGCGCCGCACCCTTGGTGAGCAGCCGCACACCGCCCTTGGTCGCGCAGTAGGCGGCAAGGTTCGGGCTGCCTTTCAGTCCCGCAACGGAAGAGATGTTGACGATTGAACCACCGCCGGAATCCCGCATCAGCGGAATGCCGTGCTTGAGACCGAGAAACACGCCGTCCAGGTTGATGGCCTGCTGGCGTCGCCAGTCTTCGAGCGACAGGGTGAGCAGACTGCCGCCGATGCCGATACCCGCGTTGTTGACCAGGATGTGCAGCGCACCGCGCTGGTTCCTGAGCCAGGTGAGCACGGCTTCCCAGTCGGGCTCGCTGGCCACGTCGTGGTGCAGGAAATCAGCCTCGCCACCGATCTCCCGGATCGCCGCCACCGTCGCCTCGCCCATGGCATCGTCCACGTCGGTCACCAGCACGAAAGCTCCTTCCGCGGCGAGGCGGGCGGCCGACGCCCTGCCGATACCAGACCCGCCACCCGTCACCAGCGCAGTACGCCCTGAAACCCGTCCCGTCATCGGTCGTCGTCCTGTGGTCATCGCAAGGGTCGCTATCCTAAAGGACCGGGACGCCCGACGGTACGCGTGCGTGCCTAGTCCTTCGAGGATCCGGTTGGCCAATCCCGGGGCAGGGAGGCATACTCCCGGTCTTTTCCAGACCGGGGATCGAATCATGAAAGGGACCGTGCACTACGAGACGCGGGGCAACATCGCGCTCATGACCGTGGACAACCCACCCGTCAACCCGCTCTCGAGCGGCGTCCGTCAGGGGCTCTTCGACGGTGTGCAGACGGCGCTGGGTGACGACGCGATCGAAGCCATCGTCATCACGGGTGCGGGTCGAGCCTTCATCGCCGGCGCCGACATTTCCGAGTTCGGCGCTTCCGCGTCGGAGGGCGTGGGTCTGCACGAAGCGCTGACGATGATGGAACACAGCACGAAACCCATCGTCGCAGCCATCAACGGCACGGCCTTCGGCGGTGGTCTGGAAGTGGCCTTGTGCTGCGACTACCGTGTTGCGTCGCCCGGCGCACCGGTAGGCCTGCCCGAGGTGAAGCTGGGTCTGCTGCCTGGTGCGGGCGGCACGCAACGGCTGCCCCGGCTGATCGGCGCGGAGAAGGCGCTGGGCTTCATTCTCTCCGGCGATCCCATCCCGGCACCACAGGCCAAGGCGCTCGGCATCGTCGACGACGTCGTCGACGGTGATATCGTCGAGGGTGGTATCGCCTTTGCAAAGAAGGTGCTCGCCGAAGGCGGCAGAACCCGCAAGATCCGCGATGAGTCGGCGAAGGTGGAGGCAGATCGCGGCAACGCCCAGATCTTTGCCGATGCCCGAGCCCAGGCCGCGAGAAGAATGCGTGGCCGTTTCGCGCCGGAGATGATCATCCAGTGCGTGGAAGCCGCGGTGAACGAGCCGGACTTCGACAAAGGCATGGCGGTGGAACGGGAATGCTTTGCGAAGTGCCTCGCCCACCCGCAGCGCGCGGCGCTCATTCATCTGTTCTTCGCCGAGCGGGAAGTGGCCAAGATTCCGGACATCTCCAGAGATACGCCCGTCGGCAAGATCGGATCCGCGGCTGTTATCGGGTGCGGCACCATGGGTGGCGGCATCTCCATGAGCTTCGCCAATGTCGGTATTCCCGTCACCGTTCTGGAGATGAACCCGGAAGCCCTCGACAAGGGACTTGGCGTCATCAAGCGTAACTACGACATCCAGGTCAGCCGTGGGCGGATGACGGCAGAAGAGGTGGACAAGCGCATGAGCCTGCTTACCGGCACGACGAGCTACGAGGATCTCGGCAGTGCCGATATCATCGTCGAGGCCGTCTATGAAAACCTGGATCTCAAGTGCGAGATCTTCGGCAAGCTCGACAAGGTGGCCAAGGCAGGAGCGATTCTCGCCAGCAACACCTCGGGCCTCGATGTCGACAAAATGGCGGACGCCACCTCCCGTCCGGAAGTGGTGATCGGTATGCACTTCTTCTCGCCGGCCAACGTCATGCGTCTGGTGGAGGTGGTGCGTGGCGCGAAGTCGAGCCATCAGACTATCGCCACGGTGATGAAGCTCGGCCGGACGCTGAACAAGATCTCCGTGCTCTCGGGTAATGCGCCCGGATTCATCGGCAACCGCATGCTGGGTCAGTACACCCGTCAGGCGGGCGAGATCATTCTGCAGGGCGCCACGCCTTACCAGGTGGACAGCGTCATCAACGGTTTCGGCATGCCCATGGGGCCGTTTCAGATGAACGACCTGGTGGGCCTCGACCTCGGCTGGCGGGCCAGAAAGCTGGCCGGTGTGAAGCCGGAAGACGTGCCGATCACGGCCCGCGTCGCAGACAAGCTCTGCGAGCTCGGCCGTTTCGGCCAGAAGACGTCGCGGGGTTACTACATCTACCCGGAGGGCAGCCGGGCAGGCCAGCCGGATCCGGAGGTCGTTGCGCTGGTGGAGCAGACCTCCGCCGAGCTCGGCATCGAGCGCCACAAGATCAGCGACGAGGAGGTGCTCAAGCGCTGCCTCTACCCGTTGATCAACGAAGGCGCCCGCATTCTCGAGGACGGCATCGCCATCCGGCCCTGCGATATCGACATCGTCTACATCAACGGCTACGGCTTTCCGGAGGTGACCGGCGGCCCGATGTTCTGGGCCGACCAGCAGGGGCTCGACACCGTGCTGGCGGACATCAAGCGGTTTGGCGAGATCTACGGCGGTGACGCCTGGAAACCGGCGCCGCTGCTCGAGAAGCTGGTAGCGGAAGGGAAGGGTTTCGGATCCCTGCAGGGGTAAGCCGCCCGACAGATGGGCGGCCGTCCGGGACCTGAAACAGGCATGGCCTGAAGAGGTTTCGAAGATGCCCTGGGATGCGATCGGAGCGATAGGGGAAGTTGCGTCTGCGATGGCGGTCGTAGTGACGTTGGTCTTTCTCGCCCGCGAGATGAGAACCAATACGCGAGCGATCGCAGGCAGCTCGACACGCGAGATCTGGCTCACGTTCTCGAACTGGAATCGGGAAATCGCCCGTGATCCGGAGCTGAAGAGAATTGCGATGAAGTCCATGCAGCCACAGGTCGCCGACTATTCGAACGACGAGTGGCAGGAATTCATGACTTACGCGCTTGCGTTCTTCAGCCTTCTGCAGGCTGACTTTGTGAACGTGGATCTGGACATTGGATACAGGGCTTCGAGCCCACTGATCGATACTGCCGGTGCGTTCGTGAAGAAGTATCCGGCCTGGGAACATGCTCTGAATGAAT
>QJYB01000023.1 GCA_003247835.1 Gammaproteobacteria bacterium | reverse complement strand
TTCCGGAATACCAGGGTCAGGCCGCCGACCACCATGCTGGCCCAGAAGGTGATCTTGAGCTCCCGGCTCACCGGCTTCTTCATGACCAGGTAGACCAGCACCTGGATCGTCACACCAACCATGAGCGCCGCGGTGGCGTAGAAGATGTCCGACAGGAAGAAGACGATCGCGAAGACCGCGACGGGCACGAAATCTAAAAGTTGGCTCATCTCGGGACTTATGGGGTTTGGTGCGATAATACCGCGATTGCGCGGGCCGCCCCAGAGTTCACTTGAGCCAGTACTTCAGCATTCATCCGACGCATCCCCAGCAGCGTCTGCTCGAGCAGGCGGCGGCCATCGTCGCTGCCGGCGGACTGGTGGTCTATCCGACGGATACGACCTATGCCCTCGGCTGCCACATCGGCGACAAGGGCGCTCTGGAGCGGATTCACCTGATCCGCCGGCTGGACCGGCACCACCACATGACACTGCTGTGCCGGGACCTGTCCGAGCTCGGCACCTACGCGCGGGTCGACAACGCGGCCTATCGGATCCTGAAACGGCTGACACCGGGACCCTTCACCTTTCTGCTGCCGGCGACCCGGGAAGTGCCACGACGTCTCGTGCATCCGAAGCGGAAGACCATCGGGCTGCGCGTACCTGCGCATCCCATTGCCCTTGGGCTTCTCGAAGCGCTGGGTGAGCCCATGATGACCACCACCATGATCCTGCCCGGCGAGGAACAGCCCATGGTGGACCCCGAACTCATCCGCGAACGGCTCGAGCGCAGCGTGGATCTCATCATCGATGGCGGTTTCTGTGGTGTGGAGCAGACCACCGTGGTGGACCTGACCGTGCCGGGTGGTGAGGTGGTCCGCCAGGGAGCCGGGGTCTTCGAGTAGCGGGTGCGGCGCCGGATGCGCTGTCCGGGCCTGATCCGACCGGAAAAAAGGGGCATAATGCGCCCCATTGCAGCCACCCAACCTACCGCCATTAGTCCCGTCGCCGAACATAAGGTTTCCCGTTGAGCAGTAGCGAGTCCAGCAAGCGGGTGGTATCCGGCATGCGACCCACGGGTCGCCTGCACCTGGGCCACTATCACGGGGTCCTGAAGAACTGGGTCCGTCTCCAGCACGAGTACGAGTGCTTCTTCTTCGTCGCGGACTGGCATGCGCTCACCACCAACTACGAGCACACGGCCGACATCGAGCAGTACGTCTTCGATACCGCCGTCGACTGGCTCGCCGCAGGCATCAATCCGAACGCGGCTACCCTGTTCGTCCAGTCGCGGGTTCCGGAGCACGCGGAGCTGCACCTGCTGCTGTCGATGATCACACCGGTGTCCTGGCTGGAGCGGGTGCCGAGCTACAAGGACCAGCAGGCCAAGCTCAACGACCGGGATCTGTCCACGTACGGGTTTCTCGGTTACCCCCTGCTGCAGTCGGCGGACATTCTCATCTACCGGGCGGGCAACGTGCCGGTCGGAGCGGATCAGGTGGCCCACGTGGAGCTCACCCGTGAGGTGGCGCGACGCTTCAACCACATCTATGGTCGGGAGCCGGGATTCGAGGATCAGGCCGAGGCGGCGGTCAAGAAAATGGGCAAGAAAGCCGCCCGGCTCTACATGCAGCTCCGTCGCGCCTATCAGGAGCAGGGTGACGCGGCGGCACTGGAGAAAGCCCAGGCGCTGCTCGCCGAGCAGCAGAACCTCTCCATCGGTGATGCGGAGCGGCTGTTCGGCTATCTCGAAGGCGGCGGCCGCATCATCCTGCCGGAACCCCGGGTGCTGCTCACCGAGCAGGCCAAGGTGCCGGGGCTCGACGGCGAGAAAATGTCCAAGTCCTACAACAACGTGATCGAGATCCGCGAGGCGCCGGAGTCCACCCGGGAGAAGATCCGCACCATGCAGACCGACCCGGCCCGGGTGAGACGTCAGGATCCCGGTAATCCGGATGTCTGTCCGGTGTTCAGCCTGCATCGTATCTACTCCAGCGAGGAGGTATGCCGCTGGGCATCGGAAGGTTGTCGAACTGCCGCGATCGGCTGCGTCGACTGCAAGGGTCCGCTGATCGATGCGATCACCCGCGAGCAGACCGAACGCCGGGAGCGGGCCGTTCAGTTCGAGCAGGATCCTGGCCTCGTGCACACCATCCTCCGGGAAGGCTCGGAGAAGGCCAGAGACGTGGCCAAGGAAACCATCGAGGAAGTACGTGCTGCCATCGGCATCAGTGGGTAGGCGGCGTACCGTGTCAACAAGGAGGCACCCGTGAGCGGAGAATCCACCGGCAGCGAGAGCGAGTACGAGTCCCCCGTCCTGCCTTCGGAACCCGCTCAGGGCGGTAAGGTGCATCAGCTGCACAGGATCCGGCAGAGTGAGGGCGGCCAGATGACGCTGGCACTGGTCCAGGGTGAAACCGTCCAGGAGCTGCCCAAGGACCTGTACATCCCTCCCCACGCCCTGGAGGTCTTTCTCGAGACCTTCGAAGGGCCGCTCGACCTGCTGCTCTACCTGATCCGGCGCGAGAACCTGGACATTCTGGAGATCCGGGTCGCCGAGATCACCGAGCAGTACATGAGCTACATCGAGCTCATCAGCGCCATGCAGCTGGAGCTCGCCGGTGAGTATCTGGTCATGGCCGCGATGCTGGCGGAAATCAAATCGCGCATGCTGCTGCCCAGGCCGGTGGAGACGGACGACGACGAGGACGACCCGAGGGCCGAGCTGATCCGGCGCCTGCAGCAGTACGAGCAGATCAAGACGGCAGCGGAGAATCTGGACGAGATACCACGGCTGGAGCGGGACCTGTACCTGGCCCATGCGAGTCGGCCGAAGCTCGTCAGCGAGCATGCGGATCCCGAGGTGGAACTGAAGGAAGTGCTGATTGCGCTGGCCCGCGTGCTGAAGCGGGCAGACATGTACCAGCACCACCAGGTGCAGATGGAACCGCTGTCCGTCAGGGAACGGATGTCGGGCATCCTCTCCCTGGTCAACGAATCCCGGGACTTCGTTCCGTTCACAAGTCTGTTCTCACCGGAAGAAGGGCGGCTCGGCGTGGTCGTGGCATTCCTCGCCATCATGGAGCTGCTCAGGGAGTCCCTCATCGAGTTCGTCCAGAATCAGGCATTCGGACCGATCTATGTCCGCGCAGCAGGAGAAGCGTCCCATGGAGCCTCTTAAGCTCAAGAACATCGTCGAAGCCGCACTGCTCGCCGCGGACGAGCCACTCACCGTGGAACAGCTCGCCAAGCTGTTTCGGCCGGACGAGGTGGCGGAGGATACCCTGCGTGCGGAGCTCAGAGACGCGCTCAAGACGCTCACGGAGGAGGCAACGGATCGGGGTTACGAGCTCGCCCGCGTCGCATCCGGCTACCGTTATCAGGTGCGCCAGGATCTCTCACCCTGGATCAGTCGGCTCTGGGAGGAGAAGCCGCCACGCTACACCCGGGCGCTGCTGGAGACTCTGGCGCTGATTGCCTACAAGCAGCCTGTAACCCGGGGTGACATCGAGCAGGTCCGCGGCGTGAGCGTCAGCCAGAACATCATGCGCACACTGCTCGAGCGGGGTTGGATTCGCGTGGTGGGTCAGCGGGAGGTACCGGGCCGTCCGTCCATGTATGGCACGACCAGAGAGTTCCTGGATTATTTCAACCTGAAGAGCCTCGACCAGATGCCGCCTCTGGCGGAGATCCGCGCGCTCATCGAGCCGCTGGTGGTGGAGGAAGCCGAACCGCGGATGGCGGCGGACGGACAACCGCAGGGTACTCTCTCCCCCGACGCCGCCCACGGGGATGCCGGATCCGTCGACGTTGCTTTCGCTGACGGACGGGAACTGACAGGCGATGCCACGGAAGCGGACGACGAAGCCGCCGTTCCCGATCTCGACGTCGACGCCTTCGACGCGGAGCTGGCGGCGGCGCTCGAGCGGGCCGATGCAGCCAGCGCGCGGTTCCGCGAAGGTGCACAGGCGGCCAGCGAATCGGCGGAGGTCGACGACGAGGATGCAGGACATCCGGCACACGTCGTGGACGTGGTGACCGACCTCGAAGGCGAGCCGGCCGATGACGACGACGCATCGGCGTCGACGGCGGAGCAGCCGAGCGCAACCGTGCTGAGACTGCCCCGCTCGTCGCACTGACGTGCGCGACAGCACCGACACCCGCAGCGAAAAGCTGCAGAAGGTGCTTGCCGATCTGGGCCTGGGCTCACGTCGCGAGATGGAGCGGTGGATAGAAGCCGGGCGGGTGATGGTCGCCGGCACACCGGCACACATCGGTCAGCGGGTCGGTCCGGACGACGAGATACTGGTGGACGGCAGGCCCGCCCGCCGTCGGCGCACCGCTGAGGTGCCGGCTCGGGTCCTGCTCTACAACAAGCCGGTGGGTGAGGTGTGCACCCGCAGCGATCCCGAAGGTCGTCCCACGGTGTTCGAGCACCTGCCTGCGGCGAGCGGCGGTCGCTGGATTTCCATTGGCAGGCTCGACATCGCCACCAGCGGGCTGCTGCTGCTCACCAACGATGGCGCGCTGGCGAACCGGATGATGCACCCTTCCACCGGGCTCGATCGCGAGTATGCAGTGCGGGTGAATGGCGTGCTCACGGAAGCTCAGCGTCGGCAGCTCATCGAAGGGATCGTCGACGACGGCGAACACCTCGCCTTCAGCGACCTGGAGTACTACAACGGTCGCGGTACGAACCACTGGTACCACGTTGTGCTGATGGAAGGAAAGAACCGCGAGATCCGACGACTCTTCGAATCCTGCCGCCTGATGGTGAGCCGCCTGAAACGGGTGCGGTTCGGTCCGGTGGTGCTGCCGTCCAGGGTGACGCGAGGACACTGGGTCGAGCTCAGCGAAGATGACGTCCGCTCGCTCTACAGGCTGCTGAAGCTGCCGGTACCGGCGCTGTCCGGCGGCGCCGGACGCAAGCCTGGCCGGGACCGGAAGAAGTCCTCCGTGCTCATTGCCTATCCGGAGATTGCCGGACCCTGATCAGTCGACTGGTGACCAGTCACGCGCGTCGAGCTGCCTGCCGCTCACGGTACGGGACGCGTCGGACATCAGGTACAGATAGAGATCCATGTGAGTTTCCGGCGTCGGCACGTCGTCCGGGTTTTCGGCGGGGTAAGCAGCAGCGCGCATGGCTGTGCGGGTTCCTCCCGGGTTGAGGCTGTTGAAGCGGAGCCTGCCGTTGTGCTCGTACTCATCCGCGAGAATCTGCATGAGGCCTTCCACGGCGAACTTCGAGGCTGCGTAGGCACCCCAGTAAGCGCGGCCCTTGCGGCCGACGCTCGATGAGGTGAGCACCACGGACGCGGCATCTGCCGCCTCCAGCAGCGGCAGCATGGCGCGGGTCAGCAGGAACGTCGCGTGAACGTTGACCTGGAATACGTTCTGCCACTCGCTGGTGGGATAGTGGGCAATGGGCACCTTGGGGCCGAGCAGCGAGGCGTTGTGCAGCAGGCCGTCCAGCCGACCGAAGGCTTCGCCGATGGCGTTGCCGAGTGCCGTGGCGTTCTCGTCGCCGAACGCCGAAAGTTCGCAGGGCACGATCACGGCCTCCCGCCCCGTGGCCTCGCCGATCCAGTCGGAAACCGACTCGAGCTTCGAGCGGGTGCGGCCGAGCAGCACGACGGTCGCACCATAGCTGGCGAAGGTCCGGGCGGCGGCCCGGCCGATTCCGTCACCGGCGCCGGTGATCAGTATCACCTTGCCGTCGAGACAATCCTGCTGCGGCTGGTAACGCCAGTGCGCACGTGCGAGGGCGAGCTCAGGGTAGTCAGCCATCGGCAGGTTTCAGGGCGTGCAGCACGTAGTTCACGTCCACGTCGTCGCAGATCTTGGTGTTGCGGGAAAACGGGTTGTAGCGCATGCCCCGGATCTCGACGACCTCCAGACCAGCTGCGCGGACGGCGGCCGCCAGCTCGTGCGGCTTGATGAACCTGGCGTAATCGTGCGTGCCCTTCGGCAGCAGACCGAGCACGTACTCGGCGCCCACCACGGCCAGCGCCCAGGCCTTGGGATTGCGGTTGATGGTCGAGAAGAACAGCGCGCCACCGGGCCTGGCGAGATCGGCGCAGGCGCGGATGGTGGAGGCGATATCGGGCACGTGCTCGAGCATTTCCAGGCAGGTGACCACGTCGTAGATCCCCGGTCGGTCCGCTGCCAGCGCCTCGGCGGTGGACTCGAGATACTCCACTTCCGTTCGTGATTCCAGCGCGTGCAGCCGGGCTACCGCCAGGGGGCTCTCGGCCATGTCCAGACCCGTCACCACGGCACCCGCGTGTGCCATGGCTTCCGCCAGGATGCCGCCGCCGCAGCCCACGTCCACCGCCCGGGCACCGGCGAGGGTTACCTTGCTGGCGATCCAGGCGAGTCTTGCCGGGTTGATGTCGTGAAGCGGCCGGAAATCTCCCTCGGGATCCCACCACCGGTGCGCCAGCGCCTCGAATTTGCGGATCTCGCTCGGGTCGACGTTGCTCATCGGGGTCGGATCCGCCGCTGCCAGCCGCGCGCCTTCTCGATGATCTCCGCTTCGTCCATCCGGGTCAGCCGGCCGTCGTCCAGCAGACACTCGCCGGCGACCCAGACGTGACTCACCGAGCAACCGCTGCCCGTGTGCAGCAGCTGCGCGGTGGGATCGTACAGCGGTTGATGCCTGATCGCCCGCATGTCGACGGCTATGAGGTCTGCAGCCTTGCCGGGTTGCAGCGTGCCGATCTGCTCACCGCGACCGAGGGCGCGGGCGCCGCCGCTGGTTGCCATCGCCAGAGCCGCAGCCGACGGCAGCGCGGCGGCGTCGGCCTGATCCAGCTTGGCCAGCAGTGACGCGAGCCGGGCTTCGCCAAAGAGATCGAGCAGATTATTGGAAGCGGCACCATCCGTGCCGAGGCAGACGTTCACCCCCGCATTCCTCATGGGAACCACCGGGCAGATACCGCTGGCGAGCTTGGCGTTGGAGGTGGGGCAATGAACGACCTGAACATTGCTGTCGACGAACAGCTCGATCTCCTCCGGACTGATCTGGGTGACGTGCACGGCCTGCAGACGGGGACCGAGCAGTCCCCGTTCGTGCAGGTGGCGGATACCGGACTTGCCATAGCGGCGCGCATTCTCCTCCAGCTCGGCGCCGTTCTCGTGCAGGTGGATGTGCACGTTGGCGTCGAGTTCCTCGGAGTACATGAGGATCTTGTCCAGATCGTCCTCGGTTACGGTGTAAGCCGCATGGGGTCCGAAGGCGATGTCCACGAACGGGTCGTTCTTGTACTCGTCGTAGAGCGCGAGACCCTTGTGGAATCCTTCCTCGCTGTTTCTGCACCAGGCGTTGGCGAACTCGATGACAGGAAAGGCGATCTGGGCCCGGAGGCCGGCCCGCCGCACCTCCGCGGCGCCGATCTCGGGAAAGAAATACATATCGGCAAAGCACGTGATGCCGGCGCGGATCATCTCGGCGATGGCCAGCCGGATTCCGTCGCGGACGAAATGCTCGTCCACCCATCTGGCTTCCAGAGGCCAGATCTGCTCCGTGAGCCAGCGCTGCAGCGGCGCATCTTCGCTCGAGCCACGCAGCAGGGTCATGGCGGCGTGGCAGTGTGCGTTGACCAGGCCCGGCATGATCACGTGGTCGGGCAGACTGATCGTGCGGGTGGGTTCGAAGCGGCGGGTAAGGTCGCCCGCAGCACCCACGGCGACGATGATGCCGTCGCGCACGGCTACTGCGCCCGGGGCCTGCATACCCGTATCCGTGTCGTCCCCGAACGGCAGTACCCAGGCCGCTTCCAGCAGCAGGTCGACGTGCTCGAGGGGCTTTCCGGGAGGGCTCTGGGGCGGCATCGCGCGAGTATACCGGAAGTCCCGAAAGTTACGTTTCGACAGGCGCTTCGTGCTAAAATTTGGCGTTTTTTCCAGTCCGGCCCTAAAGCGTCTCTGCACGCAACACACGCCTAAAAAAAGGCTGATTAAGAGTCCACGAATCTATGTCTGAATTGGAACCCGATGCCGGTCCCGTCGGCACGGACGGTGCCGATGGCACCGGTGATGTGAACGGACCCGGGGCGCCGCAACCACCCGGTGGCGGCGGTCCGGAGGGTCCCGGCGGCAGAGAAATCCTGCCGGTCAACATCGAAGACGAGCTCCGGCAGTCGTACCTCGACTACGCGATGAGCGTCATCGTCGGCCGGGCGCTGCCCGATGTCCGGGATGGCCTGAAGCCCGTCCATCGTCGCGTGCTGTTCACCATGAACGAGTTGAACAACACCTTCAACCGTCCTTACGTGAAGTCGGCCCGTGTGGTGGGCGACGTCATGGGTAAGTACCACCCACACGGCGACCTCGCTATCTACGACACGCTGGTGCGGCTGGCCCAGGACTTCGCGATGCGTTACATGCTCGTGGACGGGCAGGGCAACTTCGGATCCATCGACGGTGATCGGGCGGCGGCCATGCGTTACACCGAGGTGCGCATGGCCCGGATGGCATCGGACCTGCTCGCCGACCTCGACAAGGAGACGGTGAGCTTCGTTCCGAACTACGACGGCACGCTGTCCATGCCCGAGGTGCTGCCGACGCGTGTACCCAACCTGCTGGTCAACGGCAGCTCCGGTATCGCCGTCGGCATGGCCACGAACATTCCGCCCCACAACCTCACCGAGGTGATCAACGGGGCACTGGCGCTGCTGGATGATCCGGCACTGACTGTCGACGGCCTGATGGAGCACATTCAGGGTCCGGATTTTCCCACCGCCGGCATCATCAACGGCCGTGCCGGCATCGTCGAAGCGTACCGCACCGGTCGCGGCCGGATTTACGTTCGCGCGCGGGCCGAGGTGGTCAGCGACGAGAAGACCAACAAAGACACCATCATCGTCACGGAGATTCCCTACCAGCTCAACAAGGCGCGCCTGATCGAGAAGATCGCCGAGCTGGTGAAGGACAAGAAGATCGAAGGCATCACCGAGCTCAGAGACGAGTCGGACAAGGACGGCCTCAGGATCGTCATCGAGCTCAGGCGCGGCGAACCCGGGGAGGTGGTGCTGAACAACCTCTACGCCCAGACCCAGCTGCAGTCCGTATTCGGCATCAACTGCGTGGCGCTCGTCGACGACCAGCCACGGGTGCTGAACCTCAAGCAGATGCTGGAAGCGTTTCTGCAACACCGCCGCGAGGTCATCACCCGACGGACCATTTACCTGCTGCGCCGGGCCCGGCAGCGAGGCCACATCCTGGAGGGCCAGGCCGTGGCGCTCGCCAACATCGATGAGGTGATCGAGCTCATCAAGGCCTCACCAGCGGCTGCGGAAGCACGTGTCGCGCTCATGGGCCGTGGCTGGGCGTCGGCCGGCGTGCAGGCCCTGCTCGAACGGGCGGGAAGCGATGCCTGCAGACCCGACGATCTCGGTGACGAGTTCGGCTTCCGCGACGGGCTCTACTACCTTTCCGCTGAGCAGGCCCAGGCGATCCTGGAGCTGCGTCTGAACCGCCTGACCGCCCTCGAGCAGGGCAAGCTCATCGAGGATTACCAGGGTGTGCTGGACGAGATCGCCGATCTCACGGACATTCTGGATTCCGAGGCGCGACTGCTGACCGTGCTCCGCGAGGAACTGATCGAGGTCCGCAGCACCTACGGCGACGAACGTCGCACGGAGATTCTCTCCACTCAGGAAGACCTCTCGGTGGAGGATCTCATCATCGAAGAGGACCTGGTGGTCACCATCTCCCACCAGGGGTACGCCAAGACCCAGCCGCTCGACA
>QJYB01000056.1 GCA_003247835.1 Gammaproteobacteria bacterium | reverse complement strand
CCGCCGCGTGACTGCCGCTCCGGCGGGATTCGGGGTAAATAGGCAGTCAAAGACCCGAAAACAGGATGTCGTGGGAGCAGTGCTCCGCCGCAGGGGGAACCGGGCGTAACGAGACGCCCGTCGTGTGGTCGTCTGGTGTACCCGGAAAGTACCGGGTGTGCAGGAGTCTGAACACGACCGGTCCGAACCGGACCGATGGCAGGGAGACATCCATGGCGGGTCGATCCGTACCGGAGCCCATCCGGTCCGAAGGCGAGCGGTACGACAGCTCGCAGGACAACGTGGCGCGATTCGTCGTCTACTTTGGTCCCTACATTCTCTGGGGTTCGCTCGGTGCCATTGCCGGCATGATCTTTCTGCTGAGCGGCTGAACCGCGGACCGATCAGCAACCCGCGGCCTGTTGCCCGACGGGCTCGCCGACGAACTCCTTTCTGATCAGCCACTTCAGCGCGTGGTCGTAGTCATCGAACACTTCCGTGCCGCCGACAGCGCAGGCCAGCCAGTATATGGCGGCCGCCAGCTCGCGGCTCATGTCGCCGTCGATGACGACAGCCATGGTGCCGGGCCGCCCCTTGAACTGTGCGATGACGAATCGGGTGAAGGGGTCCGTATCCTCCGAGCCGAGGTCGATGCGCATGTCCCTGAGATCGACGAGCAGGGGCAGGGCGGGATCGTAGCTGGCTTCGGCGACGATCGCCTGGGTGAGCTCGTGCAGGTCCGCGATCGAGGTCTCACGACGCACCTGAATGGTGATGAGCCCGTCGTCGGTGGCGATGTGATAGTCGGATGACATGAAAGGCGACCGTCCTTTGCAGTCCGCAGGCACGCAGCCGGCACGCTGTGCGGCAAATTTCTTGAGCATGCTAACGGGCCGGTGAGGCGTGCACTGTGACGCGGTTGGCATTTGCCTGTGCCACAATCTTCAGACACGGGACAGGAGCTGGAATGGATGAGTCACGGCAGGCGCTGATCGAGCGCTTCGAGCCGGCGCGGCAGATCGCATCGCGCCTCGGAGACTGGGCGGAAACGCACTGCCGGCTGGCGGATGACACAGTCGGTGCGATGCTCGAGGCAGGTGTGGCCAGACTCTATCTGCCGGAAAGCCTGGGCGGGCTGGAAGTGGACCCGGTCACCTGCGCCGCAATCACGGAGTCGCTTGCCAACGCCGATCCGGCTGCCGCGTGGTTCGTCATGGTCGCCAACGCCGCAAAGCTCGCCGCCGCGACCTGGCCCGAAGCGCTGGTCCGGGAGCTCTTCGGATCCGAACCGGACGTGGTGATCGCGGCGAGCGGCAATCGACCTTTTCAGGCCCGTCCGGAAGGAGACGGCTTCGTGATCTCGGGCGTGAACAGCTTTGTCAGTGGCTGTCATCACGCGCGCTGGCTGCTCTCTCCGGCGAGGATCGGCGAGGAGGTGATGACGGTCATTCTGCCCATGGCCGAGTGCCGGATCGTCGACAACTGGGATGCGCTCGGCATGCGTGGCACGGGCAGCAACGATGTCAGCGCCGAAGGCGTCTGGATTCCCGCGATCCGGACGGTAAGGATGCCGGAGCCGGGTCGGGCACAGCGCAACGCCTGTTATCAGGGCACGCTGTACCGCTGCCCCGGACGCATTGTGTTCGCGACTTACGTGCCGGTGACGCTTTCCCTGGCGGCCAGAGCGTTGGGTGCGCTCGACGACCTTGCCCAGGGCAAGACACCCTACGCAGAGTCGAAGAAGCTCAAGCACCGCTCGCTCGCGCAGATCAAGTCGGGCCGAGCGCTTGCCACCTATCGCGCGGCCCGGGGGCTGTTCCTGGACGCGCTGGAGGAAGCCTGGCAGCGGGCCCTTCGTGGTGAGGACGCGACGCCCGAACAGAAGGCCGATCTGTACCTGGCTGGGACGCACGCGGTGCAGAGCTCGGCACAGGTGGTTCGCTGGGTGGCCGATGCGGCAGGCTCGTCGGTGATTTACAAGGACGGACCCCTCGAGCGCATTGTCCGGGACATGGAAACGCTGCGTCACCACGGCTTCGCCAACGAGAACCGCTATGGCAGCGTCGCGCAGCTCCGCTGGGGTGCTGCGCTGGACTACCCGCTGATGCTGCGGTGAATCCTGCGCAGTGGCCGTCCGCCGGCCGGATCAGGCCGGTTTCAGCCGTCGTAGAAAAAGGGTGAATGGAGACCGATCAGGCGACGCTCACGTTCCGACTCGGCCCGGGCTGCCGCCTCGGCGCTGACGTGATTGACGTGCTCTGTCGTCCGCACACGCTGGGCGATGTCGCGACGCCCGTAGTGCGCCTGCAGAAAGTAGCGGCCCGTGTCCCCGGCTGACGCGGGTAGCCGCCGGTGCCAGACGTCGGAAACGAAGAAGCAGACATCGCCTGCCTTTGCAACAAGCGGCTTCACGCCCACCCCGTTGCAGGTCAGGCTGACGTCGTCATAACGATCGGGTGGTGGCGGCACACCGCACTTGTGACTCCCGGGAATGACGCCCGTCGGGCCGCAGGACAGCGGGCAGTCCTTCAGGAAAATGTGGGTACCGATGGCGAAAACGGGGTAAGGGATCCGGTCGTCCCAGGGGATGTCAGGGTCGTGAGGGACATGTGGCCCGGCGTCGATGTGCCAGAAGCCGCCGCCGTGGCCGTTTTCCGCTCGAGGCGGATTGCGCCAGCAGGTGTTGGCGATCACGTGGCAGTCGGCGCCGAGCAGCGGCTCGATGACGGCGAGGATCGCCGGGTGTGCGATCGCCTGCTGAGCGAGGGGCGATCGGTTGAACATCTCGTAGCGGAAGTCTTCGTCCTCGGCGGGATCCCGTACCCCCTCTGCCCGTCCATCACGGGGAAAGGTTTCGTAGATCCGATCGAAGTCCTCGATCATCGCGGCCACCTCATCCGCGCTGAAAACGCCCTCGAGCAGAGCATATCCATCCCGTTCGAGATCGAGTGTGGCAGCCGGCGCCTCGCCTTCGTAGCGCAGAAAGTAGCCCCTGACCCTTCTCAGCATTTGCGGAACTCCCCCAAGGGCACCTACAGTGACCGGATTCTAGCCTGGAAGGGAGCGCATGCGGGTCATCATCTATGGCGCCGGAGGCATCGGCGGCACCATCGGTGCGCGGCTGCACGTGGCCGGTGCGGACGTTCTGCTCATTGCCCGTGGGCAACACCTGAAGGCGATGCAGACGGACGGACTGACCTTTGCCGCGCCGGACGGTGTGCATCACCTCAGGATTCCGGTAGCGGGTCATCCCGCGGAGGTGGCCTGGTCGGCAGATGACGTGGTGCTGCTCACCATGAAGACCCAGCACACCACCACGGCACTGGATGATCTGGCCGCGGCGGCGGGTCATGACGTGCCCGTTGTGTGTGCACAGAATGGCGTCGCCAACGAGCGCATGGCGTTGCGCCGGTTTGCGAGGGTGTACGGCATGCTCGTCAACCTGCCCGCCATTCATCTCGAGCCGGGTGAGGTGGTGACACATGCAGCGGGTGCGGGCGGAATTCTGGACACGGGCTGCTATCCGCACGGCGTGGACCCGCTTGTCGAATCGCTGATGGCGATGCTCACCGGTGCAGGATTCAGCGCCGAGCCGGACGGCCGTATCATGCGCAAGAAGTACGCGAAGCTGCTGATGAATCTGGGCAACATCGTGCAGGCGGCGACGGTATCGGCTGATGGGGAAGATGCTCAGGAAATGGCGGCAGAGGAAGCAGCGGCGCTGAAGACCGTTTACTCGATGCTGAGAGCCGAAGCGCTGGCCTGCTTCGAGGCGGCCGGCATCGACTGTGCCAGCCGGGAGGAGGTGCGGGCCCGGCATGAGAACACCTATCGGATGGTGGACGTGCCGGGCTACACCAGACCCGGCGGGTCGTCCTGGCAGAGCCTGTCCCGGGGGACGGGCAACGTGGAAACTGACTATCTGAACGGCGAGATCTCGCTGCTCGGCAGTCTCTACGGGGTGCCGACGCCTGCCAACCGGGCCTGTCAGGCCATCGCCACGCGCATGGTTGGAGAGCGGCTGCCGGTGGGAAGCTTCACACCGACGGAGCTTCTGGGCCTGATGAGCGGCGGGTGAGGCGAAGGACAGAAAGAACAGCGGATGAGAATGCGGGAGAGAAGAGACGATGATCGAGCTCGATGACGAAGTGAAGAACCGGCTGGCCGAGGCCATCGACAGCGGCAATGTGCTCACTGCCGCCTATGTCGACCAGAACGGCAAGCCGCACATCTCCTTCTACGGCAGCACACACGTGCACGGACCGGACAGCCTGGCGCTCTGGGTGCGCAAACCGGACAGCGAGCTCCTGAAAACGCTGTCCGATCGGCCGCACATGGCGTTCATCTACGGTGACGTCGCCAATCGCGTCTACTACACCTTCGAAGGCCGTGGCCGCGTGGCGGAGAACGTGCGCCAGCGTGTTTACGAAGAGATGCACGCCATTGAGCGGCGATTCGATCCGGAGGCGAAAGGTATTCCGGTGGTGGTGGACCTGGACCGGTTCACGGCGCTGTCTGCGGCGGGTAAGGTGGTGCAGGAGCGCTGATCCGGATTGGACAGCTATCGCTTCTACCTGGCGGCGCGCCTCTGGTACGCCGCCTGCTGGACCACCATGATCACCGTCAGCCTGGTGTTCATGGTGGAGGTGGCCGGTCTCGATCCGTTCGAGATGGTGCTGGTGGGCACGGTGCTGGAGCTGTCCGTGTTCCTGTTCGAGATTCCCACCGGTGTGGTGGCGGACGTGGTGAGCCGGCGACTGTCGGTCATCATTGGCCATGCGCTGGTGGGCATCGGCTTCTCGATCATGGTGTTCTGGCCCGTGTTCCCTGTGATTCTACTTTCCCAGGTTGTCTGGGGATTCGGCTGGACCTTCATCAGCGGCGCCTATCCCGCCTGGCTCACCTCGGAGCTGGGTGTGGGTCGTGCCAACGCAGCCTTCCTCCGCGGTGCGCAGCTCGGCCATGCCGGTGCGTTCGTCGGTATCGGTCTGGCCATTGCTCTGGCACAGGTGTCGCTGACGCTGCCCATCGTCACCGGCGCGGTTGGTATCGTCGCGCTGTCCCTCGCCATGGCGCTGCTCATGCGGGAAGACCACTTCGAGCCCGCAGCCGGGGAGGACCGGGCCAGCTGGCAGGTACTGGGTGGGGTATTCCTGACCAGTGTGGCAGAAGTCAGAGGACATCCGCTGCTGCTGCTCATGCTGGCAGTCGCCGCGATCTTCGGTGCCTTCAGCGAAGGGCTGGACCGGCTGTTCACGCCGTTCCTCATAGAGCGTTTCGAGTTCCCGCCGCTGGGATCGCTCGACACGGTTGCCTGGTGGGGCGTAATCGCGGCGGTTTCGAGCATCGCTGGTCTCAGCGCCACGACGGTGGCGCAACGGCGCCTCGATCTCGGCAGACAGAAGCGTCTCACTGGCGTCCTGGCCGCCTGCCTGGCCGGAATCAGTGTCACCGTCATGCTGATCGCGAGTCTGCCCGGCTTCTATGCGGTGCTCGGCTGCTTCTGGATAGTGGGTGCGCTGCGCAGCGTCTACGACCCGCTGATGTCGGCCTGGCTGAACCGGCTGTTTCCGGAATCGTCCCGGGCTACGCTCTTTTCGCTGTTCGGTCAGTCGGATGCGGTGGGACAGGTGGTCGGCGGTCCCGTGCTGGGCTACACGGCACGCGTGCTCGGCATCTCTGCGGCACTGGCAGCCTCTGCCGTGGCGCTGCTGCCGGCGCTGCCACTCTTCCATAGAATGTCCCGGGTTCTGGGATCCACCGCGGAGGACGACCGATGATGCCGACATACTGCTACCTGCATCTGCGCGGTCCCGGCCGCGATCAGACCCGTCTCAGGCAGGTGCTTGCGGAGCAGGTGCTCGGCAGCTGGCGGCGTGACGGTATCACGGTGTGGGGTGTCTGGGAGGGCCTCTTCGGCGTTGCGAGCAACGAGCTGATCGTCATGGCCGCCGCGGCCGACGACCGCGATGCCGCTTCGTTCACCGCTGTGCTTCCGGATGATGTGACCGCGCTCGATGCGCTGACCCTGCGCGCCACGGTCCGCCCGGACGGTACCGCGCCCTGCGAACGGCCGGGCCTGTACGTATTCCGGTTCTTCCGGGTCATGGACCGGGACGTCGAGGAGGTAGCGGCCCTGTCCCGGGAAGCCTGGGAGACCTTCGAAAACACGGACTCCTACCGGGCCGAGCCGCAGGGGCTTTTCCGGCAGGCGGTGCCCGCCAGAGCGTGGGGTCGCATGTTGCTCGTCACCTGGTACGACGGCCTCGAGTCCTGGCAGACGTCACGACGGCCGGCACCGGAAGCAATGGCCAACTTCCAGCGGCGTCGGGAGCTCACGGATGGCACCGTGGCGCTGGCGACGCGGCTCGTGACCCCGTTCCCGGGCTGAGCACACGGCGCGTTTCGATCGTCCGGCGTTCAGCAGTCCGCCCTGCGCACGGCCTTCCAGCGCGCTTCCTGTGCGTCGTATCGACGGTCTTCGTCTGCCGAGTAGCCCTGACGCCGCGACTCTCTGATGCCGGCGAGCGCCCGGGTGGCCGCTTCGCAGCGTTCCCGGGCTTCTTCCCGCTCCGCGGACCGGCGTGCTGCCGACTGCCGCCGTGACCTGGCCCGCCGGGCACGGTCTTTGGTGAGCGTCTGCTCGAGGCGGACGAGGGCCGTCCGTTCCGCGTCGGACAGCGGTGCGGTCGTGACGATGGAGAGCCTGCCGTCGGTTCCGGCGGGCGCCGGCCGCGTACCGCCGGGGCAGTCGAACTGCGTATAGGTCAGCCGTCCATCCGCGTCGGTGCAGGCGGTGACAGCAGCCTGCGTCGTCGCGCAGCAGGCGATGACGACCAGCCACGTGCCGGAACACGCTGCGCGCCGGAACAGGAAATCCATGAACGATCTCCCGGGGAGTTCGACTCAGTCTGGGTGCTCCTGCGCCGGCCGGGGAGCAGCCGATGACGCGGCGAGTGGTGCGTCATCGGCGCTCTGTCGGGCGTCGACGTCAGAGGCTGTCGAGCCACTCGTCGTCGGAGCCCTCGTTGATGCCTTCGAACAGGAACGTGGACAGGTAGCGCTCGCCGGTATCCGGCAGCATGACCACGAAGACACTGCCCTTCGACGCCGACTCGGCCACCTGCAGCGCGGCGGTGAGCGTCGCGCCGGCAGAGACGCCAACGAAGATGCCTTCCTCGCGGGCGAGCGCCAGCGCGTTGTCTCTGGCCTTGTTCTGATTCACGGGCACGATCTGATCGGCGATCTTCGCGTCGAGCACTGCCGGCACGAAGTCGGGCGTCCAGCCCTGGATCATGTGGGGGCTCCACTCGCCACCAGCGAGCAGCGAAGCCTGCTCGGGCTCGGCGGCGATGATGCGGATGTCGGGTCGGGCTGCCTTGAGCACCCGTCCGGCACCGGTCAGTGTGCCGCCGGTACCCCAGCCGGTGACCCAGAAGTCGAGCCTTTCACCGGCGAAATCCTGGAGAATCTCCGGACCGGTGGTACTTGCGTGGTAAGCCGGATTGGCCGGGTTCTCGAACTGCCGGGCCAGGAACCAGCCATGCTCTCTGGCGAGCTCCTCCGCCTTTCTGACCATGCCGCTGCCCCGCTCGGCCGCCGGTGTGAGGATCACCTTGGCGCCCAGGGCGCGCATGATCTTCCTGCGCTCGATGGAGAACGATTCGGCCATGGTCGCCACGAAGGGGTGTCCGGTGGCGGCGCAGACCATGGCCAGTGCGATGCCGGTGTTACCCGAGGTGGCTTCCACCACGGTCTGACCGGGCGCCAGCTCGCCGGAGTCCGTGGCGTCCTTGATGATCGCGTAGGCGAGGCGATCCTTTACGGACGCCAGCGGGTTGAACGCCTCGACCTTCACGTACATCGTCACGTGCTGCGGAGACAGGCGGTTCAGGCGGACGATCGGCGTGTTGCCGATGGTCTGCAGTATGTTGTCGTAGATCATCGTTTCCTCCTCCCGGATTTCCCAGACCGGCAACCTGCTGGAGAAATCTCGTCAACAGACTGCCTGGGGAGGCAAACCTTACCGCACGGCCATTGGGCAGGCCAGCGCGACGGGGGGATCAGCTCACAGGCGCCAGCGCAGGCCGACGGACAGCTGGTTGCGGTCGTAGGCGGAACGTGGGTCGGAAGCGTCGACGATGTCGAACTGACCGGCGAGGACGATGTGGTAGCGCTGACGGATCCGGTAGTCCGCCTCGAAGAACGCATAGACCGTGTCGAGCGTCTTCTCCGGCTCGCCCGGCAGGTCGAAGGCGAACGCGTTGGGGAACGCATAGGTGCGGTAGATCACGCCGGCGTTGGCGCGGAGTCGACGGCTGGCGAAGTCCAGCGCAGCGGTGCCGCTGTGGCGGTCGTAGTCGTCGTAGCCCTCGAAGGTATCCCTGCGGATCGTGTACTGGTAACTCAGCGCCAGGTCGAAGTGTCGGCCCAGCTGCTGGGTGACCCCCAGGCTCGCGAGATGGTAGTCGTAGCTCAGCGTGCCGTTGCTCGTTCTGAGCACGCCTGTGGCGTCCTTGGCGAGCCGTTCGGTGTAGTCGCGTCGGTAGCGGTCGTAGCTGACTCGCACGGCGGTGTGCCGGAACAGATCCCAGGAGACGTGAGCGCCGGCTTCGTACTGCTCGTGCGTCAGGTCCAGGTAGGAAAGGTTGTCGTCGAAGTCGCTGTTGTACTTGGCGATGAACGCCCGGGCGGCGATGCCGTAGCCGAGTCGGCCGCGTTCCCGGTGGTAGTAGATGCGCGGGCCGAACACTGTGTGCTGAAACCTGTCGGTCAGGTCGGTGGTGCCGATGAGCACCTCGCCACCATCCGTGCGGTCGTAGTAATTCTCGTCGTAGTGGGTGATGTCGAAGAAGCTGCTGAAGTAGCGGTAGCCGTTGGGTTTTTCTTCATAGATACGCCCGCCTGCGGAAACCCTGTTCCGGAAGGCGTTGGCATTCGAGAGCTCCGACTTTGTATATACGCGTCCATCGAACTCGTAGCGGATTGCGAAGTAGCCCTGCTCGTAGGGTGACCAGCGAAGCTCCAGGTCGGCGTCGAGCGGCACGAAGGTGCCCGACTGTACCTCGGGTACAACGAGGGGCGCGCCGGCCTGGGTCGGATCAACGTAGGCGGACCCGGGCGCGCGGTAAACGTTGCTGTCGGTGCCGTACCCGGTGTCGAACGAGAAGCGGACGAAATCCGTCAGCCGGATGGGTTCCTCCGCGAGCAGAGTGGGTTTCCGGCGCTTCACCTCCGGCAGCGAGGCGATGGCGGATCGCGCCAGGCTCTTCACCCGCGCGGTCGTACTGGGGTGGACGGCTGCCTGACGGAACCAGCCGTGGGCGTCCCGGTAGTCGCCTTCCTTGCGGGCGATCAGCCCCAGGTTGTAGCAGGCGAGTGGCGCCAGCTGATCGAAGGCGGCCGCGGTGGCGAAGGCCGCCCTGGCGGCCTGCAGCTCGCCGGCGCGGTAGTGGGCCACGCCCTGATTGTAGAAGACGATGGGATCGGTGAAGCCGGCACGTGCCGCCTTATCGTAAAGGATTGCGGCAGCCTCGAAGTCTCCGCGGCGATACGCTGCCGCGGCCTGCTCAGCCAGTGCGCCGGCGTGGACTTGCAGCTGGCTTCCGGTGCCGGCTTCCGTTTCCCCCCTCGAAGGGAGGGGCAGGACGGCCAGGCCGAGACTCAGCGCAATGACAATTGAACCAACGCGAAACGCCCGCGGAATCGCGGGCGCTTCGGCTGGGCTGCTGCCCGGCTCAGGTGAGGACGTCGTCCTCACCGGCAGGCGGTACTTCCTCTGAAAGCTCATCCGTTTCCTCTTCCATCACTTCCTCGACGTCGCCAATTGGCTCGTCGACCAGCTCGCCTTCGGCCATCTCACCGTCAGCCATCTCGCCGTCGGTTGCTGCGTCGTCCATGGCGTCTTCGCCGTCTTCCTCCGGCTCGGCCAGATCCACCTCGTCCATCTCGTCGGCCTCGTCGAACTCGGCCAGCTGCTCGAGACGGTTCTCGTCATGGTCGGCGGCTGCGGCCTCTTCACGGTCCATTTCGGCATCCCGCTCCTCGCTGCGCCGCTCGTCGCTTTCCCGGTCATCGAGATCGGATGCTTCGCGAACCTCCTCCTCGAAACGGGCCATGCGCTCAGCAAGGTCCTGGTGCTCGCCGTCTCCCTCGATCACATCGTGGTCATCCATCTCCGCAGGATCCGTGAGCCGGAGCTCGAATCCCTCCAGGGAAGCGGAGTCGTCGAAGACCTCCAGGGTCACCTCCAGCTCGTCTGTCACATCCGTTTCCTCGTCGGCCCAGGCGGGCAGGGCGAGCATCAGGGAGGTCGTCAGGGCCAGTCCTGCGACACGGGTGCGCAGTCGGGCGTCGGAAAAAATGTCGAGTTCAGTCATCATCGGGTGCTCCGGATTGATTCACGGTGACCTGAAGTCGGAAGGTCCTGGAACCGGTCGGGTGATCGAGCCTCGCGATCAGCAGATCGGAGGCGGCGGTATGACCGACCAGCGGCAGGCGAAGCACGTTGGCGCCCGCTTCCAGATCCGTGGTCCAGCTCAGATCCGTCCGGCCTTCGTAGCCCACCAGCTCCACGCCGACGGGCAGGGTCAGGGTCAGGCGGGCGTCCGTCAGCGGCTTCTCCGAAGAGAAGGCCAGCTTCACCGGGGTCACCGTGTCGGTGGCCAGATGGATGGACGGCAGCCCGGGTTCTGGAGCAGTGCCGGGGTCCTCGAGGAGGACCGCGACGAGCGCCACGGCAGCCAGCACGACGGCGGCGAGTCCGGTCAACCTGACCCGGGCGGTGTGCAGGCGCGATGCGGTCCGATGACCGGCAGCGCCCGCCAATGCCCGTGCGAAGAAGTCCGGATCCGGCTCTGGCACGGGCAGTCGTTTCAGGTCTTCCCTGAGCGCCTGTCGTTCCTCGAGCGCCGCGCAGCAGGCCGGGCAGGACTGGATGTGCAGGGCGATGCCAGCAGCCTGGTCATCATCCAGCCAACCGTCCAGATACTCGTCAAGTTGCGCGTCCGCGTTGCTGCATTGCATGGTTTTCGGCTCCATTACTCCCTTACACGTTGCCGGTGGCAGAACGGTTCCCTTTTTTTTCCGGGATCGATGGACGAGGCCCGGTCTCGGGCAGATCCCAGAGCAGGTCGCGGAGCCTGGATCGTGCGCGGCTGAGTCGGGATTTAAGGGTGCCTTCGGGCATCCCGGTGATGGCTGCGAGCTCCTTCAGGGTGTAACCCTCGGCGTCGTGCAGAAGCAGCAGGCGGCGGGATTCTTCACCGAGACGGGCGAGCGCCGTCTCGAGCCGGGCTGCCCGCCGGGCCGCGTCATCCAGGGCGGCGGGGGTGCGTTCCTCCGCATCCGGGAAGTCGTCCAGCTCGCCGCCGTCGCCGACCAGGGTCAGGCGCCGGCGACTGACCGCGCGGTGGTCGTCCACGAACCGGTGATAGAGCACACGCGCCAGGTAAGGACCGGGATCTGCCACCTCGTCCAGCGACCTGGCGTTCTCGAACAGGCGCGTGAGGGTCTCCTGGAACAGGTCCTCTGCGTCAGCCCTGGATCCGGTCAGACGGAAGGCAAGGCGGTAAAGCCGCTCGAGGTGCGGTTCGAGCACGCGGGCCAGTCGTTCTGTCTGGTTGTCTGGACGCATCGGCAACACCGGCGATGGAGCAGGCAGTGTCGCCCGGCGTCCGTGGCACGTGATTGCACGCAGCACACTTCCTGCGGACGGATGAGCGGTTTTGTGCGTCGGGTCCCGTCCCGGGAGGGATCGACGGGAATAATGGGCCATCTGACATCCGCCGGCGGGACGGGCCGGGCGGGCCGATGGAGACCGACGTGCGGCGATTCGAAGTGCTACAGGACTGGATCCGCGTGGAGAACTACGAGGTGGATGCGGGCGAGGTTCGCACCTACGAGTTCCACGTCGTCCGGGACGAAGACGGACGTCGCGTGACCATGACCATCAAGTGCCTGGACAATGATGAGAACACCGTCCGCCTGGATCCCACCGTGATCGGAACGGCGGACGTGTCGTTTCCCGATCTGGCGGAGCGCCGTATCCGGCGTCTCTACCAGATGGGTCTGATCTGAACGAGCGCCCGGACGACGCTCAGGCAGGTTCCTCGAGCAGCAGCCAGCCACCGAAGACGCATACCGCCGCCACCAGCATCAGCACCGGCAGGGTCGGATGCCACTCTGGAATCGACAGTCCCGAGAGCAGGGCATCGAAGGACATCAGCAGCGGCAGGGCGGCTCTTGCGGCGATGACGGCCGCGATGGTCCCCACCACCATCAGCACCGCAACCCGCAGCCGTTGCCGGCGTCGGATGCGTGCCATTACCGTCGCGACCAGATCTGCGTCCGTTCCGGACAGCGCCCGGTCGAAAGCGGTGCCGAGGAGTGTGTCCAGCTGTTCCATGGATGTTTCGTTCATGACCGGTATGCTCCTTTCAGGGTGCCGGGCAGGGCGGCGGACAGCAGTCGAGCAATCGGGCCCGGCCGGGCGGTCGCGCCTTCGCGGGGCAGCGCAGGGCTCTGACGGGGTGGCTGCGCCTCGCCACCCTGCTCGATCCTGTCGCGGATTCTTGCCTTGGCCCGGTGGATGCGGGCTTTCACCGTTCCGGCCGGCATGCCGAGTACCTCACCCACTTCGGTATTCGACAGCCCGTAGGCATAGCCGAGCACCAGAATGACCTGATCCTGCCACGGCAGCACGCCGAGCAGGCGCTCCAGATCGGCATGACTTTCGTCGTTGCCGCGATCAACGAGCAGCGCCTCGTCGATCGATACCTCGTCGAAGGTACGTCGATGCCGACGCCAGTGTGCCCGGAAGACGTTGTAAGCGAGGCTCGCCAGCCAGCCGCCGAAGCTGCCGGTAGCGCTGAAGGTGCCGATCTTCTCCCAGGCACGGATGAAGGTCTCCTGAGCCAGATCCTCCGCCAGTGCCCGCTCGCCGGTCAGGCGACGCTGCAGCAGCAGGATTTTCTGCTGGTGCCGGCGGACGAGCTCGGCGAAGGCCGCCTGATCGTTCAGATCGGCGGCCTGTCTGGCCAGTACCTCGTCGGTGGGCATCATCCCGTTCTCGAGCCTGTCGGTCTTCGGCGGCTGTGACAGTGTAGCGCCACTTCAGGCAGCCGCGTGTCCGCGCCGCGCCATCAGGCTCTTCCGGCCGATGAAGAACCACAGCCCGAGGTAGGCGATGCCGACGAGGATCGGGAACATCGCAACGCCGGTCAACGGTCCCTGGGCCTCCGGCTGGTCGATGAAAATCGCCATCAGGAAAACGGCGGCACCCAGCGCCAGAGAAATGATGCCCCGCCGCAGGTCCGCATGGGGACTTGCCAGGCTCGCCGCCAGCGTTTCGATGATTTCAGGGGACAGCGGATCGCCCCGCTCGATGGCGGTGCGCACCGTGTCCTGGACGTCATGGCGGGTCCGGTACTTGAAGTAGAAGGCCACGGCGAACGTGCCGCCAATGGTGAGGAAGAGCACGATGGGAATGAATTCGTCCATTGCAGGAATCTCCGTGTTATCAGAAGGGTAGATGGCGGCCCGTCAGCAAACGGTTGCGTGGCCGATGAAAAAAATTTCCGGGACCGGGATCCGCCTTGACGGGATTCGGGTTGGCCGGCAAGGTGCGCGCTGATCCTCGTGCGGCTTACCTCATGGCTCCACTCCGTCTTCGCGATCTGTTCCTGCCCGTTCTGCTGCTGTTCGTCGGCGCGTGCGCGGCCACCCCGAGGACGACCTGGAACTACGGCGGCATGGTGGCGGCGGCCAATCCCTACGCGGCAGAGGCTGCGGCCGATGTGCTCAGGCAGGGCGGCAGCGCTGTGGATGCGGCCATCGCCGCCCACGCCGTACTGGGACTGGTGGAACCGCAGAGCTCCGGACTGGGCGGCGGGGCGTTCATGCTGGTCTACGACCGCGCAGCGGACAGAACCTATGCCTACGACGGTCGGGAAACCGCCCCGGCGGGTGCCCGGCCCGACATGTTCATGGTCGGCGATGCGCCGATGGGTTTTCTGGACGCCTGGCAGAGCGGTCTGGCAGTGGGCACACCGGGCACGGTCGCCCTGTACGAGGTGGTGAACGCCCGGCACGGCCGGCTGAGCCTCGCCGACGATCTGGCACGGGCCATCGAGCTTGCACAGCAGGGCTTCGAGGTCTCACCGCGGCTCGCGGGCTTTCTTGTGCAGATGCGGGGACCGAGCCGGATCGATGACAACCCGGCGACCCGGGACTACTTCTACCCGGGCGGAGAGCCGCTGGCGGCAGGCACGATCCGTGACAATCCGGCCTATGCCGAGACCCTGACCCGCATCGCCGGCGAAGGGAGCGCGGCTTTCTATCGGGGCGAGCTGGCCGCCGAGATCGCGGCTGCGGCCCAGGCGGACCCGTATCCGGGAACGCTCAGCGCGGCAGATCTGGCAGCCTACAGGGTGGCGGTACGGGAGGCGCTGTGCGCGCCTGCCGGTAGTGAAACGGTCTGCACGATGCCGCCGCCGTCCTCCGGACTCACCGAGATCATGATCCTCCACCTCTACGACCTGTTCGCTGCCACCGATGGGGCGGCGCCGGTCATCGAGGGCGTGGACCTTGCAGCGCTCGTCGACGCACAGCGACTGGCCTACGCCGATCGGGATTTCTACGTGGCGGATGCAGACCACGTCAGCGTACCCACCGACGATCTCATCGACCCGGCGTATCTGTCCGTCCGCGCCGGGCAACGCGTGGCACCGCAGGGCATACCGGAGCCGGGCGATCCGGGCGAGGTGCTTCGTGGCCAACCGATCGGCGATCGCTGGGGGCGGGACGGTACGGACGAGATCGGCGGTACTTCGCACCTTTCCGTGGTGGACCGCGAAGGCAACGCGGTCTCCATGACGGCGACGGTCGAAGCGCCGTTCGGATCGTCCCGCTGGGCCGGCGGCTTCCTGCTCAACAACCAGATGACGGATTTCTCCCGCGTGCCCACGCTGGGCGGAAAGCCGGTCGCGAACGCGGTGGCGCCGGGCAAGCGGCCGCGATCGTCCATGTCGCCCGTCATCGTCTTCGACGAGGATGGCGAGCTGAAGCTCGTCGCCGGATCCCCCGGCGGTAACTCCATCATCGCCTACGTCGCCAAGGTCCTCGTCGGTGTGCTCCGGGGCGGACAGCCGGTGCAGACCGCGGTGGATGCACCGAACGTGATCGCCCGGGGTCCGACCGTGCGGGTAGAGACCGGCATGCCTGGCGGCGAGACCCAGGCGGACGGACTCTCGGCGCTCGGTTATCCCGTGGAGGAGAGAGAAGGAGAGAACTCGGGGCTGCACGTGATCGTGGTCACCCCGGAGGGCCTTCGGGGCGCCGCCGATCCGCGCCGGGAGGGCAGGGTGATCGCGGTAAACTGACTGCGGTCCCCGTACTGAAGTCATTCCCAGAGCAGTCCATCCGGAAGAGGTCATGAAGATAACCAGCGCGCTCCTGTTCCTCCTGTGTCTCGTCTGGCAGGTGCCTGCCGGTGCCGTCAGCAACGCCGAACGGTCCGAGCACGGCATGGTGGTCTCGGCCAACGCCGCCTCATCGGCGGTCGGGGTAGCGATCATGAAGCGCGGCGGCAACGCCATCGATGCGGCGGTGGCAGTGGCCTTCTCGCTGGCCGTCACCCACCCCACGGCGGGCAACATCGGCGGCGGTGGCTTCCTGGTCTACCAGGGCAGCGAAGGATCTCCGGTCGCCTACGACTTCCGCGAGACAGCGCCCGGCGCGTCCCATCCCGAGATGTGGCTGGTCGATGGCCAGTACAGTTACGAGCGCCATCATCTGAGCCACCTGTCCGTCGGTGTGCCGGGGACCGTGGCCGGTCTGTATCTCGCCTGGCAGGATGCCGGTTCCCTGCCCTGGGCAGACCTGCTCGCGCCGGCCATCGAACAGGCGAAAAAAGGCATCGTGGTGACCGACGGCCTGGCGCGATCGCTCGAGCACGTGCTGCCCAGAATGCAGAAGTATCCGGCGTCCGTGGCCAAGTTCACCAACGAAGGTACCCCGCTCGCAGCGGGCGAGGTGTGGCGGCAACCCGATCTCGCCGCGACCCTGAAGCGGATCGCCGACAAGGGGCCGGACGGGTTCTACCGGGGTCGGACAGCCGACCTGATAGTCGCGGAAATGCAGCGTGGCGGCGGCATCATCACCCACGAGGACCTGGCGGGATACGCAGCGAAACGGCGTGCACCGGTTCGTGGCAGCTACCGTGGCTACGACGTGCTGTCCATGCCGCCGCCGAGCTCAGGAGGGGTGGCCATCGTCGAGATGCTCAACATCCTCGAGGGATACGATCTCGCGGCCAGCGGATTCGGCTCCGCCCGCTCGCTGCACCTGATGACCGAGGCCATGCGCCGCGCCTATGCGGACCGCGCCCGCTACCTGGGTGACCCCGACTACGTGGAGATGCCGCTGGCCAGACTCACGTCCAAGGACTATGCCGCGGAGCTCCGCGGTACCATCGACCCTGAGAAAGCCAGCTTCTCCTCACCGGAGAGCTTTACCTGGCCCGCGGAGAGCAAGCAGACGACGCACTTCTCCGTCGTTGACAAGGATCGCAACGCGGTCTCGCTCACCTACACCCTGGAGTACAGCTACGGCTCCGCCATCGTCGTACCCGGTGGGGGATTCCTGCTCAACAACGAGATGGGCGATTTCAATGCCGGGCCGGGACTGACGGACAGCACCGGACTGATCGGCACGAGCGCCAATCTGGCGGAACCAGGCAAGCGGATGCTGTCGAGCATGAGCCCCACCATCGTCAACCGGGACGGCGAAGTCTTCATGGTGACCGGTACGCCCGGGGGGCGGACCATCATCAACACGGTGCTGCAGACGATCCTCAATGTCATCGATCATGGCGCCAACGCCCAGACCGCGGTGGATCTCGGCCGGATTCACCATCAGTGGCTGCCGGACGTGATCGAGATGGAGAAGCTCGCTTTTTCCCCGGACACGATCAGGATGCTCGAAGCGCAGGGCCATCGGATCGAGGAAATCGACGATCAGGGGGTCGCGGAGGTCATCCTCGTGAACGACGGTGTGCTCGAGGGCGGCGTGGACCGACGCCAGTGGGACGGTGGCGTGGCGGGCTACTGACGGCTGGCAAAGACCGTCAGTCGAGACGGACGCTGAGCGGTATCGTATCTCCGGGCGACTGTGCCATGACCCGGCTGTACACCCGATCGTCCCACCGGTAGAACACGCGATAGCCGGTGACGCGGCCGGACTCGATACGCTCGGTCCGGCAGTTGAGCCCCAGATCCCAGGCGAGGGTTGCGGCGAGCCCGCTGCCCTGACCGGGCTTGCCGTCGCACCGCTGCACTTCACGGGACGGCTCCGTCACCGGCTGAACGTCCACCACCGGTGCCTGAACGGTCAGCGATCCGGCAAATGCGGGCGCAACTGCTGTCAGGAGTGTCAGTGCCACCGCGTACCGGACGCCGTGCCGTTGCAATCTCATCCTGCTCATACGGGAAGCTCCTCCTTCAGTCACCGAGGTTCGACCAGCCCAGGGCGTCCAGGGTGGCCACGTCGGTGCTGGTGAGCCCGGACTCGCTGACGTGCATCAGCACACGATGGGAGCCGTTGCTCTCCCGCACGGATTCGAACCGGGCACCCTGGATCCGGTCGTTCAGGGTCCGGGCGAAACGTTCGGCCCGGGTGCCGGACTCGAACACCACCCCTTTCGCCACCACCATCCGCTGCCCCGCCTGCGCGGTCTTCTCGCTGATACGGCTCTGATGGTGGGCCACCTTGCTGGCATAGGCCTTTGCGCCGCCAGGCAGCTCCGTCGACTGCGCGATGCGGCCCGGTCCGTAGTTGTATGCGGCCAGGGCGCGTTCCACGTCGCCGCCATTGGCATCGAGCAGCTCCCTGAGATAGCGGCTGCCGAGCTCGATGTTGAGACAGGGGTTGTAGAGCTCGGACACCCGCCTGACGCCGAGATGGCGCGCCGTCCCCGGCCACTGGATCTGCATGATGCCGTGCGCGTTGGCATTGGAACGGGCATCGGGATCCAGGGCGCTCTCCGTGCGAGCCACAGCGAGCAGCAGGTCGACGGGCACGTCGTGCATGCGCGCGGCGATCTCGAAGCAGGACTGGTATGGATAGGTTTCATCCGTGGACGCAGCAGCGTGGCTGGCGAAGCTCCAGCCGAGCAGTCCGAGGATCAGGTGCGTTCCGTTCATTCGCCTGTCATCTCCGCGATTTCCATGAGCACCGCGTCCCGCTCGGCAGGGCTCGTGACATCGAACACCACCTGGTAGGCACCGGCACCCTGCCGTTCCACACGGAATTCGTGGCCGAGCGTGCGCGACAACCGGGCGGCAAAACCCTCTGCCGATCGCTGGCTGTGAAAGGGCGTCCAGACGCCGGTCGCGTCGCCGTTCGTGTCGGCGGGCACGGCGCCAGGCATGTCCTCCACGGAGTCGTCCCCGGCCAGCATCGGCCAGGCTTCCAGTGCCGACTCGGTTGCGTCCGATTCGGGTACGTCTGCTTCGGGCACACCCGTTCCGGGCGCGTCCGCCCCGGACGCCTTGTCTGTGCCGTCGATTGCTGCCGACACCTCCGGGATCACCGGCGGTTCCTTCACGGGCGGCGCTTTCACCGGCGGTGGCGGTGGCAGCTCGGCAGGAGGCGGCAGAGGTGTGGCGGGCTCCGCGGCACGCAATGCTCCCGGCTCGCCGGTGGCCGCCGTGGTTGATCGGGTATTCACCCGGGCGATGAGCTCGGGCATTTCCGCTTCCTCTCCGGTCGCCGTTCCGGTGGCGTTGAACAGAGAGCCGGAGGTTCTATCGATGAGCATCTGCCAACCGTCCGAGAGTACGTCGGTTACCTTGTTGAGCGTTTCCCGTGTAGGAGCGTCCATTGCCGTCGCGATGAACAGGGTGAGCAGGGTGCCGGTTAAGATGCCGATGAGAAACCGCATGACGCCTCCTGCAGAGTCAGAGACTTTCCACGCCGCCTGGCGCGTTGACGAGATGGATGGCCCGCCACTCCGTGGTCCCGGGATGTGCGGCCATGAGGGCATCGAGATCGTTCAGCCAGGCCGGATCCCGGTTCAGTGGCCGGGAGCACACGCCCCGGCGGATGTGGAGCGAGAGCGCTCTGGCCGTGTCCCGGTCGCTGACCGCGATGGCGTAGAGACCGGCATCGGGCAGCTCCGACACCGATGGCCGCACGCGCAGGCGGAACCGGCGCTCGCCCGGTGTGGCGGTCACCAGCCGGGCATCGCAGGCGTTGCTGGCGAGCTGCCGGTCGCTGGTAGAGAGCACGAACAGGTAAGCATCTTCGAACAGATCGAAGCTCACCTCCGCGCACTGGTTGCCTCTGGCCTTGCGGGTATCGCAGATGCCTTCGTCCGCAGCGCGCTCCAGACGCATATCGGAGAGCAGGGCGCCGTGTGGGACCGTAACCGACACCGGGGGTTGACTGGCGATCAGCGTTTCCGGTGGGCGGGTGTTAATCCCTCGACCTGCGCCGTTCATGTACACGGTGGCCACCTGCTGGGTCACCCCACCCGACTCCTCGGTCAGCATCAGGTCGAGGGCGAGCACCTGTCCGGAACCGTTGCCCGCGCCGGTCTCCCGGGCGTTCAACGCGAGCACCCAGTCGGCGCTATCCCGGTCGGCTGTGAGCGCTGCCAGCGGCGTGGTGGTCAGCTCGCTGGTCAGGCTGGCGATCACCCGGTTCAGCTCGGGGCTCGAGGCTGGCTCCAGGTAGACGGGACCGTCCAGCCCATCGGGATGGGCGCAGCGCAGATGCTCGTGCATGGCGCGGGCGATTTCGCGGGTCGAGGTCACCGGCAGCGGGCTCTCCACGGTGCCGAGCGGTGCGGTGCTGACGTTCTGGGCCAGCGCCGCCGTCTCGGTGGCGGTCAGACGGCCCTGCCAGCTGTGACTGATGCCGCTCACCCAGACCGCTTCCGCCACATCGATCATGCGGATGTTGAGCCGGTGATAACGACTGTTCTCACGCTCGATCTCCACCCCGAGCAGATAGTCGACCTGCATGCTCACGCCGCATGCACTGGGTGGCTGATCCGTCCAGGCGATACGCACGCCGGACGATTTGAGCAGGCTCTGAGTGAGGTGAGCTTCAACGGCCTGGTGCAGGCGGCTGGTGCGGTCGGTGGGCTGACCGTTGGAGAGCGTCACCAGCTTGATGGTTTCTCCCTTGAAGCGCGGATGCTCGCCCAGGGTGCGGCCAAGCTCTGGCAGCACCTCCGTGTCCAGCCAGCGGCCGAGGCTCGAGGTCAGCAGACCGGAGTCGGCCGATGCCGCACCGCCGAAGCACAGCGTCACCGCCAGCAGCACCAGCCGGACGACCGCGGAGCAAACGGGAACGCGCCGGAGATCAGGAAGCCGCGACATGGTGAACGTCTCCGAAGCGGTCGATGACGAGCTGGCCGTCTTCGACCTGTCCGAGATAGGTTTCGATCTGGTGGCTGATGCGACCGGGCAGCACCACGCCCCAGCGGTAACCGCCCATGTCTGGCCGGGCGCGCCTGAGCGCGTCCACCACGAGGGCCGGGATGGAATCCCGCATCAGCTCGTACACCTGACCGGGTGCGCGGGTTTCCAGAAACTGATAGGCCTCGCTCAAGGTCAGCACGTCCCGCTCCTGATAGGCGTAGACCTTGATGTCGCCCCGCGCGATGAGGCGCAGGAAATCGCCATCCGAGGCGAACCGCAGTATCAGACCCTGCTCCTGCTCGCTCTCCGGGATCGGCGCAGGCTCGGGTGGGCTCGCGGGTGTGGCTTCCCTTGTCACCGGCGCAGGTTTTGCCACCGGCTCAGCCGGCGCTTCCGGAATGGGCTCTGCCACGGCCGCTACCGGTTCCCGGCGGCTGACCGGTTTCGGCACCGGCTCGGGCCGCGGCGCGGTCGCTTTGGCCGGCGGCGGGACTGGAGCGTCGATGGTTGCCGGTGGCGGTGGCGAGACAGCTTCGCGCTCGGCTTCCACAGCGGTTTCCGTCTCCGCCGGTGTCACGTTCCGCACCAGAGCCAGGATGGCGATCAGGCAGAAGGCGATGATGGCCATGAACCGCATCACGTCGGCCTGCAGCTCGGCATCGCTGCCGTACTGGGGCATGGTGGGCGTCATGCGTTGGTTTCCTCGCGCCCTGCAGGCGTGCGCATGGTGTGCACGCTGTCCCGGTTGCTCCAGCCGCTGCCGGGCAGGCTGGCGACGCTGGCCTCGAGGCGCCGGGTCACCAGCACCAGCTCGTTCAGCTCACGGCGGTTATTGGCGTCGTAGAAAGCGTTCAGCCGGGCGCCCACGGCCATGGTCTTGCCGAGCCGCATCAGGTAGCTGCCGACGCCGCCGACGATGGTGGTGGTGAGCGCCAGCAGAATGCCGCCGTCGACCAGCTTCTGCAGCACCGATCCGGCGGTATCTGCGAGCGCCTCACCGGGATCGCCGAGTGCTGCCTGAAGCGCACTGCGCATGCCCACGGCGGTCCAGATCACGCCGATGCCGACGAACAGGTGAATCCAGACGTCGAGCAGCTGGTCGAGCTCCACCACCTCGGTGAAACCGGGTGGATGATCGGCCTCGAGCAGCCGGTTGAGCCGGGTCAGGTTCATGACGTAGAGCGTCAGGGTGAGCGCGAACAGCCAGATGGAGTGGCCGAGGTTGACCTCGATCCAGCTGCCGAGGCTGGCGCGGGAGGAGGCGAGCTCCGGCTGTGGCGGCGCGACGATGAGGAGCGCGATGAGGGTGAGCACGATGCCCGTGCCCGCCCCCCAGGCGAAGCCCCAGCTGCCCGATCGGGATCGGGCAAAGCCGCCGGCTTCGGATTCGCGCTCCGCCATGCTCACCGGGCGTCTCCACCGGCCAGACAGGCCCGGCAGGTCGCCTCGAGCACCAGATCCGTTTCCTTCAGCAGGTGATCGGCACGATAGAAGCTCGCGGCGTCATTGCTCGCGCGCAAGAGCCCAAGCTCCTTGTCGTGCAGCTCGGCCTTCATGTCCGACATGACCTGCTTGCGGATGGGGCAGGTCTGGGAGCAGGTGTTGTAGTCGCCCTGCAGGGAAACGAACTTCACATTGAAGTACCTGTTATAGAGCCCCTCGGCCTGGCGACGGCTGATCACGCCCATGTCCTGTACCCGCATGAGGTGATCGCTGAAGTAACGCCGGTTGTTCTTGTCCGGATTGGCCTCGGCCAGGGTCAGCAGGCTCTGGAAGTAATTGTCGAACTGGTACTCGCAGCCGGTGTCGAGCTTGGTTTCCACGGTGCGCATGGCGTTGTCCAGATCGCCGCGCATGTTCACGGCGCAGTAGTTCGGATCGCTGGTCGTGCAGGCGCTGGCGAGCAGGACGAACGGCACCGCGAGCAGGTATTTGGCATGTCGAATCATGATCATCTCCTTCGATTCCGACGTTTCCGATCACATCGCCAGCGGACTGACGAACTCGGGCTCGCCGATGGCATAGGGTGGTGAGGCAATGGGCCCTTCCATCGCCGTCTCACCGAAGAGGATTTCCTTGACGCCGCCGACGACGGCGCTCATCTCCGGTGTGATCATTCCGAACGACTGGTTGAGCTGCTCCATCAGTGCTGCGCGGCTGATTTCCTGCTGGGTCGCGGCGATGAGCTGGGAGGCTTCTTCCATGTCCAGGTAGATGTCCGAGGCCACCACGGCCAGCGATTGGCCGGGCGCGTTCTTGCTGGTGGAGACCAGGTTGTAGTACTGCTTGAAACGATCGGACAGGCGTACGCCGGAGCGACCGCGCAGCGCAGGACGCTCTTCCTGGGAACCTGCGGTGCCCGCCTCGCCGAGCAGCGTGTTCTGCAGTGAAGTCGGGGTGGTTCTCTGGCCGAGTTCCTGTCGGAGTCGCTTCTCCAGGCTCGAGCGGGTGGAGTTGACGGCCCGCTCCATCTCCGGCAGCCGATCGCTCATCACCTCGAGCATCTCCAGGTAGGTGGCACCGAGCTGCTTGGCGATCCGGTCGCAGCCCTGGTCGCCATCGGCACCCTGGCAGAGACTCTCCGTGTAGAGCTGCTGCTGCATGTCGAGCTTGTGAATGATCTGCTGCAGGCTGTTCTCCATGTCTTCTGCAACCTGACCGGTCTCGCGGATGTCCTCGAGCACGGTGGTGGGGAACAGCCGGACGACAGGACCGGATACCGTTGCCTGCGAGGCCGCAGCGCCGGCCAGGGACCAGGCGGCGAGGACCAGCACGACGAGATGCCTGCCGGGTACCGCTCTCTTGCGGATCGATTTCGGGTTCATTTCAGGAAGCCTCCTGGTGTGTGGTCGGATTTCGCCGGCCGGACGGGTGGATGGAAGAGATCGTGCGTGCGCGCACATGAACGGACCCTGAATCACGACGCGGGCTCGACGGCGACGCGAACCCGGACGGTGTCCCCGGGCGGGCTGCTCATCCGTTTGCTGAACTGACGGCCGGCGTACTCGTAGGTCACGTCGTAGCCGGTCACGTCGTCGATGACCTCGGTCTGATAGGTGGTCTGGCAGACCTCCGTCGGGTAACTGACACGCTCGCGGTCACGCTCGCGAGCCGCGTCGCGGGCGATGGAGGATCCGGCAAGGGCGCCGACGATGGTCAGTGCCTTCTTGCCGTTGCCGCCGCCGAACTGATTGCCGATCAGGCCGCCGACGAGCCCGCCGAACAGACCGGGGACGAAGTAGCTCCGGTGGTCGTGACGGCTCTCGCGGTAGTAGTCGTCGCGATAGCTCGTGGTGGTGCAGTGTCGCACCGGGTGACGGATGGTCCGCTGGCTCGAGATGGGGGTGACGTCCACAACGGGCGCGGAGATCCAGTAGCTGCCGGTTTCGCCTTCCGCCCGGACCACGGCGGGGAGCGACAGCGAGACGGTCAGCAGGACCGCTATGAATGCCTGTCCTGTGCTCATGTGTCCTCCCGAACTCTGTCTTTTCCAGTGACTTCTCCGATGGTAGGACCCGGTAACTAAACAGAAGCTGAACGGACGGGCCCGGAGTGGCTGATCGGATTGCTGCTGAAGGAGAAAGACACCAGCCAGATGTAAATCAGATGTAATGACGGCGGAGCGCTGTGTACACGCAAATCCGGGGGCGCAAAGCGAAACGGAAACTGACTGTCAAACCGACGGCTTGCTGGTACGCTAGCGGGTGTCCACGGGAGGTGGAGATCCACATGCCAGCGTTCATCAGGCGATCGGGACGTGCCGGTGCGGTAGCCGGCTGCCTGCTTTTCACGTCTGCCATACTGGGGCTGTCGACCGGGGTCGCAGCCGCAGCAGCAGGAAATCTCGAACCCGAGCTCGGCGGTGTGGCCAAGGCGCCGCCGCCCGGCGATCACTGGTTCATGAGCATCGGATTCTTCGGTGGCGGGTCGCTGTTCGACGCCGACACCGGCGAGATGCAGGGTAAGCTCAATCTCTCGAGATTCAGCTCTGCCGTCGCGCTGGACAGAAAGCGCGGACGTTTCTACGTGCCGGCAACCTACTACAGCCGGGGCACCTACGGTGAGCGGACCGACCTGCTGGTCATCAACGACCAGGAGAGCCTGGCGCCGGTGGCCGAGGTCAAGGTGCCGAACAAGCTGGCGGCCGTGTTCCACCGCGGTGTCATCGAGCTGATCGGTGACCGTTTCGTCGGCCTTTACAACATGACACCGGCCATGTCCGTCTCCATCGTCGACATCGAGAAGCAGTCGTTCGTCGGCGAGCTGTCCACGGCGGGCTGCGGTCTCGTCTATCCGCTGCCGGACCGGCGGTTTATGCAGCTCTGCGGCGACGGCACGGTGCAGGTGATCGGACTGGACCGGAACGGCGCGGAAGCGTCCCGTGAGCGCAGCGCCAGGTTCTTCGACATCGATGAGGATCCGGTTTTTGATCTGGCTGCGCCGGACGGCAACGGCTGGCTGCTGGTGTCCTTCGAGGGCAAGGTCTTCCAGGTGAGCGCGGACGGTGGGATCAAGGTGTCGGAGCCCTGGTCGATCCTGACGCCGGAAGATGCGGAGGAAGGCTGGCGCATCGGTGGCGATGAGCCGTTCGCCTACAACGCCCAGACGGGTCTCCTGTTCACGCTGATGCACCAGGGCGAGAAGGACACGCACGAAGAGCCGGGCACGGAGATCTGGGCGTTCGACGTCGCCCACCACAGCCGCGGTTACCGGATCGCACTGGCCGAGCCGTCGGGCGCCATCAACGTCAGCCGGGACGCCGACCCGCTGCTGTACGTGATCCTCGGCGAACCCAGCACGGTGAACGTGCATCAGGCCAGGACGGGCCACCTGCTGCGGACGATCTCCGAGGTCGGCAGCGCGAACCGTATTCAGGCTTTTTGAGGAGCTCCCCATGGGCATGCTGGACAGGCTTCACCGAACACTCTGGGCGGGCATCGATGCGCAGGTCACCCGCGGAACGCGCACGCTGGCGAAGACGGTTTCGCGGCGCGGTTTCGTCGGCCGGCTCGGCGTGCTGCTGGTCGGCACGGGTGGGTTGCCGCTGCTGCCTGTGACCCGGGACGCAGCGGCCGCGACGGGTGTACCGGAAATGGGAGACCCGCAGAGCTGTGACTACTGGCGCTACTGCGCTTTCGGCGGCTCGTTGTGCAGCTGCTGTGGCGGTTCTCATACCCAGTGTCCGCCGGGCGCGGAGCTGTCACCCGTTACCTGGGTGGGTACCTGCCGCAATCCGGTGGACGGCAAGCATTACCTGATCTCCTACAACGACTGCTGCGGCAAGGACTTCTGCGGTCGCTGCTTCTGCCATCGCACGGAAGGTGACAAACCCATCTACTACCCTTCCAAGAGCAACAACATCCTCTGGTGCTTCGGCACCCAGAGCCACAGCTATCACTGCACCGTGGCGCTGGTGCTGAGTGAGGCCGAAGCACCGGGCTGAGGACCCGGCCGGATGCGCTCGCTCGGCCTGCTGCTGCTGATCGCCGCGCTGCCGGCGCTCGCCGAAGATCCCAGGGTTGCCTACTGGCTGCACTGTGCCGGATGTCATCGGCTCGACGGCAGTGGTGCGCCGCCGGACGTACCGTCCCTGCTCGACGAACCCGGTCGCATAGCGGCGCTGCCCGGTGGTCGGGAGTATCTCGTCCGCATTCCCGGCGTCGCTCAGGCCGGGGTCGACGATGCGCAGCTGGCTGAGGTGCTGAACTTCGTTCTGCAGACCTTTTCGGCGTCGAGCCTGCCACCGACCTTCGTGCCTTTCGACCCCGCCGAGGTGGCGCGGCTCAGGCACGAGGTGCTGAAGGATCCGCTCAAGCAGCGTGACCGGATAGTTGGTGGGCACGGCACTGTCCCGGATCCGGTGGAGACGCTTTAGCACCACTGGTCGGACGCTGCGCCGGCCGAGGTCGCATTCCGGCGGCCTGCCCGGCAAGATAGCGCCTCCGGAACGGATCACCCATGACCATCGACACGCTTCGTCAGTTCTTCAGACTGGAGGCGGCCGCAGGCATTCTGCTGGTCGCAGCCGCCCTGCTGGCCCTCGCCATCTCCAACTCGCCCCTGCATCCGCTCTACGAGGCGTTTCTGGACGTACCCGTGGTGGTTCAGGTCGGTGCCCTGGCGATCGCCAAGCCGCTGGTGCTCTGGATCAACGACGGGCTCATGGCCGTGTTCTTCTTCACCGTGGGCCTGGAAGTGAAGCGGGAGATGCTGGAAGGCGAGCTGTCCTCGGCGGACCAGGTGGTGCTGCCTGCGGCCGCCGCCCTGGGCGGGTTCGCGGTCCCGGCGATCATCTACTGGCTGATCAATCACGGTGATCCGCTCGGCAACGACGGCTGGGCCATTCCCGCCGCCACGGACATCGCCTTCGCGCTGGGGGTGCTGGCGCTGCTCGGCAGCCGGGTGCCGGTGGCGTTGAAGGTCTTTCTCGTGTCGCTGGCGATCTTCGACGACCTGGCTGCCATCGTCGTGATCGCGCTGTTCTACACGGACCAGCTCTCGGTGCTGTCGCTGTCCCTCGCGCTCATCGGGGTGGCCGTGCTGGGCATTCTGAAATGGCGCCGTGTGGTTCGGATCGGTCCCTACATTCTCATCGGGATTTTCATCTGGGTGTGCGTGCTGAAGAGCGGTGTGCATGCCACCCTGGCCGGTGTGGTTACGGCGCTGTTCATCCCCATGCAGGATCCGTCGGAGCCCTACGAGGGATCGCCGCTCAGGCATCTGGAGCACGTGCTGCATCCGTGGGTGGCCTACATGATCCTGCCGCTGTTCGCCTTCGTGAACGCGGGCGTCTCCTTCGCAGGCATGACCATGGAGATGCTGACCGGCGGTGTCACGATGGGCGTCGCGCTGGGACTCTTCGTGGGCAAGCAGGTCGGGGTGTTCGCCACCTGCGCGGTGCTGATCGCGCTCGGTCTCGCCCGGCTGCCGACGGGCAGCAGCTGGCTGTCGCTCTATGGTGTCGCGGTGCTGACGGGCGTCGGCTTCACCATGAGCCTGTTCATCGGCTCACTCGCCTTCGAGTCGGCAGGCTACGGCTATAATGCAGGCGTTCGAGCCGGGGTGCTGGTTGGATCCATGTTGTCCGCGGTGCTCGGCTACGCCGTGCTGCGGTTGACGTTGAAGGAGCCACCAGGGCAGACGGGTACCGAGGCGTGATGTGGTCCGGAAAAGCGCTGCTGCGCCGAGCACTGCCGCTCGCCCTCGCCCTGCCGTCGCTGGTGCAAGGCGCGGACACCCGCATGCCGCCCACCATCCCCCCGGTCACGCAGGCTTACCCGCTGGCCGGCAGCCCGACCCTCGACGGGGACGTGCTCGGCGATCCGATCTGGCGAGGCGCGAAAGCCACGACGGGCTTCTGGCAGATCAAGCCCTTCGAGGGCACGCCGGCGTCGCAGCGCACGGAAGTCTTCGTCGGATTCACCGAGGACGCGCTCTACATCGGCGCCGTGCTCTACGACGAGGATCCGACCGGCATCATCGCCACGGACAGTCGGCGCGATTCCGAGCTGGTCGACACGGATGCATTTCTGGTCATCCTGGACACGTACCTCGACGGTCAGAACGGTTTCGTTTTCGGTACCAATCCGGCGGGACTCGAGTACGACGGTCAGGTGACCCGGGAAGGTACCCAGAGCTTCGGCTCTGGTGGGGGCGGCTTCAATCTCAACTGGGACACGAACTGGAAGGTCTGGACCGAGGTCGGCGACTACGGCTGGAGCGTGGAGATGCGCATTCCATTCAGCTCGCTGCGTTACAAGGGGCGGGACGTGCAGATCTGGGGCATCAACTTTCAGCGCAACATCCGCCGCAACAACGAGATCGCCTTCTGGTCGCCGCTGGATAGGCAGCACAACCTGTATCGTGTCTCGGATGCCGGCAGGCTGGAAGGCATCACGTTGCCGGCCCAGCGGAACCTGAAGGTGACCCCCTATGCGCTCGGCAAGGCGGACTGGGGCACGGACTACGCGGGCACGGACTACGACACCGAGTTCGGTGGTGATCTGAAGTGGTCCGTGACGCCGAGCCTGACCTTCGACGGCACCATCAACACGGACTTCGCCCAGGTGGAGGTGGACGAGGTGGTGGTGAACCTCGATCGGTTCAACGTCTTCCTGCCGGAGAAACGGCCGTTCTTTCTGGAGAATGCGGGTCAGTTCTCCGTCGGCAGCCCGGAGGAAGTGGAGCTCTTCTTCAGCCGCCGGATCGGTATCAGCAATGAAGGCACCATCATCCCCATCGACTGGGGTGCGAGGCTCACCGGGAAGCTGTTCGGGCGGACGAACGTGGGCCTGCTGCAGATGCGTTCGGCGGCGGTGACCGGAGAGGCGCCAGAGAACGACTTCACTGTGCTCAGGGTGAACCAGGAGCTGGCCAAGCGGTCGTCCCTCGGCGCGATCTTCGTCAACCGCGACGGTGACGGCGCCAACGGGCTGGTACCCGCCTCCGAAGACTACAATCGCACTTACGGGATCGACGGCCGGTGGGGCATCGGCGACGAGCTGATGCTCTCCGGTTACCTGGCGAAGACGGACACGCCGGGTCTCCATGGTCGGGATCACGCCCTGCAGATCCGCGGTGACTACAACTCGGAGCACTGGTCCAACGGTCTCGGTTACTCGGAGGTGGGTGGTGAGTTCAACCCGGAGGTCGGTTTCGTCAGACGGTACGATTACCGCAAGGCTGACTTCCGAGTCCTGCGGCGATTCCGGCCGAAGAACTTCTGGGGGCTTCAGGAGCTCAGGCCGCACGTCGCTTATCGGGGGTTCTGGAACTTTCAGGGGGTCTACGAGACGGGTTTTCTGCACGTGGACAATCACTGGGAGTTCCGCTCCGGCGCGGAGGTGCACACCGGGATCAACTTCACCCACGAGGACGTGCTCGTGCCGTTCTCCGTCGCACCGGGCAAGTTCGTCCTGCCGGGCACCTACGACAACGCCGAGATGCAGCTCGTGATGTACACGAACCGCAGCGCGCCGCTGTCCGTGGGGCTCGAAGTGTGGGCCGGCGGCTACTTCAGCGGCGACCGGCTGACGCTGGAACCCGACATCCAGTACCGCATCGGCGATCGGTTCAACGCTGCACTCTCCTGGAACTATAACCACATCGATCTGGACAACGACCTGGAGGGTCCCTTCGACATCAACGTGGGCATCCTCCGGCTGTCCTACGCGTTCACGCCGAAGGTCTCGCTGGAGGGACTCTTTCAATACGATGACCGCACCGACGCGGTGACCACCAACGTGCGCTTCGCCTGGCTGAACTCGGCGAGCTCCGGTCTTTACCTGGTCTACAACGCGTCGAACATGGATGACCTGCTGAACCGCCGTCAGACGAGCAATGAGTTCATCATCAAGTACAGCTACATCTTCGACCTGCTGTAGCAGGTCGGCATCTTCGACCTGCTCTGAGGCTTTCATGAAAGGACTGCTCAACGACATCGAGATCGCCAGCGAGCTCGAAGGCCTGGACGAGGGCTGGACGAGACAGGAGAACGCGCTGTCGCGTACCTTCAGGTTTCCGGACTTCGTCACGGCATTCGGCTTCATGAGCGAGGTGGCACTGGTCGCCGAGCGGCTCAATCACCATCCGGAATGGTTCAACGTCTACGGCACCGTCCGGGTGTCGCTGACCAGCCACGATGCGGGCGGGATCACCGCGCGTGACTTCGAGCTCGCCCGGGCGATGGAGCGCGCGGCGTCGGGTCGCCTATGACTGACCCTGCCTTTGGGCGATACTGACGCTTTCGATCGGGACGTCAGGCGTGGAAATCTGGATCGTGCTGTTGCTGGTGGTCGCCGGTCTCTCCGGCTGGGCCGGATACTTCTGGGCTTCCCGCCAGGCGCCGAAACGTGAAGAGCTCGAAGCACTCGCGGCGGAGCTCGACGAGGCCCGCCGCCGGGCGGACTCGGTGCAGACGAACGTGGACGAGCATTTCGAGCAGAGTGCCCGGCTCTTTGGCAAGCTGGCGGGGGACTACCGTGAGTTCCTCGAGCACTTCGCCGGCAGCGCCCAGGCGCTGGGTCTGTCCGAGTCCCGGACACGCGAGCTCGTGCAGCAGAGTTTCCAGCCGCTGCTCACCCACGAGGTGGACGATCTGGTGGTACCTGCGGAATCCCCTGCAACGGGTGAGGCCCTCGCCACCGAGGAGCCGGTGCAGGAGACCCCGCAGCCGCCTCGCGTGGCAGAGGTCAGCCTGACGGGTATGGCGGATGAAGCGTCCGCTGAAGACGAGGCACCTGCTGAAGACGTGGCATCTGCTGAAGATGTGGCATCCGCTGAAAGTGAGGCACCTGCTGAAGAAATCCCTACCGTCGACGAGACTCCTGACCTGAAGTCGGGTACCGACGGGTCCTCCGAAACCGGAACCGAACCGGAATCCGACGCCGCAACGGACAGCGAGGAGACGGAGCGGCACCGCGCCAGTTCCTGATCCGGTTCTAGTCGCGCCAGTCTTCCCGGACGAAGGCGGCACCTTTCTCCGCGATCATCACCGTCGGCGCGTTCGTGTTGCCGGAGGTGATGCGCGGCATGATGGACGCATCGATGACACGCAGCCCCTGAAGTCCCGACACCTGCAGCCGGTCGTTGACTACGGCCAGCGGATCGCTACCCATGCGGCAGGTGCCGACGGGGTGGAAGATCGTCGTGCCCAGATCGCCAGCGGCGCGCATGAGCTGCTCGTCACTCTGATACTCGATGCCCGGTTTGAACTCCTTAGGCTGGAAGCGTGCCAGCGCCCTCGCCGCCATGATGCGGCGGGTGAACTTCAGTCCGGTCAGTGCAACCGCCCTGTCCTCCTCGGTCGACAGGTAGTTCAGGGTGATGGCCGGGTAGGCATGCGGATCGCCGGAGCTGATCCGCACGTGCCCACGGCTCGTCGGCCGCAGATTGCAGACCGACGGGGTGATGGCATCGAAATCGTGGAGCGGCTCACCGAAACGGTCGAGGGACAGCGGCTGCACGTGCCATTCCATGTTCGGACTCACCTCGTCGGGCGTGCTGCGGGCGAACGCTCCCAGCTGTGACGGCGGCATCGTCAGCGGACCGGTACGGTAGAGCGCGTACTCGACCGCCATGGCCAGCCGGCCGGTCAGAGAGCCGGCGCGTCGGTTGAGCGTCACTGTGTCGCTCACCTCGTAGATCGTCCGGATCTGCAGGTGGTCGTGCAGGTTTTCGCCAACGCCCGGCAGGTGATGCTGCACCGGAATACCGTGGGTCTCCAGCAGGGTGGCCGGCCCGATGCCGGAGAGCTGCAGGATCTGCGGCGAGCCGATGGCGCCGGCTGCGAGCAGTACTTCCCGTCTGGCAGCGACGGATACCGGCGCGCCCCGGTCGCCGTAGCGCACCTGCACGCCACCGGCGCGCAGGCCGTCTTCCGTCCTGGTCAGCTCGAGCCGCTGCACGTGCGCGCGGGTCCGAACCGTGAGGTTGGGCCGCTGCATGACGGGCCGCAGAAATGCCCGGGTTGCCGACCAGCGCCGACCCCGCTTCTGGTTCATCTGGAAGTAGGCGTTGCCGAAGTTGTCGCCGCGGTTGAACTCGTCGATTTTCGGAATGCCGCACTCCTCGGCAGCATCCCGCCAGGCGTCGAGAATTTCCCAGTTCACGCGGCGCTCCTCCACGCGGAGCTCGCCCCCGCTGCCGTGGAAGTCGTCGGCGCCGTGCTGGTAGTCCTCGTGGGCCTTGAAGACCGGCAGCACGTCGTCCCAGCCCCAGCCCCGGTTGCCGAGTTCCGCCCAGTGGTCGTAGTCACCGCGCTGTCCCCGCATGTAGATCATGGCGTTGATGGAGGAGCAGCCGCCGAGCACCTTGCCCCGGGCATAGCCGATCCGCCTGCCGTTCAGGCCGGGGTCCGGTTCGATTTCGTAGCACCAGTCCGTGCGGGGATTGTTGATCGTGTACAGGTAGCCGACCGGGATGGAGATCCAGAAGTAGTCGTCCTTGCCGCCCGCCTCGAGCAGCAGCACGTTGACCGCAGGATTCGACGACAGCCGGTTGGCCAGCACGCAGCCAGCCGTGCCGGCGCCGATGATGACGTAGTCGAAGGCTTGCTGATCGCTCATGGCGGGGACACCATACCACCGGCCGGGTTGCGTAGGGGGGAGACGATGATTCGAGGAAGCTGCCTGTGCGGGCGGGTTCGGTTCGAGGTCAGCCGGCTGA
>QJYB01000001.1 GCA_003247835.1 Gammaproteobacteria bacterium | reverse complement strand
AACGGGTACACGCTCGGTTTCTCGTCACCGCAGTAGGTTGCCTTTCCACATCCCGCGTACCGGACTTTCCAGGCCTGGATCGTTTCCAGGGCGAGTGGTATCACACCGGTCGCTGGCCGCACGGTCCCGTGGACTTCACTGGCAAGCGCGTCGGCATCATCGGCACAGGCTCCTCGGGGATACAGTCCATTCCGGTAATCGCCGAAACGGCTGCTTCCGTCGTGGTCTTCCAGCGCACGCCCAACTTCAGCGTTCCGGCCCGCAACGCGCCTCTCACCGACGATGAGATCAGCGCCCACCGGGAGACCTTCCTGGCTTCCCGACGCCAGCCGCCGGAGATCGATTTCGGAGCCGGTATGCTGGACGCGCTGCAATCCGCGTTGAGCCTCGACGAGGAGGCCCGCAACCAGCGGTTCGAGGAGCTCTGGGCTGCCGGCGGTCCCGCCTTCCTCATCGCCTTCAACGACCTGCTGGTGAACGCCCAGGCGAACGAGACCGCCGCCGAGTTCGTACGCTCCAAGATCCGCGAGATCGTGAAGGACCCGGAGATCGCCGAAAAACTGTGTCCCTTCGACCACCCGCTGGGTACCAAACGCATCTGCGTCGATACGGACTACTACGGCACTTACAATCGCGACAACGTGACGCTGGTCGACGTCCGTGAAGCACCCATCGAGGAAATCACCGCGACCGGTCTGCGCACGACCGAGGCGACATACGAGTTCGACATCATCGTCTTTGCGACGGGGTTCGACGCCATGACCGGCCCCCTGCTCGCCATGGACATCCGTGGTCGGAACGGTGTCGCGCTTGCTGACAAGTGGGCAGACGGGCCGAAGACCTACCTCGGATTGTCCGTCGCGGGTTTTCCGAATCTCTTCATGATCACCGGGCCAGGCAGCCCGTCCGTGCTCAGCAACATGATCGTGTCCATCGAGCAGCACGTGGATTGGATAGCGGACTGTCTGGTGCATCTACGTGACGCCGACATCTCGATCATCGAGGCAGAGCAGACCGCCGAGGACGCCTGGGTGGAGCACGTCAATACGGTGGCCGATGCCACCCTCTTCCCCCGCGCCAACTCCTGGTACGTGGGTGCCAACATTCCGGGCAAGCCGCGGGTCTTCATGCCCTACGTAGGTGGTGTCTGGACTTACCGCATCAAGTGCGACGAGGTGGCCCGGGACGGCTATACCGGTTTCGAGCTGAAAGCGGCGCAACGGCGAATGGCGGACCGCGCCTGAAAGAGGAGAAACGTACCATGTGGTTGAGACTGCGTCAGATTGCCCTCGTCGCCGAGCGGCTGGCCCCGGTGGAAGAAGCTCTGATCGATGTTCTGGATATCAGGGTGTGCTACCGGGATCCGGGGGTCGCCCACTTCGGACTGGAAAACGCCCTGTTCCCTGTGGGTAATCAGCTGCTGGAGGTGGTGGCCCCGGTACGGGAAAACACCGCCGGCGGCCGCTACCTGGAGCGCCGCGGTGGCGATGGTGGCTACATGGTGATTACCCAGTGCGACGATCATCAGCCCCGGCGTGCCCGCGTCGAGGCGCTCGGCATCCGCATCGTCAACCAGTTCGAGACCCACGAGTTCCGCAACATGCAGCTGCATCCCAAGGACACCGGCGGCAGCTTCTTCGAGATCGACGAGCAGCTCGGCCCCCATGCTCACGATGCTGATGGTCCCTGGGAGCCTGCCGGTCCCGACTGGCGCGCCGGCCGCTCTCTCACCCGGGTGCGCGGCATCGCCGCGGCCGAGGTCCAGTGCGACGATCCCCGCAAGGTTGCAGAACGCTGGTCGGAGATCGCGGAGATCCCGCTCGCGGTGCAGGACGGGCATCCGCTGCTGCCGCTCGCCAATGCCGGTGTCCGCTTCGTGCCCTGCACGGACGGACGGCCGGAAGGTCTGGGCGGCATCGACGTGGTGGCAGCCGACCGCGCGGCCATTCTCGCCGCCGCGGACCGCCGTGATGCCAGAAGCGGAGACAGTCAGATCTCTCTCTGCGGTATACGAATCAACCTGCTGGAGGCATCCGCGTGAGCACGTACACCGACATCGAGATGACCGTGGAGGACCCGGTCGCGCTGATCCGGCTGAACCGGCCGGAGAAGCTGAACGCCTTCACCTACCACACCCTGTCCGAGATCCGCGACGCGATCGACTCGGCGGCCGCCGATCCCCGCGTGGTGGGGATCGTCATCACCGGCAATGGTCGTGCGTTCAGCGCCGGGCTGGACGCACAGGTGCTGTCGGAGGTCACCCGCGCGGAACGGCCGCCTTCGAACACGCCGGAAGACAGCGATGAGCTGCCCGGCATCTTCAGCTACCTGACGCGGGTGCCCAAGCCGGTGATCGCCGCGATCAACGGCGTCACTGCCGGAGGTGGTCTGATTCTGGCGCTCATGAGCGACCTGCGCATCGCTTCTTCGGATGCGATCTTCACCACCGTGTTCCTGAAGCGTGGACTCATCGCGGAGCACGGCTCCACCTGGCTGCTGCCGCGACTGGTGGGGCCGAGCCGGGCCCTCGACCTGCTCTGGATGAGCGACAGGATCGATGCGGACGACGCCCGGGAAATGGGTCTGGTGGACCGCGTGGTGGCGCCCGTCGCCCTGATCGACGAGGCGACGGGCTACGTCCGGCGTCTCGCTGCCACCGCCCCGCCGGAGGCGGTGGCAGCCACCAAGCGGCTGGTCTACGACCATCTGGGCACCGACCTCAGGACCGCGCTGAAGGAAGCCGAAGTGGTGCAGAACCGGTTCGTCACCGGTCCGGATGCCGCCGAAGGCGCCCGGGCTTTCCTCGAGAAACGTCCGCCGGTGTTCCGACGGATCGGCGAGGCACCGGACCCCGGCTGATCCCGAGTGCTGCGGAGAGCGTCCCGGAACCTGTCAGAACCAGCGCTTCCGCTTGAAGTAGACGAGCATGCCTAGTATGAGCAGCAGCATCAGCCCCAGCACTGACAGGTAGGCAAACGGCCAGCCCAGCTCCGGCATGCTGAAAGGCCCTGCCGTCCGATCGAAGTTCATCCCGTAGATACCCGTGATGAAGGTCGGCGGGATGAACACTGTGGCGATCACCGTCAGCACCTTGATCACGTCGTTCATGCGATGACTCAGCATGGACATGTTCAGCTCCACCAGCGTGGTGGAAACATCCCGCAGCACCTCAACGATGTCGATGATGGTAACGATGTGGTCCTGGGTATCCTGCAGGTACAGGTGGATCCGGCCGGAATCATCCGCATCGAAGTGACGCAGCACGTTGCCCATCACCTCCCGGGTCGCCCAGGCGATCCGCCGGAACACCAGCAGCTCCCGGCGGATCCCGTGCACGTCCGCCATGATGCCGGGATCCGGCACTTCGAGAATCGTCGCTTCGAGATGCTCCAGCCGGTCTCCCGTCACTTCCAGCCAGGGAAACAATGAGTCGACCGCCAGGTCCATGAGCGCGTAGAACAGGTAAGGGGCACCCCGCTCACGGAGCGTTTCCGACTGCTCCAGCCTGCGGACGACGGGTGCGAAGAAGGCCGTGTCCCCGTCGTAGATGGACACCAGCGTATCGTCTGCCAGATAGAGGCTGAGCTGTCGGAAGTGCTGCCCGTCCGTCACGGCCGGCACCGACAGCGTGACGAACAGGTGCTCGTCCAGCTCGCTCAGCTTCGGCCGCTGCCCAACGTTGACGATGTCCTCCAGTGCCAGCGGGTCCAGCGCCAGATCGTCCCGAAGCCGCTCGAGCACGGTCAGGTTGGGATGTCCGACGATCCGGATCCAGCGCGACGGAAACCGGCGTGGCGCCGTCATGGCCGGGACGCCGCCCTCCTCGGACCACCCTGTTGCCGAGAAGTCGACGATGCTGACCTCCGGCTCGCCGACCTCGCGGGTCTGCGGTGTGTCGTACGTGCCCGGCGACGTGCCGGGTGAATGGTATCTGCGTTTCAGAAAACTCATATCCGGGCGGCCTGCCGCTGAAGGTCAGCTCACAGGGTATCCCGCCTAACCCGGAAATGCCCCCTGTCCGATGGCCCGCCACCGCGTCGCTGGCACCGGCCCGTGGTAGGCTGGCAGCCTCGGCGGGCGACGAAAAAGGGGGACTCATGACGCTGAAGCAGGCACAGTCGAAAGGGCGAACGGCAGAGCTGCTGACGAACACCATCGGGCAGCATCTGGACGCGGTCGCAGCCAGGGATCCCGCGCATCCGGCGCTCATCATGCCCCATCAGAACATCCGCTGGACCTATGGTGAGTTCGTCCGTGAGGTGGATCGGCTCGCTGCCGGTCTGCTCGCCCTCGGCATCGAGCCTGGTGATCGCGTCGGCATCTGGTCGCCGAACCGCTACGAGTGGGTGCTGACCCAGTTCGCCACGGCCAAGATGGGCGCGATCATGGTCTGCATCAACCCAGCCTACCGGCTTTATGAGCTGGAGTACGCGCTCAATAAGGTGGGCTGCCGTGCCCTGGTCACCGCAGAGGCCTTCAAGACAAGTCATTACCTGAAGATGCTGCAGAACCTCGCGCCGGAGCTCGAGGACTGTGCGCCTGGAGAGCTGCGTTCGAAGAAGCTGCCGCACCTCGAGATCGTCATCCGCGTGGGCGACAAGCAGACCCCCGGCATGTTCAACTTCCCGGACGTGTGCGGCATGGGCGGTGAAGCGGAGGCTGCCCGGCTCAAGGAAATCGGTGCGTCCCTGAAGGCATCGGACGCCATCAACATCCAGTTCACCAGCGGCACCACGGGGACGCCAAAGGGCGCCACGCTGTCCCACACCAACATCCTGAACAACGCCTACTACGCCGGGCAGACGATGCGATTCTCGCCCGCCGACATCCTCTGTATCCCGGTGCCCATGTACCACTGCTTCGGCATGGTGCTCGGCACCCTCGTCTGCGTTGCCCACGGCGCCACCATGGTGCTGCCCTGCGAGGTCTTCGATCCGCTGCCGGTGCTGAAAGCCGTGCAGGACGAGCACTGCACGGCGCTGCACGGCGTGCCCACCATGTTCATCGCCGAGCTCGACCACCCGGAATTCAGGAACTACGACGTGAGCTCCCTGCGCACGGGCATAATCGCCGGCTCCACCTGCCCCATCGAGCTCATGAAACGGCTCATCGGCGAGATGGACCTTGCCGAGATCGTGATCGGCTACGGACAGACGGAGTGCAGCCCCATCGATGCGATGACCGACATCGACGATCCGTTCGAGGCCCGGGTCACCACCGTGGGCCGCGCGCACACCAACTGGGAGATGAAGATCATCCGCGAGGACGGCAGCACGGCCGACGTCGGCGAGACGGGTGAGGTCTGCGCACGCGGCTACGGCGTGATGCAGGGCTACTGGGAGGATCCGGAGAAGACGGCGGAAGCGATCGATGCGGAAGGCTGGATGCATTCCGGCGATCTCGGCGAGATGGATGCCGACGGTTACGTGAAGATCACCGGCCGCATCAAGGACATGATCATTCGAGGCGGTGAGAATATCTACCCGCGGGAGATCGAGGAGTTCCTCTACACCCATCCGGACATCCAGGAAGTGCAGGTGTTCGGCCTGCCGGACCCGAAGTACGGCGAGCAGGTGGCCGCCTGGGTGCAGCTGCGGCCGGGCTCATCGCTCACGCCGGAAGACATCCGCGCCTACTGCGAAGGCCAGATCACCCACTTCAAGATTCCGAAGCACATCAAGATCGTCACCGAGTTCCCGATGACGGTGACCGGCAAGATGCAGAAGTTCGTGATGCGCGACGAGTACGCCGAGGAGCTCGCCAGGGAGGCGTCCGCAGCGCGGGCGTGACCCGGGGGCCCGATTCCTCTCGTCAACGTGACAGGATGGGCTCATGCACGCACATCCCTTCTCGCAGGGCGACTTCGCGGACCTGCTCGGACTGATCGCGGACAACGCCGCCGCACGACCCGTCGGTCACACCTACCTCATGACCAGCGACGTGGTCTGGCAGTTTCCGGGCTGCGAGCCGGAAACGAACATCCGACTATGGCGCGACGAAGCGGGGCTGGCGGCTTTCGGCTGGTTCCAGCCGCCGGATACCGTTCTCTTCGACGTGCGTACGGATCTGGAAGATACGCCGCTCGGCGGCGAGGTCCTGTCCTGGGCGGAAGACCGCCGACCCCGGTTTCCGCCCGGCTACCCCTTCCACGTGGACCTCAAATCCATGCAGGAATGGGCCGAGGCGATCGAAAAGCCCGTGCCGCATCGTCTGTCCGCGAACCGGTATCTGGTGGCATCCGCCCTGGGATCCGATACCGGCAGGCAGCGGCTCCTCGAGCAACGGGGATTCGAGCTGTCCGGGCATTTCGAACCGGTGCTGACGCGGTCCCTCGATTCGATCGCGACACCTGTCACGCAGCAACCTTTCGAGCTGCGCAACGTAGAGGAATCGGAGCTCGATGCACGTGTCGCGCTGCATGCCGCCGCATGGGCTCCCTCGCGGGGATTCACGCTTGACCGCTATCGCGAGATCCGATCACTCACTGAGGTATTCGATCCGACGCTCGACATCGTCGCCGTGGCGGCCGATGGCATGCTGGCCAGCTGCACCATCGCCTGGGCGGACCCCGTCTCCCGGATCGGCTCCTTCGAGCCGTTCGGCACCCGACCCGAATACCGGGGAACCGGCGTCAGCCAGGCTGTCCTCCACGAGGGTTTCAGAAGGCTCGCAGACAAAGGCATGACCTTCGCGCGGATCTACACGGCCGGTTTCAATCAACCGGCCATCCGTCTCTATGAAAACTGCGGCTTCGTCCACGTCGACGACAATCGAACCTACCTGAAGCGTCTGTAACGGTGCGGACATTCGAGCGATACCGGTCCGGACAGCCGACACCTGTCGCCAACCATCCGGACCCGCTCCGCCTCACCGCGTCGTCGCCAGTGCCTGTACTCCCCCTTGCACGTCGCGACCGGTTCTAGCCGCATGCACTCTCGCCAGTGCAGGGTTTCCCACCGCCTTGACCGCCTGTTCCATGGCCTGACGGTAGCAGGCCTTCCAATCCTGGTGGTCGGCCGCATCCCGGATGTCGGCTGCGCGGCCGCAGACGTTCTTCGCCGCCCCGGTCAACCGACTGTAGAGGGTGTCGATCCCCGCCGCACTGGAGAGGTTCAGATCGGCGTAGCTGACCACGCTGGCGGAGCTGACAGAACCCGACTCTCGATCCCCCGCCTGTAGCGGCAACGCAGCGCATACCCCGGTGACAACGACGGCGCCACAGAGCACTTTGGATAGGATGTTTCTCATCACGGATTTCCTTCTTCGGTTCATGGCGAATCACGCGGAAGGTTTGTCGCCCTCGCTGCGTGTCCGAGAACCAGCTGACTCCTTCCGGCTGCCAAAGGCGTGAGGGCGCCGTGATTTCTCCGTGATGGTTTCGTAACCGCGCAAAATGATTGCTGATTCAGGCAGTTAGCAGCAATGCCAGAATCCTTGGAGCAGCCAGGCCGCAGGCGCGGCGCGGTAGGGCCACGGTACGAGACCGCCGCAGCGCGGCGATACTGGCATCGCCGGATGCCTCGTTGCATAGTGAATTGCTGCTTTCCGGCCTGGCCACATGACAGAAAAGCTCCGGTTCGGCGACTGGCATTTCCGTCCCGACACGCACACCTTGAGCAACGGCACTTATCGCACGAGCCTGGAGCCACGTGTGTCCGGTCTGCTCGAGTATCTGCTGCGGCATCCCGACGAGGTTCAGAGTCACGACCAGCTCGTCGACATGGTTTGGGAAGGCCGAGTGGTCTCCGACGAAGCGGTCCGACGTGCTGTCTCCAGTCTGCGTCGCGCCCTCGCCCACGACGGCTGCGACCGCTGGATCGAAACCGTACATAAGAAAGGTTACATCGCCCACCTGCCGCCTTTCACGATAGAGGTCGACGTGGACGGCAGAACGCCACCACCGACCGAGTCGGAACAAAAAAAATCTGGTGTACGCCGGTTCCCGGTACCCCATTCGCCGCGACGCCTGATCCCAGTGCTGCTCGTGGTCCTGCTCGTCAGTCTGGTCGGTGTGCTGATCTATCGGCTGGTAGTGCGCGACCAGGACGTCCGCTCCAGCCAACCCCATACCATCGCCGTGCTGCCGTTTCTGAACCTCAGTGACGAGCCCGGCTCTGATTTCTTCTCTGACGGTCTCTCCGAAGAGGTGTTGAGGGTCCTCGCACGGTCCGGCGCGTTTCGCGTTACCGCAGCGACGTCGTCCTTTCAGTTCCGGGACCAGAGCCTCGACGTCCGTTCCATCGGCAGCAGGCTGGGCGTGCAGTACGTGGTCGAAGGCAGCGTTCGACGGGACCGGGATCAGGTTCGCATCGGTGCGCAGTTGATCGACGCAAAGAGTGGTTTCCAGCTCTGGACCGAAAGCTACGAAGGCGGCCTCGATGATGTGCTCGAAGTACAGGAGCGTATCGCCACCGAAGTGGCCCGGGCGCTCCGGGTGGTGCTGGTCCAGGGCGGCGAGCCGTTCGGTCATCGGACGACCGTCAGCTCCGCAGCGTATCTGGAGTATCTCCGCGGGCTCAGCCTGGTGTCGAGCTGGGTCATCGACGATTTCGACGCCGCCATCGATCACTTCCGGGCGGCCATTGCCCTGGATCCCGACTACGCCGAGGCCTACGTGCAGCTCGGTGAAACCCTGCTGCTGAGGGTCAACGACGAGGGTGAGCACTTCAGGCTGCTTCCCGTGGTCACCGATCTGGTGGACAAGGCGCTGGCACTCAATCCTAGGCTCGGTGAAGCCTACGTACTCCGTGCACAACTCGACGAGTCGAGTCCGGAAGCCGCCGAAGCCGATCTCCGGCGGGGACTCAGCCTCAGCCCGAGCTACACGCCCGCCTATGAGCGACTCGCTGACCGGCTCTTCTTCCAGTTGGACAGGGAAGAAGAAGGTCTGGTCCTGATCGATCAGGCCATCGCACTCGATCCGTTACGACCACGCAACTATCACATGAAGGCATACATGATGATGCATCGTGGTGACTATGAGCAGGCCGAAGCGCTGGAGCATCAGGCACTGGCGATCGATTCGCGGTTTCGTTCCTCGCTGGTGCTGCTGGGGCGCATCGTCGGGACTCAGAACGGCAACTACGCACGTGCGCTCCTCTACAGCGAGCGGGCGTTCGAGATCGATCCACGATCGGATTGGATCCGCTCGAACCTGGTGGCAGCTCACCTGGATCTCGGCGATCTCACCGGCGCCCGCGCTGCCAACCGGGCGGCGACTGCTGCGGGCACGCTGTATGTACGTATGTTCGAGAATGACTGGCACGGCGCCGCTGAACAGGTTTACGGATGGGATCCCCGATCCGGGCCGCTGACCGGCGACAGCTTCAACGACTCTCTCGTACTTCTGGCAGATACGATCCGGTCGGGTGATATCAGTCGCGCCAGATCGTTCGTCCGCACGAACCTCCTCGAGTCAGACGCCAGATCGGATGGATCGGAACCGTATACCAGGCTTGTGCTTGCAACGCTGGATTACCTGGATGGCGACACCGAAGGTGCGCTCGTCCGAATTGCAGATCTCGAAAGTGCAGTCCAGGCGCGTCTGTCGCTGTTTCCCAGTCTCGATCTGCGCCTGCTGCCGGTGCTCGCGGTCATCGAAGCAGCCATCGGTCACGGCGATGCTGCACTGGACTGCCTCGAACAGGCCATGCTACGCACCGATCACCTGTTCTGGTGGTGGATGTTCGTCAATCACCCGGCCTTCGACGGCATCCGTACAGACCCGCGCTTCGTGCGGATCCTGACACGCGTACAGTCCCAGACGGCACAGCAGCGCGAGATTCTGGGACAGCTGCGCGCGCAGGAAAGCTGACGCTCTATAGCCCGAGCGCCGGCCGGTCCTTCCACACCTCCCGCTCTGCACGCCGCGGATCGTTCTCCACCGAGCAAGGCACGTTGAAGATCAGCGTCGCGCGGCTTGCCGTGTCGTAGGCAGGCCACTGCGGCAGTCCCGGGCCATTCGGATCTCCGCTG
>QJYB01000055.1 GCA_003247835.1 Gammaproteobacteria bacterium | reverse complement strand
TCGCACTCTGCGTAGGCAGCTTTCTCAACGTGGTCATCTACCGGCTGCCTGTCATGCTGCACAGGCAGTGGCACTCCGAGGCCCGAGCATTCCTCGAGCAGCCGGCGACGGACTCACCGGGTACCGAGCGTTTCAACCTCGCTACGCCACGCTCACGCTGCCCGGCATGCGGCACACAGATCAGAGCATGGCAGAACATACCCGTGCTGAGCTGGCTGCTGCTCCGCGGTCGATGCGGATCCTGCGGTGCCGCCATCTCCATCCGCTATCCAGCCGTGGAGCTGCTCACGGGCATCGCGACTCTCGTCGTGCTGCAGACCTACGGCTTCACCTGGCTGGGTCTGGCCGCCGCTGTCTTCACCTGGGTGCTGATCGCCGCGACCTTCATCGATTTCGACACGCAACTGCTTCCCGATCAGCTGACGCTGCCGCTGTTGTGGCTCGGCATCACCGTCAACATGACAGATGGATTCGGCGCCGGCGCCATCATCGACCTGCACTCCGCCCTCATCGGGGCCATGGCGGGCTATCTGCTGCTCTGGGCCACCTACTGGGGGTTCAAGCTCCTCACCGGCAAGGAAGGAATGGGTTACGGTGACTTCAAGTTGCTGGCAGCGATCGGCGCCTGGATGGGATGGCAGATCATTCCCGGTACCATCCTGATCGCGGCCGTCACCGGCATCCTCTACGCCATCGCCACGTCACTCTCGGGACGCAGGGAACGTGCGCAACCGATCGCCTTCGGACCCTTTCTCGCAGTCGCCGGATGGGTTTGTCTCGTCAACCGTGATACGGTGCTCTCTTTTTTCGCCACGTGAACCTTGCGCGACAGGCGCGGGACGGGGAGCAGTGAATGAGCGCATTCGTCGTCGGGCTTACCGGCGGGATCGGCAGCGGTAAATCAGCTGTCTCCGAACGATTCGAGCGTCTCGGTATCAAGATCGTCGACGCGGACCTTGCATCCAGGGCCGTAGTAGAACCCGGTCGGCCGGCCCTGAACGCCATCGAAGAACACTTCGGTCCCGATGTGATCGCCTCTGACGGCACGCTGAACAGGGCTGCGCTCAGAAAACTGGTTTTCGAGAACGAGGCGGAACGTCGCTGGCTCGAAGCGCTCACCCACCCGCTCATCAATCAGTACATCGCAGAAGAGCTCGGCAACGCGTCCTCGCCTTACGTCATTCTCGCGCATCCACTCCTGGTCGAGACCAGCCAGACCCGGGTCTGTCAGCGTATCCTGGTCGTGGACGTACCCGAGGCCCTGCAGGTCCAGAGAACCATGGCGCGGGACGACAACCCGGAATCACAGGTGCGGGCCATCATGGCCGCTCAGGCGAGCCGCGAGCAGCGGCTGGCAGCTGCCGACGACGTCATCGTCAACGACAAGGACCTGTCACACCTCGACCACGAGGTCGAGCGTCTGCACACCATGTATCTCGAGCTTGCCGGCGTGGCCGCCGGAGATCCGTCGTGACGGACAATACGGCCCGTATCGTGACCTGCCCCACCTGCCAGAAGCGGGTCAAGTGGACACCGAGCAATCCCTTCCGGCCGTTCTGCTCCGACCGTTGCCGGCTCATCGATCTGGGTGCATGGGCAGACGGACAGCACGCGGTTCCCGGCGACGGCGACGACGATGAGCTGATGTCGGGAGAAATGGACGGAGACTGACCGTTCACCCGGAACCCCGCGGGTACCTTACGTACGATACTCGGCGTTGATCTTCACGTAGTCGTAGGAAAAGTCCGACGTCCAGACCACCGCTTCCCGGTCTCCACGCCCTAGATCGACACGAATGACGAACTCGCTGCGAGCCAGTACGCCCGCACCGGCCTCCTCCGTGTATCCACTGTCCTTCAACCCGTCCGTCATCACCTTGACGTCGTCGAACCAGATCTGCACACCGGCCGGATCGAGGCCGTCGATACCGGCCCGGCCGACCGCCATGGCCAGCCGGCCCCAGTTCGGGTCGCTGGCGAAGAGCGCGGTCTTGACCAGCGGCGATTCCGCAATGGTGTAGGCTGCCTTGAGGCACTCGCCTTCGTCCTGGCCTCCCGTGACGCGAACGGTGACGAATTTGGTGGCACCTTCCCCGTCCCGGACAATGGCCTGAGCAAGCTCGCCGCAGACCGAAAGGATAAGGTCAAACAGGGCTCGTCCATCCGTCGAAGACGGATCATCGATCGCAGCACCGCCCGCAGCACCTGTAGCCGCCAGGATCAGTGAATCGTTCGTGGAGGTGTCTCCGTCGACCGTGATGCGGTTGAAGGTCAGATTGACCGCTTCATCGAGCAGGGACTGCAGGCACACAGGTTTCACCGGCGCATCCGTACAGACGAAGGCCAGCATTGTGGCCATGTCCGGCCGGATCATCCCGGCACCTTTCGCCATGCCGGTAACGACCACTTCCCTGCCGCCGACGGTATCCTGCCGACTCCGCACCTTGGCCACCGTGTCGGTGGTCATGATGGCGCGGCCCGCCGTCAGCCAGTTGTCCGCATCCAGCGACTGGGGCAGGGTTCGCACCACTGGATCGATCCGGGCCACTGGCAGCCGTTCGCCGATGACCCCGGTGGAAAACGGCGCGACCGCTTCCATCGGAACATCCAGCGCCTCGGCCAGTGCGCCGCAGAGTGACCGGGCATCTTCGAGTCCGCGAGCACCCGTGGCCGCGTTTGCGTTGCCACTGTTGATGAGCAGTGCGCGGACACCGCCCCGGTCGATGTGCGCTTCGGCCAGTATCACCGGTGCTGCCCGGAAGGCCGAGCGGGTGAACACGCCGGCCACCGAGGTATCCGGGTCGAAGGCGATCAGCACGAGATCGTCCCGCCCGGCCCGCTTGATCGCCGCGGCGCCTGTTGCCAGGCGCACGCCCGGGACGGGCAGAATGTCGGCAGGTTCGGGCAGGTTGACCGCCATCGCTCAGGCCGCCTTGCCGTGGCAGTGCTTGTATTTTCTGCCGGAACCGCAGGGGCACGGTTCGTTGCGGCCGACTTTCTTCTCCTCGCGTACGAAGGTCTCGACCCTGTCGCCATCCTCACGAGGTGGCGCCGGCGGGCCTGCCGGATCCGGACTGTCCAGCGCGGAAGCCTGTGCATGGGAAAAGCGCATGCGCCGCTCCGCTTCCTCACGTCGCTTGCGCTCGGCTTCTTCAACAGCTTCCGGCCGTTCGATCTGTACCCGGGACAGCAGCTGCACCACGTCCCGTTTGATGTTACCCAGGAGCTCCTGAAAGAGCTCGAAGCTCTCCCGTTTGTACTCCTGTTTCGGCTGCTTCTGTGCGTAAGCACGCAGACCGATGCTGGCCCGGAGGTGATCCATGGTCGCCAGATGCTCCTTCCAGCGCTGATCCAGGATCTGCAGCATGATCTGCTTTTCCACCAGCCGCATGTCGACACCGTGCTCGGCCCACTGCTGCTCCTTGGCCTTGTACTCCGTCTCCACCTGCTCGAGGATCCTTTTCGCCAGCGTATCCTCGTTCAGCGAGTCGTCTTCCTCGAGCCAGCGGGCAATCGGCTGGGATGAGGCGAACTCCGTCAGTAACGCCTTCTCCAGACCTTCGATGTCCCACTGCTCTTCGAGGCTCTGGGGTGGGATGTAGTCGGCGATCAGGTCGTAGAGCACCTCTTCCCGGATGTTCTCTATGGTTTCCGAGATGTCGCTGATCGCCATGAGGTCGCGCCGCTGCTGGTAGATCACCTGACGCTGGTCGTTCGACACGTCGTCGAACTCGAGCAGGTTCTTGCGGATGTCGAAGTTGTGACCTTCGACCTTGCGCTGCGCCTTCTCGATCGCGTTGTTGACCATCCGATGCTCTATCGCTTCGCCGTTCTCGAGACCGATGGACTGCATCAGCGACCGCACCCGGTCGTTGGCGAAGATCCGCATCAGGTTGTCTTCCATGGACAGGTAGAAGCGCGTCGATCCCGGGTCCCCCTGCCGGCCGGCACGTCCGCGGAGCTGGTTGTCGATCCGCCGTGACTCGTGGCGTTCCGTGCCGACGATGTGCAGGCCGCCCGCCTCGATCACCTGATCGTGCCGCTTCTGCCAGTCGCTCCGGATGCTGTCGATCTGATCCTGCGTCGGATTCTCGAGCTTCGCGACCTCCGCCTCCCAGTTGCCGCCCAGAACGATGTCCGTGCCGCGGCCGGCCATGTTGGTGGCGATGGTGAGCGCACCCGGCCGACCCGCCTGAGCGACGATGTCCGCCTCCCGTTCGTGCTGCTTGGCATTCAGCACGTTGTGGGAGATCTTGCGTCGGTTGAGCTCGGCGGAAAGGCGCTCGGAACTTTCGATGGACGCGGTGCCCACCAGCACGGGCTGGCCGCGGGACAGACAGTCGTTGATGTCCTCGACGATGGCGTCGTACTTCTCGTCGATGGTGAGGAACACGAGATCGTTCATGTCATTGCGGATCATCGGCGCGTTCGTGGGAATCACCACCACATCCAGCCCGTAGATCTGCCGGAACTCGAACGCTTCCGTATCCGCCGTACCCGTCATGCCGGCGAGCTTCTGATAGAGACGGAAGTAGTTCTGGAACGTGGTGGACGCCAGCGTCTGCGTTTCGTTCTGGATCCTCACGCCTTCCTTGGCCTCTACGGCCTGGTGGATACCTTCCGACCAGCGCCGGCCCGGCATGGCCCTGCCCGTGTGCTCGTCGACGATGACGATCTCACCGTTGGCAACCATGTAGTCCACATCCCGTTTGAACAGGAAGTGCGCCTTCAATGCAGCGTGCACGTGGTGCAGCAGATTCAGATTGGAGGCGGCATAGAGGCTCTCCCCCTCATCGAGCAGGCCGATGCGGATCAGCTCGTCTTCCACCTTCTGATGGCCGAGCTCGGTCAGCTCGACCTGCCGGTTCTTCTCGTCCACCGAAAAGTCGCCGGTAGGCTCCTGCTCCACGTCGAATCGGGTCTTCTCGACGTGCGGCTGCTGCTTGAGCTTCGGGGCGAGGGTGTTGATCTTCTGGTAGAGCTCGGTGGACTGCTCCGCGGGACCCGAGATGATCAGCGGTGTGCGAGCCTCGTCGATCAGGATCGAGTCCACCTCGTCAACGATGGCGAAGTGAAGCTCCCGCTGAAACCGGTCCTCCAGCGTGAACGCCATATTGTCGCGAAGGTAGTCGAAACCGTATTCGTTGTTGGTACCGTAGGTGATGTCCGCCGCGTAGGCCGCGCGCTTGTCCGACGGAGACTGTCCGGACTGGATGACGCCGACAGTGAGACCGAGCCCTTCGTAGATCGGGCTCATCCAGGTTGCGTCCCGGCGTGCCAGGTAATCGTTGACGGTGACGAGATGCACGCCACGGCCCGTCAGCGCATTCAGGTAGGCGGGCAGCGTCGCGACCAGCGTCTTACCCTCGCCGGTGCGCATCTCGGCAATCCTGCCCTCGTGAAGGGTGATCCCACCGATGAGCTGCACGTCGAAATGCCGCATGCCCATGTAGCGGCGTCCAGCCTCACGGACCGCCGCGAAGGCTTCCGGCAGCACGTCGTGCAGGGCTTCTCCCGCTTCCAGCCGGTTCCTGAAGGTCGTGGTGACGCCTTTCAGCGCCTCATCGGACAGTGCCTTGAACTCTCCTTCCAGGGCATTGATCTGCTCGACGATCCTGCCCATGCGTTTCAGTTCGCGGCTGTTCTTGGTTCCAAATAGCTTCTTGAGCACTTTCGATCAGCGATTCCGTTCGTTCAGTCTGGAGTGAGACAGAAATGTCGGGCGGCAGTTTACCCGTTTTGGGGCCACCTGGGAGATGGTCGGACCGGGAGGTGAGTGCTGCTGCGTTCGGTCAGCGACGCCGCGCCACGTAACGCGACGGATCGACGTGCCTGCCGTCCTTCAGAACCTCGAAGTGAACGTGAGGCCCGGTGGCACGACCGGAGGATCCCATTTTGCCAATCACGTCACCTCGCTTGACGATATCTCCCACGGACACCAGGATCTCAGAGTGGTGCCCGTAACGGGTCACGTAGCCGTCGCCGTGGGTGATTTCCACCATCAGGCCGTAGCCCGAACGCTTACCGGCATAGGTCACCACCCCACCGGCAACAGCGATCACTTCCGATTTGTCCTTGCCTGCGAAGTCGACGCCCGCGTGCCAGGCGGATTTACCGGTGAACGGATCGAGCCGGCTGCCGTACTTGGAGGACATCCATCCCCACGTCACGGGCCGACCGGCAATTTCCTTGGCTTCCTGAATGTCCCGGTCCAGCAGCATGGATTCCAGAATCTCGAGCTCGCTCTCCCGGACTTTCAGGCCGGCCGCCAGCTCGTCCATGCTGGACATGAGCTCCGAAAAGTCAGGTGCGGTGGAGCTGGCTTCCACCGGACCACCTTGAGGTGCCGGTTGATCGAAGGAAAACTCGCCTTCGTCCAGCTCGGCTACTTCGGTCACCCGGGCACCGAGCGCTTCCATCCGCAGCAGGCGCGCCTGCATCTGCGCCAGCTGGCGGCCCACGGCCTGGGACTCCGCGGTGGAACGCTGCCGCAGCGAATCCACTTCGGCCTGCTGGGATGCCAGCTTCGAGCGCCACTCCGAAACCGTGGCCGGATCCATGGAGGGCTGGTTGAGACGCTGGATCAGTCCGTAGCTGCCGAGCGATACCGCCATGGCGAAAACCACGACACCCGTTGCCACGAGTCGCCGGGAAATCCGCAGGGCACGAACGGCGCCCTTGTCTCCAAGTACGATGATCTTCATGAGCACGAGCACCCGGTCAGTGGATATCCGATTGCTCGGATCTCACGAACGGGCTGTTCGGATCGATGCCGCCACGCCTGATGTGCTGGATCACGCGGCGGGCTCAGGTCCGAAATCCTGTCGGTCCTCCAGTTGTTCTTATCGATGCAGTCAGGTCTTTTTTTCTGGCTTTTCAGGCATTCTTGTCTGTGTTCTGCTTCGGGTCTGGCGTGGACTTCCGTGGCGGATATTTTCGCAGAGAGAAACGTCGCGCCGTAACGACCGAAATCCAGCGGGATCCCGAAGTGCCGCAAAACAAGATAAATGAACTGCTCAGCGAACGCCACCAGCGTTTTACTCCTTTACAACGTCTGCTGCACCAGGCAGGCAATCAGGAGACCTGGTCCGCGGAACTCGGTGCTCTGCTGCCACCCGCGCTTGCCCGGGAGTGCCGCGTGACCGATATCCGTGGGCCCGTCGTCGTTGTCGCCTGCCGCAACGCCGCCAGCGCCACGAAGCTGCGTTTCATGGCTCCCGAGCTCCTGGAAAAGCTGCGTGCTCTGGCCGCTTTCCATGATGCCCGCGAGCTTCAGATCCGCGTTTCAACCTGACGCAGCGCTGCCGTCACGGCCGCTCATCGAGTCGGAGCGTGACGAAACATCATCAGACGGAATTATCGCTGCCGTGTGGCGCATCGAATGAGACGCAGCCGGCAGATTAGCCGCCGAAAATCGAGATCTGGTTCAAGTTTCAGGGCGGCCGGTGCCACATGCAGGTGGATGACCGTCAATCAGCCAGGACGGGCCTCGAGAACGAAATCGGTGCCCGTTCCTGATTCTCGAACGTCACGATCTCGAAGGCACCTTCCTCGGCGAGCAGTTTCCTGAGCAGGCGGTAGTTGGGACCGTGCCCCGACTTGTAGCCTGAGAAGGCGCCGATGACACTGTGCCCGAGAAGATAGAGATCACCGATGGCGTCCAGGATCTTGTGTTTGACGAACTCGTCTTCCTGCCGCAGGCCTTCGTTGTTCAGAATCCGGTAGTCGTCGACGACCACGGCATTGTCCAGACTGCCACCACGCGCCAGGTTCATCGACCGCAGCTTCTCGTAATCGGCGAGGAATCCGAACGTCCTGGCCCGGCTTACCTCCTTCACGAACGCCATGGTGGAAAACTCGACCTGCGCCTTGCGCTTGTGGTGATTGAAAACGGGGTGATCGTATTCGAGCGTGTACTCCACACGGAATCCGTCGTAAGGCCTGAGCTCCACCGTGATATCCCCGTGGCTGTAACTGACGGGTTTGAGGATCCGCAGGAATTTCTTCGAGGCGTCCTGTTCTTCGATGCCGGCTGACTGAAGGAGAAAAACGAAGGGTGCGGCACTGCCGTCCATGATCGGCAGCTCGGGCGCACTGACATCCACGAACGCATTGTCTATACCGAGACCCGCAAAGGCGGACATCAGGTGTTCCACGGTGGAGATGCTGACCCCGTCGCGGCTGAGCGTGGTGGCCATCGTCGTATCGCCCACGTTTTCCGTTCTGGCAGCAATGTGGACGGGTTCCGTCAGATCGGCCCGCACGAAAACGATGCCCGTGTCGACGGGTGCGGGACGAAGCGTCAGGAAAACCTTTTCACCAGTGTGAAGACCCACACCTGTGGCACGGATCACATTCTTGAGGGTTCTCTGCATCAAGGCCGTTGGCATCTGGGGGGTCCTTACGGTCAGCGTATTTCTGTATTTTTATCGACTTGCTTCGACTACCCGACAAACTCCAGTCGGTCTGCCAGCGGTAGCCGTTCGAAGATCTGTTTTGGCCGAAGGTATCTGACCCGAGGCAATCTCCCCGAGGCTCTCTACCCGAAGCGCTCGACAACTCGACCTTACGCCGCTGAACCTTAACGGTGGCTTAACGCGCGGGAGAGATTTACCCCGCGGTGCAGGGGTCTGCAAGCCTGCACCTTGGGGATGGTAGCAGAGGGGTCTGGCCCGATGTATGGCGACCGGTCACATATTTGTTACATTTTGTTTCCCGGTCTGCACCACACCACTTCAGTCTGCCTGACGACGCAGGAAGGCGGGAATATCCAGATAATCCAGATTCTGTGGCTGATCCAGATCCTCCGCCAGGTTGTCGTGCCTGAGCGCCGCACTCTGCCGGGCATACGTTGGCCGATCGAGCTGACGATAGTCGGGCTGCGGATCCAGGTTGATCTCGGTACGGGTGTTGTCCACCACCATGGCCGGCCTGCCCGCCTCGCCGAGACCCGTGGCCACTACCGTGACCCTGAGCTCGTCCGTCAGCTCCTCGTCAATCACCGTGCCCACGACGACAGTCGCGATCTCGGAGGCAAACTCCTCGATGATACTGCCCACATCCGTGAACTCACCGATGTTCAGATCGGGACCGGCGGTGACGTTGACCAGGATGCCGCGCGCACCATGCAGGTCCACGTCCTCGAGCAGCGGCGAGCGGATCGCCGCTTCCGCTGCATCCCTGGCCCGATTGTCACCCTTCGCCCTGCCGGTGCCCATCATCGCCATGCCCATCTCCGACATCACCGTGCGAACGTCGGCAAAGTCGACGTTGATCATACCGGGACGGATGATCAGGTCGGCGATACCCTGAACCGCACCGAGCAGAACGTCGTTGGCCGCGCTGAAAGCATCCAGCATGCTGGTCCGCTCCCCGAGCACGGCGAGAAGCTTTTCGTTGGGAATCGTGATCAGCGAGTCCACGGTCTCCCGCAGCTCCTGCAGCCCCCGATCGGCGACCGCCGTCCGCTTCTCGAATCGGAAGGGCCGGGTGACCACGGCCACGGTGAGGATGTTCATCTCTTTTGCAACGTTGGCGATCACCGGCGCCGCACCAGTGCCCGTCCCGCCGCCCATGCCGGCCGTGATGAAGACCATGTCCGCACCTGCAAGCACCTCGCCGATCCGGTCGCGGTCCTCGAGAGCCGCCTGTCGACCGATGTCGGGATTCGCGCCCGCACCGAGACCCTTGGTGATGGAGCTGCCGATCTGCAGCACCGTTTTCGCCGCACAACTCTTCAGCGCCTGCGCATCGGTGTTGGCGGCGATGAAATCGACGCCTTCCACCTTCTTCTTGAGCATGTGCTGCACCGCGTTGCCCCCACCACCGCCGATGCCGATCACCTTGATGATCGCGCTCTGGGGTGCACTGTCTACCAATTCAAACATCTGGGTTCTCCTGAACTAGAAATTGTCACCGAACCACTTCCTGAGACGGGAATAGATCCCGCCCGGCCGCAGACCACTTCCGCGTTTCGGTAACTCTTCCTCACGTTGCTTGCCGTACTGCAACAGGCCTACGCCCGTGGCATAAACGGGGTTCCTTACGATGTCCTTCAACCCGGATACGCCTCGAGGCGAACCCAGGCTGACCGGCATGTGGAAGATTTCCTCCGCAAGCTCGAT
>QJYB01000128.1 GCA_003247835.1 Gammaproteobacteria bacterium | reverse complement strand
GGAAGCTGCCTGTGCGGGCGGGTTCGGTTCGAGGTCAGCCGGCTGACCGGCCCCTTCGAGCTCTGCCACTGCAGCCGCTGCCGGAAGGTGACGGGTTCCGCGTTCGCCGCCACGGTGGGTGCCATGGCGGAAGACTTCCGCTTTCTCTCCGGCGAAGACGCCATCGGCCGCTGTGAGCTGCCGCTCGAGGAAAGACCGCCGCCGTACGCGGTGACCTTCTGCACCGGCTGCGGCTCGGCGTTACCGTCACCGCCGGAGCGCGGTTTCTTCGAAATCCCTGCGGGGCTGCTCGACGACGATCCCGGACTGCGGCCTGACAAGCACATCTACGTCGAGTACGGTGCACCGTGGTGGCCGGGCGAGGACGATCTGCCACGCTTCACCAAGATGGAGATCGCCGCACATCGCGCTCGCGCCGGCGCCTCGGTAAGGCACCGCGACGACGCCTGATCCTGGTGCACGTTTTTCGGCCCGGAAAACCCGGCGCCCCAAAACCGGGCCTCATTTTGATCGCGGTCATCCGCCCGTCACCGGAATTGCGCAATATTCGCGCTGTCGTTCTCGCCGGCAGCGCCTGTAACGGTAGTTGGCCCCACTCTTGCACAACTCCGTCCAGGCACCGTCCGCTCCCGGTCGATCCGGGAGGGACGCAGGTGCCGGCCGACGAGCACGCAGCGAGAAAGGAGCATCTCCCCCCTATGGCAGAACAGGCAGAACAGGCGGAACAGGCAGAAATCAGCGCACCCATCAGTCTGCGTAAGCGGAAGGTTCCCACCCTCTACGAAGCGGACGAATCGAAGTACGTGGGGCCACATGCCTGGCAGATCCAGTGGTGGGCGCGGGCCGTGCGGCGTCTCATGGAATACCGGGCTTACACCCGCTGGGTGGAGGCAGCCTGCGAGGAGGTCCGGATCAGCGGTCTGGAGCATCTCGAAGGCATCGACGGGCCGTGCATCCTCATCGGCAATCACACGAGTCACCTCGACACGCTGCTCGTCCATCACGCCCTGCCACGGACAATGCGCAGCAAGCTCTACTTCGCGGCCGCGCAGGATCGCTGGTTCGTAAAGGGCAAGAAAAAGCTCACCCTGCAGCCCTGGTATCAGTCTCTCGTGCTCGGCAACTTCCCCATCCTGCGTGGTGGTGGTGCGAGGGCGCTGTCCTACGCCCGCTGGCTGCTGGAGAAGAAACAGATCGTCTTCGTCTTTCCCGAAGGTACGCGTGCGACGGCGGACGAGCTTGGTGAGTTCAAGCTCGGCGCGGCGTTGCTGGCGCTCGAGCACGATGTCCCTGTCGTGCCCGTCTACCTTTCCGGACTCCGCAGGATCCGGCCCAAGGGCAGCCGTGATGTGCAGCCCGGCACCGCCGGCGTGCAGATTCTGGCACCGGTACGCTTCTCCCCTGGCAGTGAACCTGCAGCGGCGACGGCGTTGCTGCACGAGCGCATGTCGGCCGTACACCGGCAGCACGCGGAAGCGGCGCCGGCGGTATCCGACGCGGCGTGAAGAAGGCTGCTCAGTAGATCTTCAGGCCGCCGAACTGCCTGCGGACCCGGCGGTCCAGCCAGCGGTAGCCCGCGGCCATGCCGATGACCAGGGCGATCAGAACCGCCACCACCAGCCAGGGCCACGGTACCCGCAGGCCGCCTTCGGACAGGGCGGCGCGGAGCGTGGCATTTTCCGTGCGCAGCTCGGGTAGATCCTCGATGCCCTGCTTTGCGCTGGCGAGGTCCGCGTCGAGGTTTGCGATGCGATCGCTCAACTCGTCGACCTCCGACGTCTTCGCGGCCAGCGCCGCGGCGGTTTCGGTCAGCTCCGACTCGATGCGTGCCACCCGGCGACGGGCAGGCTCCCGGTCCACCACGAACGCGGTCTTCACCCAGCCCTGATCGCCATCCTCGGTCCGCACCCGGATCGACATGAGCGAGCGCTCCAGGATCTCGAGCCGGGCGCCGCTGACGAGGGTCTTCAACGCACGACCGGACGTGTCTTCCGACGCGTAGAGACCGAGCCGGAGCTCGTCCGTCACGTAGACCACGTCGGCTTCGCCGGTCAGGGCAGTGACGGGGTAGCAGAGCAGCAGCAGTGTTGCTGCTGTGTAACGAAGACTTGTCATGGAGACCCTGCTCACCGTTCCGATGCGGCGGCGAAGACGTCACCCGGAACGTCGCGGGCCTTGAGAATTGCGGCGAGCCGCTTGCCGGTCACCGGTCCGGTGGTCACCAGCTCGGCCACTACGGTATCCAGCGAGTCGCCTCGCGCGGCCAGCCGTGCGGCCACTGCATGCAGCTGAATCGTCGCGTAGGCCGTGTCGGATCCTGTGGACGGGCTCGTCAGCCGTCCACCGTCCCGTGCAGACCAGTCCGACAGCATGCCGAGCGCGTCGTCGAAACGCTGCTGGCTGATCCCACCCGTGCGTCTCAGAATCTCGAGCGAGTAGTACTCGGCCAGACCCTCCACCAGCCAGTCGTCGCTTTCGCTCTTGGTGGATGCGACGGCGACGTGCACCAGCTCGTGAATGAGGGCACTGGTGCCGTTGCCGCTGATGAGCGGACGGTCGGTATGCAGATAGAGGGAAGAGGGTCCTGACAGACCGCCCCGCCACATGTCCGGACTCCCGCTGACGACCAGCAGCCGCTCGGGAAAGCCGGGGAAGACTTCGATGAGCGCCGGCAGGGTCCAGCGCAGAAAGGCCAGCGTATCCTGGCGTCGGAACCCCTCACCGACAGGGGCCGCCACCGCGACGCGTCGACCGGCGATGCTGTCGCGCCGCACGCCGATCTCGCCCGCCAGCGCCCAGCCTGTCGGCCGCGGGAAGAGCCTGTCGGAGGTGATTGGGTGAACGTCCACGTTGCTCGGCCCGTAAGGGGTTTCGAAGCTCCAGCCGCGCGGGCCGGAGAAGCGCAGCGTCGCTTCGGTCCGGGTGCCGGCAAGCGCCCGGGCAACGGCGGGTGGAAACACGTCATCCAGGCGGAACAGCGCCCAGTGGGGCGTGATCTTTGCCTCGAAGACGTTGCCGCGAAGACTGTTCACGCGGGCACGATAGTGGAGCCTGCCACCCCTGGCCGGAGGCTCCCAGACGACGCGCTCCGTGTCGACATCGAGGCTGCCATCCCCCTTGAAGTCACTGTAGCGGTTGGCCGGTGCGTTGAAGTCCAGTGCCTTCAGCAGGTCCCTGGGCTGTGACAGCGTCAGCGTCACGGCGGCGGTGCCGGAATCCGGCTCGAGACTTATCACGTAGGAGAGACGTACAACGCCCGTGTGCCGCCCGGGAGCTTCCTGAGCGCAGGCGAGTGGGCCGACCAGCAGTGCAAGCGCGGCCGTCAGCGTGAGCAGATAGCGGGAGATCGCCGAGCCCTCGGAGGCCATCTGCCGCGGAATCAGTAGATACGTCCGCCGATGCGGATGCTCGTGCCCATGCCGCCACCGCCGTAGTAGCCACCACCGCTGTAGCTGCTGAAGCCCACACTGCCGTAGATCTGCGGTTCCTCGCAGCCGGACAGCGTCAGGCACAGGCTGCCGAGTATCAGGATTCGCAGAAGTCGTTTCATGGGGTCTCCATTCCGTGTTGTGGGTCCGTTTGTCAGTCGGCCTCACCCTCAAAGGTCCAGGTCTGCAGCGCGATGCCCGCCCCGGATGGGTCGGCGATGAGGGCAACCTTGCCGCCGAGAGGCCGGTCCTGCGCTTCCACGTAGACTCGGCCCCCGAGAGCCTCCACGCGGGCGGTGATTGCGGCCGGATCCTCGACGCGGATGTAAGTCACCCAGACCGGACGTTCCTTCACGAACGGATGGGCCAGGATACCGAACGCGGGCTGATCGGTACCGGACAGCAGACGATAGGACGATCCGCCCGCGACGGGGACGTCGGCCTCACCGAGTCCGGTCAGGCTCCGGTAGAACTCCGTGCTCGCGGACACGTCAGTGGTCCACAGCTCGTCCCAGAGGAAGTCTCCGAAACCGGGCAACCGAGGTTTCGGATCGCGATCCCGGGTCTGCACCAGCGCCAGCAGCGCGCCTTGCGGATCCACCACCACGGCCATGCGGCCCCGGTCCGCGACATCGGTGGGTGGCGTCAGGATCTGTCCGCCGTCGTCCGCGAAGCGGTCCGCGGCGACATCCACGTCCGACACGGACATGAGGGACACCCACTGGGAGATGTCCTGGCGGACGTTTATCAGCCGGGCCTGGTCGACCATGCCGCCGATCAGGCGGCCGTTGTGGCGGATCAGGCTGTAGGCGTCGTCACTGCCGAGGCCGAAGAGACCGCCCACGGGCTCGAATTCCCAGCCGAACAGCGTTTCGTAGAACCGTCGCGACGCGACGGGCGTGTCCGAAATGAGATCGTGCCAGATGATCCGGCCCGTTTCCTGGTGATTCGTCGGCGTATCGGTGACTGCTGGAAGGCGGATACCCACCGTCGAGCAGGCGACGACGCCGCACAGCAACAGGATGACTGCAGTGAGATGATGGATTTTCAGAATGCGGGCCCGGTTGGCAATATGGTTCGGATGCTAACCCAACTGCGTGACCCGAATCGACGGTGCCTGGCCGTGGTGCTGACGCTGGTCCTGACACTGGCGCCGGCGGACAACCCGTTCGCCGACTCGCCGGCGGATGAGCTGGTCGACATCAGCTACATCCACGCCGTGGTGTTCGGCACCGGCACCTATTCGATCCGGAACCGGCGCATGACCATGATCAAGATTCCCATCGGCGGGACTCTGCGGACCCCGACACCGGAGCGCGCCGGCTGGCGTTGGACCGTGCCGACGGTGCTGGGCTATGACGACCTCAGCGCCGTGGACTCGGACATCATCGATCTGTTCCTGCCCGAGCATCTGCTCACGGTCTCAGCCATGCCGGGTGTGGAATATGCCTATCCCGTCAACCGGCACTGGTATCTGAAGCCGTTCGTCGAGCTGGGCGGCGGCAGGGACTTCTCTGCAAAGGAGACGTTCTTTCTGACCCAGCTCGGTGTGCGCAGCCTGAGCGTTTTCGAGCTGCCGGGTCCCTGGTCGCTGAGGCTCGGCGCGGCGCTACGCTGGGCGGGCGAGTATCAGCGCAACTCGAAAGATCATCACGGCTTCGGCATCGTCAATCTGGCCGTGGACGTACGTCGGCGGCTGCCGCTCGAGGTTTTCAGGCAGCAGCTGGACGTGGGGTCGTACTACATCTACGAGCGCTACCTGCCGCGCTGGACGTTCGGCGAGGCGCCGGACTGGCGTGGACTGTCCCTCGAGACGCGCGAGTTCGGCTTGAGCATGGGCATTGCCGAGGGAAAGAAGCTCTTTGGATTCACCGTCGCGCGCGTCCGGGTGGGTTACAAGAGTGGCGGCAACCTGACCGGCTGGACGGTCGGCACGGAGTTCCCCTTCTGAGAACCGGCCGCCGTCTCAGGTCGCCTCGTTCACCTGCTCGCCGAGGGCGCGTGCCCGGGCGAGGCGGCTGGCTTCGTCGCCGGGCAGGTAGCGCCAGGCCAGGGTGAGGCAGACGAGGGTGATCACGAAGATGCCGAGCGCGGTGGCGATGGCGGTCTGCAGTGCGGCTGCCTCGTCCATGCCGGCAGACAGAAAACCATCGGACAGCGCGCCCATGAAGTAAGGGCCGAGCGCCAGGCCGATGAACGTGTTGACCAGGATGTAGTACGCGCCGGCCACCGCGCGCATGCGCGGCAACACGAGATCCGCCGCAGTGCTCGGCGGGATGCCCGGCCAGGCGGCGCTGAACAGGTGGTGTGCCAGGTTCAGGGCGAACGCCAGCATCAGGCTCTCGGTGTAGATCATCCACAGCACCAGCGGTGCGGTGCCTGCCACGGCCACGTAACCGATGATGAGCCGTCCGGCGGGATGCCTGCGCTTCAGTACGTCGCCGATCATGCCGCCCAACGTCACTCCGAGCCAGCCGCCGATGGCGCTGCCGAGACCAATGTAGAGACCCACCTCGGTGGGGGTGGTGTCGTGCAGGCGCAGCAGCAGCGGGGCCGTCCAGAATCCCACGCCGTAGGTGACGAAGGAGATGGTGGGGAAGGCGATCATGGTGAAGATCATGGCCTTCGAGCGGAAGATCATGGCGAAGGTCACCGGATCCCGGGCGGCCAGGGACTGAGCCCAGGAAAACACCACGTAGACGCCGACGCCGATGGCCAGCCACTGTGGAATGTTGCCGGTCAGCGCGACGAGCGCGAAGGACACCACTGCAATGACGACGGCCGCAAGCGCGTTCAAACCCAGGGACGCGCCGTCCCGCATCAGTCCCGGCAGGTTCAGCACGGGCAGCATGGCCATCATCTCGCTCGACAGGACTTTCCACGGCGCCGGATGGTCGTCGCTCACCAGTCCCTCGCTGATGCCGCGGCGGGGCTCCCGGAGGGTGCGCACCCAGAGCGCCATCAGCAGACCGGGAATACCCACGGCCATGAACGCCACGTGCCAGCCTTTCAACCCGAACGGCGCATCCGTGGCCACCGGGTAGCTGACTGCCCAGCTGTCCAGGATGAGGCCGCCGAGAAACAGACCGATACCACCGCCGATGTACACACCGGAGGAGTAGATGCCGATGACGGTGGCGCGCAGACGGGTGGGGTAGTAGTCGGACAGCATGGAGAAGGCGGCGGGGGAGGCACTGGCCTCACCGATGCCCACGCCGATCCGGAACAGCGCCAGCACCGGGAAAGATCGCGCCAGCCCGGAGAGGGCCGTCATCAGGCTCCAGAACATGAGCCCCACGGAGATCAGGCTGCGCCGTACCCAGACGTCGGCGAAACGGGCCAGGGGAATGCCGAACACGGCATAGAAGACGGCGAACACGGTGCCGTAGAGGAAGCCTATCTGGGCATCGCTGATGCCGAGATCGGCTTTGATGTCCTCTGCCAGGATCGACAGGATGTTCCGGTCGATGAAGTTGAAGACGTATACGATGACCAGAACCAGCAGCACGTAGTGTGCATACCAGCCACCGAGCTTCGGCGTCTGCCTGCTCTGCACCCTCTCTCTCCCGTGTGTGCGGGACGGTGATACCAGAGAAACCGGCTGAGCACCAGCCCGCGCCGGACACGGGCTGGCGGCAGGAGCGGGGTATGTCAGCCGTTCAGCTGCTTGTTGTACTCGGCCCGGGTTGCCTGGAAGCGTTCGAACGGAAACTTGATGGGAACGCCCTCTATGGCTGCGAGGAGCATCATCAGATGAGCTTCCCAGCCGGCGCAGGACCGGGCGATGTCCTCGTCATCCGGCGTGGTCAGGGTGAGCACGAGCCGGGTGTCCGACCCCGCGGGTTCCAGCTCGTAGCGCACGGGCCGCTCGGGTTCGCCCGGACCGGACCAGGAGTACTCGAGCAGTTGCTCGGGTTCGCAGGCGGACACCGTGCTGTCGATGACGATGCCGCTGTCCACGAAGTTGAGCTTCGCAGCACCCCCGGTTCTGAGCTCGATCTCACCCGGTGCGAGCCAGTCCACGAACTTTGCCTGATCCGTCAGCATGGCCCACACCGCTGCGGGTGGGTGGGGGATGAGCCGCTCGAGTTTCGCCTGGTAGGTTCTGCCCCGGTGCTCGATGGTGCCGAGCGCCTCGTTCTGGTCGGTCATGTGTCGGAGCTCCTCTGCTAGGAACGTAAGACTCTACCTTAGCGGGGCGCGACGGATCCGTTGACCCCGCAGATCTACCTATCAGTCTCTCAGGAAGATCCCAGCGACAGCAGATTTTCCACGGGCCGGTAGGGCGCCTCCAGGTAGGCGATGTCTTCCGCTTCGAGGGTCAGGCGACTGGCGTCGACGAGCTCACCCAGCTGCTCCACCCGGGAGACACCCACCACCGGCGCCGTCACCCCGGGCTTCGCGAGCAGCCAGGCAATGGCCACCTGAGCAGGTTTCACGCCCAGCCTGCCGGCCACCTCGACGACCCGTTCGGCGATGGTGAAGACATGCTCGCCACGATAGAGGCTCTCGGTCCGTGCCCGATCCTGGCCTTTCGAGCGGCTGGTGGAACCGGCATCGAAGCTGCCATGAAAGGTTCCGGCGAGAATACCTCTGGCCAGAGGTGACCAGGGGGTCAGCGCCACGCCCGACTGCGTGCAGTAGGGATTCATCTCCCGCTCTTCCTCCCGGTAGACCAGGTTGTAGTGGTTCTGCATGGAGACGAACTCCGTCCAGCCGTGCCGGCGGGCGGTGAGCTGCAGCTCGGCAAACTGCCAGGCGAACATGGAGGAGGCGCCCAGGTAGAGCGCCTTGCCGGCCCTGACCACGTCGTGCAGTGCTTCCAGGGTCTCCTCGATGGGTACCCTGGCCTGGCCGGGTACGCCGTGCGGGTGACGGTGGATGACAAGGTGGTCGACGTAGTCGTGGCCCAGCCGTTTCAGGCAGGCGTCCACGCCCTCGACGACGTGTTTTCTCGACAATCCGCCCTGATTGGCGCCACGCCCCATGGGCAGGGAGATCTTGGTGGCGAGCACGTATTCGTCCCGGGGCAGGAGCTCCCTGAGCAGGGCGCCGACCACCTCCTCGCTGGCGCCGAGCCCGTAGATGTCGGCACAGTCGAAATAGGTGAGGCCGTTCTCGATGGCTGCACGGAAGATGGGACGGGCGTCGTCGATGCCGAGTGTCCAGTCACCCTGATGGCCCCGCCCGGGCTGACCGAAGTTCATGGTGCCGAGACACAGCCGCGACACCCTGAGGCCGCAGTTCCGGCCCAGTTGAACGCTCTCGAGCATGTCTCCCTCCCGCCGTTGTCCTTCAGGGAAGGCAGCATGCCACAGCACGGGGGTTCAGGCAGGCGTTTCGGTCCCGAGTTCCCCGTCTCCGAACATAGCGTCCAGATGGGCCTGGGGCAGGGGCCGCGTCAGCTTCGATACCAGCACCGTTGCGAACACGGAGACGAACTCGCCCATGGCAGCGCAGGAGTAGGGGTTGGGTCCTTCCCCTTTGAGCCAGGTTGCCACGTCCCGGGTGAGGCCCGGTTCGAACCAGCCCGGGTCGATCACCTGAAGATAGAGCAGGGCGAAGGTGAGAAAACCGCCCAGCAGTCCGGCATAGGCGCCGTGACGGGTCACCCCGCGCCAGAGCGCGCCCACCACCAGTGGCCCGGCGAACGCCGCCATCATGCCGCCGTTGCCGATCCAGACGATGATGGCGATGTTGGTGTCGATCAGAGCCCAGGCCATGCCCATGGTGAGCAGCAGCACCACCACCGTCGAGATCCGGCTGATGGCCAGCACGCTCGAATCGAGTGCGTCGTGGCTGATCCCGAGCTTCAGGCGCGGCACGAGGGTCCGCCGGTAGATGTCGTTGGCGATGATCTGGGAAGAGGACACCACCAGACCGTCCGCGGTGCTCATGATGGCGGACAGCACGCCGACGCCGACCAGGGCAGCGAGCCAGGGTGGGAACAGCTCGATGAACAGCATGGGCAGCGCCTCGTTGGGATTGGCTCCCGGCTGGTAGAGCGCGTCACCCAGCAGGGCACGTGCCAGCAGACCGCCCACGCCGAGCATGGCCATGGTCAGCCCGAACAGGAAGGCCAGCCGCACGAAGCGGAGCTGGCCGTCGGTGTCCTTGAGCGCCCAGAGCTTGTTGCCGAGGTGCGGCAGCAGTCCGAGGGGCATGTGCGCAAGGAGGATGGCGACGATGGACCACCAGGAGTGAAACAGCGGCGTCTTCGGGTTGAGCGGCGCAACCAGGTCGGGATCCTGTCGAGCCAGCGCATCCACCATGCCGGAAAAGCCGCCGTCGATGCCATAGCCGACCGCGAACATGACGATCACGATCACGGCCAGCACGAGCATCATCAGACCCTGGATGCCGTCCGTCAGGATGTCGGCGTGGGCTCCGCCGAGCACAACGTAGAAGAGCAGCACCAGTGTGGTGATGATCAGCGCCCAGCCCGGGGAGACACCGAGCATGATCTCGAACATCACCAGTCCCGACACCAGCTGTCCGGCCAGATAGAAGAACAGCACGAGTGACAGCAGCGCCACCAGCACCCGCACGCCTTCGGACTGATAGCGGTCACCCAGGTACTCGGGAATGGAGCGATTGCCGAACCGGTTACCCGCCGTTGCGATCAGCCGCATGCTGATCAGAATGCCCAGATAGACGCCGACCGGATAGAGCACGTTGCTCCAGTTGATCACGAAGCCCCACTCGTAGGCGAGCGCCGGACCGCCCAGAAAAGTGGCGCCGCTCGCGGTGGATGCGGCAAAGGCGAAGGCGAGGAACACCGGTCCGTAGGAGTTGCGGGCTGTGGCGAAGTCGTCCGCATGCTTCACACGCCGCTGAGCGTAGAAGCCGATGCCGACCATGAGCGCGATGTAGAGAACCAGAAAGATCCAGGACCAGGTGATGAGCGTCATTCCGTTTCCGCCGGTTTCGTCAGCTGCCGATCCGGAGCACGGTCAGCGGACCTTCCGGAACGCTCGTTGCCTCACCCATGGATTCCCGGGCCGAGATGAGCGCGCCACCCAGATCCAGGACCTCGTCGGCGAGCGCAATGATACGTCGATTGGGCTGGGCGTGTGGCGCGGCAGCGCGGAGGTGCAGGGCGGACCGGTGGGGATCACCGGTCTTCATGGTCGCGGCGATGAGGGCCGCTGCAGTCGAGCGCGATACGCCCGCGTAACAGTGCGCGAGGAACGCGCCTTCCGACGGATTCCATCCCTCGACGAAGCCGACCAGCGCTTCCACATCGCGGTGGGCAACGAGTATCTGGTCGGGACGCTGCTCACTGATGTCGTGCACGGCCACACGCAGATGCTTTGCCGCATCGAGCCCTTGTGGTCGATCGGGCTGGAACTCCGGTTGAATGATGGACAGCACCCGCACGGGAGACAGCTCGCGCACGAAGTACGGCATCTCGAAGAGACTGGTGACGAAGATCGTGTGTGAATACGCCGACACCGTGGCTCGAGGCACTGGCCCTCCTACGGCGGTGTTTCTTCGAAGTCCGACGCCGTGGGTGACAGCTCGCCGAACATGCCACTGGTTGGCAGGTCCGGCTTGAAGGCGAAGTGACAGCCTTCGCAGACATCGACGATCTCATCGCCTGCCCGGGATATGCGCGGGAGGTCCCGGGCGGCAACCGCCTTCACGGCGTGGTCGCCCGCCGCTTCCAGCCGGTTGGCCCAGGCCGTCCACTGGGGATTGGAGGTCCACTCCTCGTCCATGGGGCCGTTACCGGGTATGACCAGCAGTGCGCCCGCGAGCTGCAGCTGATAGGCGCGGTACTCCAGGTTGCGCCAGTCGGCGTCCGTGCTGGGGTTCCGCCAGGCGGCCAGCCAGATGGGATCGGCGGCGCTGTTGACCAGCGCGACCATGACCTCGTTGAGACTCACCGGCAGATGCAGGCCGTTCCCTGGCACCGGTGTGGGTGCGGGCGGAACCGCCGGGTCGCGTTCGCTGCGCGGCCCGCCTTCACCACAACCCGGGAGCAGTGACAGGCAGAGGGCCAGAACCGACGCTGCGAGGCTGCTGCTAACGGAGGTGCGTCGCATGTGCGTCTCCCGCGGGATGCTGACCCCGGATTCTAACGGATGTTTGTGCTCAGGCGGGCCGCTCGTTGAACGGCGCGGGGATCGCGGCTATGTTCAGTGATCGGGTTGTTGGCCAGAAGTCAGGGGGAAATCATGAGCGCGGTCGTCGTCGACCCGGACGAGCTCAAGCGGTACTCGTTCACGGTCTGGAACTACAAGATGGGAGAGATGGTTTCGCTGATGATCCACATCGGCGACCGGCTCGGTCTCTACAAGGCCCTGGATGGCGCGGGACCGCTCACGGCAGAGCAGCTGGCGGAGAAGACCGGGCTCAAGGAGCGCTGGTTGCTCGAGTGGCTGCGCGGTCAGGCGGCTGCCAGGCTGATCGACTACCACCACGGCGAGGAGGACACCTTCGAGTTGACCGCCGTGGGTTCGAAGGTGCTCGCCGACGAGATCGGCAGCCTGGCCTTTGCAGCGGGTGCTTTCTCCGGACAGACCCCGCCGGAGACGGTCGACAAGCTCGTCGACGCATTCCGGACCGGTATCGGCCTGTCCTATCAGGACCTCGGACCCAACGCTGCGCATCGCACCGAGCGCATGCTCGGTCCCTGGACCCGTCAGGAGCTGGTGCCGAACATTCTCCCGGCGCTCGATGGCGTGACCGACAAGCTCGAGCGCGGCGCGGTTGCTGCCGATGTCGGATGCGGGGGTGGCGTGGCGCTGATCGCCATGGCGCAGGCATTTCCGGCGTCCGAGTTCCACGGCTACGATCCGAGCCAGCACGCCATCGATCGCTGCCATGCCAAGGTGACGGAGCTCGGTCTCGACAACGTGCATCTGTTCGTGTCCGGTGGCGAGAGTCTGCCCAGGGCGCCGACCTACGATTTCCTCATCACCTTCGACTGCATCCACGACATGACCCAGCCTGCGGAAGTGATTGCTTCGATCAGACGCTCTCTGAAGCCGGACGCCACCTGGTTGATCAAGGACATCCGCAGTCAGCCCGAGTTCAGGGACAACCTGCGCAATCCGCTGCTCGCCATGTTCTACGGTTTTTCCGTTTCCGCCTGCATGTCATCGGCGCTCTCGGAGCCGGACGGTGCCGGGCTCGGTACGCTCGGTTTCAATCCGGCGGTTGCCGAGCGCATGACGCGGGAAGCGGGCTTCGAACGGTTCCGGATGCACGACTTCGACGACCCGAGCAACCTTTATTACGAGGTGCGCCCCTGAGCCCGGACGCCGCTCACCAGGGATCCAGGCCGACCAGCCGCCGGCCGAGACCGGTCAGGTGTGGCAGAGGTCCCGGCTCGGGAATCTGCTGACCGGCGACGTTCTGCACCACGGCCCATTGGGGTGGCCGCTTCTCCTCGAACTCACGGATGCGCGACTGACGTGCGGTGTCGCCTCCTACCGGGTCCATGGCTACGTACTGCACCCAGCGCGGTCGCGGGGTCAGGTTCAGGGTGCTCGAGTGCGGCAGCCGCCGATCCCAGATCAGCAGGCTGCCAATGGGCCCCGGTACCGTGACCAGCCCGCCCGCCGGTATCTCGGGCCGCCGGGTCTCGCCATGCTCCGGGTGTGCGGCAAGATAGGCATCCACGGTGCGGTACAGCTCGGGGACGCAGCAGAACGCTCCCTGGTCAGCATCCGTGTCCGTCAGGTAGACGAGACCCTGCAGGGAGCGGGGTCCGGGTCTCGCCGGATGACCGTCCCAGTGCACGGCCTCTGCAGGGCCAGGCATGGTGGCGCCGGGTTGCCGCGTTTTGAACGAAACGCGGTCGTAGGTCACCCACAGAGCCGGGGAGTCGTGCAGCGCCGCGAAGATCCGGTGCACGTCCGGATGCTGGCGCACGTCCCACAGCGACTGCGGATGATGAATCGGCACGATGCCGTGACCCCTGGACTGCGCGTCCGGCCAGGTTTCCGGGTCCGACTCCGACATGCAGAGGAATTCACAGATGGTCTGCCGAACGGCAGCGCACAGCGCCGCGGGAACGACGTTCTCGATGAGCAGAAAGCCATCGTTCTCGAAACGCCGTTTGTCAGCATCGGTGATCATCGCTTTAATCCTGCCATGTCCGACCTGCTTGTCAGCATCGACCTCGGCACCACCCGGCTCAAGGTGGCCGCTTATCGTCCCGACGGGACTCTAGCGCATCAGGTCGTCAGGCGTCACAGAGAAATGGCCGGCACCGGTGATGGCGGTGAGATTCATCGCTGGCAGAGCGCAGTTGCCTGGTGGGAAGACACGGTGCAGGCAACCGCGGAGCTGCTGGCCGCACTGCCGGACGATGTCGTGCGGGGCATCGGGCTGTCCGGTCGCGGAGGTGCCGCGGTGTTTGCTGACGAGACCGGCGAGGTGATCGCGGATCCCTGGTCGGACGGCCGGCATCGGGATCAGGCGCGCTCGCTCGCCAGCTGGCGGAAGGACGGCGTGTGGCTGTCCAACTACGGTCTGCAGCTGATCGCCAAGTATCTGTGGCTGCGGGAGCGGCGACCGGAACAGGCGCGTCGGATCAGCCGGGCTTTCTACGCCAAGGACTGGCTGCTGTACCGGCTGACCGGTGTCCACGTCACCGACTGGACCTCCGGTCCCGACGCACCCGGCTGGGATCCTGCGCTAGACCACTGGCAGCTCCCGGGAGATCTGCTGCCCCGACCGGCGCTGCCGTGGACGCTGGCAGGATCGATGTGCGCCGATGCGACGGCGCGACTGGGTCTCGACGAATCGGTACCGGTGGCGGTCGGCGCCCACGACGGGCTTGCGGCCAACATCGGTGCAGGTGCCATCCAGCCCGGAGACTGCGCTCTGACCCTGGGTACGCACGGGGTGGTGCGGATGGTGACCGCGTCGCAGCCCGAAGGCGCGTACCGTTTTTACGGCTTCCCGCCGGATCGTCACATCATCGGCGGCAATGCGGTGCTTGCCGGCCGCTGTGCCGACTGGGTGCTGGAGCTCCTGGGGGCACCGGCCGAGCCTGCGGCTGACTACGCGGCGCTGGAACAGGCCGCAGCCGCGGTACCTGCCGGCGCGGGCGGAGTGCGGTTCCTGCCCTTTCTGGCAGGCCGGGTGTCACCCGAAATCAGACCTGGCGCCCGGGCCCTGTTTGCCGGACTCGAGCTTTCCCATGGCCGTGGCGAGCTCTACCGGGCGGTGCTGGAAGGTACCGCCTTTGCCATGACGGACATATTCGATCAGGTGCGCGGCTGGTGTGGTGAGCCGGCGCGTGTCCGTGCCACCGGTGGCGGCTCCGAGAGTCCGCTGTGGATGGAACTCCTCGCTGCCATGCTCGATCGGCCGGTCGGCCTTGGCGGGGCGGGGGTGGAAGGCCGGGGCGCGGTGATGTGCCTGGCGGTGGCGCTCGGCTGGCATCCCGATCTCGCCAGCGCCGCCGACGCCATGGTGCGTGTGGTGCAGACGGTGGATCCCGAACCCGGGCTCGTCGCCCACTACCGGGTAATCCGGGAGGACTGGCAGGCCCTCAACCGCTTGAGTCGGCAGTTCGACCGCCCCCGCTAGCCGTCAGACCGCGACGGCGAGCTGAACCGGGCTCGGGCAGGTGACCGTGTCAGTGGTTTCGCCGATCCGTCCGTCCGCCGCCAGGGCCATCGCCAGTATTGTGTTGGAATCCTTGTTGGCGACGAGCAGGTGGCGACCATCGGGGGTGACCAGAAAGTGGCGCGGGTGCCTGCCGCCGCTGGTCCGGTGCTGCAGCGTGCGCAGCACCGGCGTCGTCTGGATGACGGTGATGGAATCGTGGCCGCGGTTGCTCACGTAGAGCCTGCCGTCGTGGTGCTGAATTTCCGCCGCGATGCTGTTTCCCGCGAAGCTTGCAGGCAGGATGGGCAACGCCGGCGAGGGTGCGTGCCCGACCAGCGGCACCACGGTGTTCGACAGCTCGCCCACCAGATAGTGACCGTCAGCAGTCAGATGTCGAGGCCCGGTGCCTGCCGGGACGTCGATGCGGCCACGCAGATCACCGCTGGTGGCGTCCAGCCGGTAGACGCAGTCGCCGCCGAGGTCGGCGATCCAGAGCTCGTCCGATACGAAGCAGGCGCCGTGAGGATGTGGCGATGCCTGTCTCGGGTGCGATCCGCTTCGCTCGGGCCGAAAGACGGAGATCAGCCCGCCGACCCCTTCGGCGGACCACTCGAAAAGCGCCACGTTGCCGCCGGTGTAGTTGGTGACGGCCAGGCGGCTCGATGACAATGCCAGATGGCACGGATCCGCGCCCTGGCTCGACAGTCTCTGCGTCTCACCGAAGTGACCGGCTGTACCTTTGAATACGCTGATCTCGCCGGCGCCGTCTGCATGGCCGTGCTCGTTCGCTACCAGGAGAAAGTCACCGTCGATCAGCAGCCAGGAGGGATTGTCGGTGCGCAGGGTGAGCTCGGGCGTGGAAAGATTGCCTTTCGCGGGATCGAACATCACGCTGTAGATGCCTCCCGATGGCGTTCCGCGGGTGTAGGTGCCTATCAGCAGCCGCATGGTTTGACCGTCGTGGCGGTTCTGCCATGATCGCACCAACGGGAGCCGGGGAGCCACAAGACATGGGGCGCATTGCCGTGGTCGGCGGGATAGTGCTGAATCCCGAGACGGGCACAAGCGATCGCAGTGACCTGGTGCTCGACGACGGCGTGCTTGTCGACGAGCGTCCCGACGGATCGGAGCAGCACCTGGACGCGACGGACTGCTATGTCTGTCCCGGTTTCATCGATCTGCACACCCACGTTTTCAACCATCCCGAGTACGGCGCCGGCCGGGTAGCTGCGGACCGCATCGGCGTCGATCAGGGGGTGGCCGTGGTCGTGGATGCAGGCTCCTCGGGCGCGGTAACCATCGATGCGTTTCCGGAGGTGGTCCTGAACACCCAGAAAACCCGGGTCTTCGCATTCATCAATATCGGCTCGCCGGGTCTTCCGGATCTTGGCGGCGGGCACGCGTCGCGGCCGGAGCTCTGCGATCTGGACGGCGTGGTAAAGGCATTCGAGCGCCACGGGGACTGGCTTGTCGGGGTAAAGGTGCTGGCCTCGCAGAGCCATACCGGCAGCTTCGGGCTCACAGCGGTGAAGCTCGCGCGGAAAGCGGCAGAGCTGGTGGGTCGACCGCTGATGCTGCACGTCGGCAACGCCCCTCCCCTCATCGACGATGTCCTCGATCTGCTGAGAGCGGGAGACATCGTCACCCACACCTATCACGGCAAGGTGGGCGGCGTGCTCGGTTACCGGGATCGCGTCATTCCGGCCTTCGTGGAGGCGGTGCAGCGAGGCGTGATCGTGGATCTCGGGCACGGACGTTCGTCGTTCAGCTTCCGTGTCTGCGAGCTTGCCCTCGAGCAGGGCATGCCGCTGCACACAATCAGCTCCGATCTGCATCGCGGCAACGTGGATCGCTATGCGGTGAGTCTGTCCCGGACGATGACCAAGCTGCGCATGCTCGGCCTGTCACTGGCGGACGTCGTCGAGAAGGTGACCCTGGCACCTGCCCGGGCCATCGGCATCGATACACAGGGGTTCGGCACCGTGACACCGGGCCGTTGCCGTGCGCTGACGATTTTCCGTGAACGGCAGGCGGCAATGGAGCTGGAGGACGCGGAAGGCGTTGTGCGTAAAGCGGAGCAGATCGTCGAGCCGGTGGGCGTGGTGCTCGACGGGCGTTTCCACCCGCTGGCGGCACCGGTCTGATGGAAACCAACCCTTACCGGTCGCTGGGTCTGCCGCGGGTGATCAATGCCGCGGGCAAGATGACGGCGCTGGGTGGGACCGCCCAGGCCGCACCCGTTGCCCGCGCGCTGGAGACGGCGGCATTGCACCATGTGGACCTGGCCGAGCTGAGACGGATCGCCGGTGAGCGGATCGCTCTGCGTACGGGCGCCGAAGCGGCCAGCATCACCACCGGAGCCGCGGCGGGCATCGCTATCGGTGTGGCGGCCATGATCACCGGAACGGACGGCGAGCGGATCGCCAGGCTCCCGGATGCGGAGGGGCTGGCCAACCGGATCGTTCTCCAGGCAGGCCACGACGTGCACTTCGGATCCACGGTAGGGCAGATGATCCGACTCGGCGGCGGTCGGCCGGTGCTCGCCGGCAGCCGGGAGGCGGTGACGGCCGAAGCGCTCGCGCGCGCACTCGGAGAGCAGACCGCCGGTCTGGTCTATGTCTGCTCGCACCATACCCGTCAGCTCAAGGGGGTTCCTCTCGACGACTTTATGGACATTGCTCACGAACGCGGGCTGCCTGTACTCGTGGATGCGGCAGCCGAGGAGGATCTTACCGCTTACATAGCAGCCGGCGCAGACCTGGTGACTTACTCCGGCGGCAAAGCCATCGGCGGCCCGACCATCGGCTTCATTGCCGGTTCGAAAACCCTGGTGACCGCCTGCGAGCTGCAGAACCGCGGCATCGCCCGGGCCATGAAGGTGGGCAAGGAACAGATCATGGGACTGCTCGCCGCGCTGGAACGTTACCCCGCACGGGCGGGCTGGCCGGCCAGGCTGGAACGCCTGCACCGTGAGCTTGCCGGGCTGCCGGGCGTCCGCCTGACGATCGAGCAGGATCTGGCCGGGCGGGAGATCCACCGGCTGGGGCTCGGCCTGCATTCGCTGGCGAAACTGAAGTCGCTGGTCGCCGAGCTGCGCGGCGGCGACCCCGCGATCTACACCCGGGACCATCAGCTCGACGAAGGTCTGGTGCTCTTCGACCTGCGTGAGGTTCGAGACGAGGACGTCGCTGTGATCACCCGTCGCGTTCGGGAAGCGCTCGACGTGCTCGCGGATTGAGAAGGAGATACGGCTCATGACCACACCGCTCGACACGGCCCGATCGCTCGAGGACCTGGTGCGCAGCCACGCGGATGAGGCCGAAGCTTCGCGCCGGCTGCCGGAGCCCGTGGCGCAGGCGTTTGCCGCCAGCGGCCTGTACCGGATCGCGGCGCCGCCGGACCTCTCGGGTCTGGATGCCGATCCGGTGACGCAGATGTCCGTCATCGAGACGGTCTCCCGTTTCGACGGCAGCGCCGGCTGGAACCTGATGATCGGCATCGAGACCTTTGGCCTGCTGGCTCCAGCCTGCGTGCGCTGTCGGGAACTGATCGTGGATCCCCTGGTGGTCATGGCGAGCTCCACGGCCGCCGTGGGCAGGGCCGACCGGGACGGCGACGGGTACCGGGTGAAGGGGCGCTGGCAGTTCGTTTCCGGATGTCACAACGCCGCAGTCTTCGGTGCGACCATCCGTCTTTACGAGAACGGTGAGCCGGTGAGCGCCAACCTCTACGCCATCGTCACCGAGCCGGACTTCCGGATCGAGGACACCTGGCATGTTGGCGGTCTCAGAGGTTCCGGCTCGCACGACGTGGTGGTCGACGGCGTGTGGGTACCACAAGATCGGATCGTCGCACCGCTCGGTGGTGGTGAGGCGACGACCGCCCAGCTCCGCTTTCCGCTGGGCGCCCGACTGGCGTTCAACAAGGTTGCGGTGGCGCTCGGTATTGCCCGGGCGGGCATCGAGGCGTTCGTCGACCTGGCGGAAGGCAAGGTGCCGCGGTTCACTTCCAGCTCGCTCAGGGACAGGCCTGCATCGCAGCGGGCGGTCGCCGAGGCGGAGGTCAGGGTTCGCGCGGGGCGTGCGCTGGTTTGTGAACTGCTCGAACAGATGTGGGCTCAGGTTCTTGCCGGCGAGCACATCACCACCCGGGAGCGGGCCCTGTTCCAGCTGGCCTGCTCGGATGCGGTGCGCGGCTGCGTCAGCGCCGTCGACATCGTCTGCGACGCCGCGGGTACCACGGCCAATCAGCAGGATCACCCACTGGAAAGGATTGCCAGGGACGTCCGCGTGGTTCGCCAGCACGTGACGGTGGCGAGCCATCACATCGACGATGCGGGCAGGGTGCTGCTCGGCCTGCCGGCCCAGGGCATGATGCTGGCCGGGATGCGAGGTTGAGCCGACCGGTCACGCCAGCTCCTGGCAATGTGGTGCAGGCCTCAGTTCCCGCGATAGGGATCGGAGACAATCGATGCTTCACCGATCCACCGGGAGACGCGGCATGAAAACCGTCCCCCTGCTATTGACAGCGCTGCTGCTAGTGATGGTTCCGTTCCCGGCCCGTTCTCACGAACCCATGACCATCGACTGCGTGGCACCGGTGCGGCCGGCGGACGATCAGAACGATGTGCTCTGGCATAAGTTTCTGGCCGGGATCGATGCGTTCCAGACCTGCATCACCGAGGCCGCCGACCGTCATCAGGCCTGGGCGGACGAGCACCAGCGCGCTGCTTTTGCAGCGGTGGACATGTGGAACGATTTCGTACGTACGTCTCTGAACGCCCCCGAAGATTTTCCCTGGCCGCCCGAAGAACGCTGAACCTGTCCCCTGCACGCCCCGGAAACCGCGGGCTTGCGGGTGGCGTTGTTTTCGCTTTGCGATTCTGGAATGATGCGCGCCGCGCGGCCGGAGCGCCGCTTTCCCCCAAGGCTTCCATGGAGATTTTCCAATGAAAACAATGAGATTGCTTACTGCTGCAGCGTTGCTGTGGCCCGCGCTCTGCCTGGCCGAGCCGCCGGCATCGCAGCTCAGCTACGACTTCGTCGACCTCGGTCTCACCTTCGGCGAAATCGATACGGTCGGCAACGACGTGGACTTCACGACCTTCGACGTCAACGGCTCCTGGGGTTTTCACAAGAACCTCGCGCTCACCGGTTCGGTGGGATTCGGTGAGATCGACACGGCGGGCAATATCGACACCACGGAGCTCAGCATCGGGCTCACCCCGCACTTCCCCCTGACGGACAAGATCGACCTGGTCGTTCCGGTTGCCATCGAGTGGGCCGAGTACGATCTGGGCGCGTTCGATGACGACGACACCGGCTACTCCATTGGCGTCGGCATCCGTGCGCTGGCGAGCCCTGCCTGGGAGTTCTCCGGTGGCCTCGAGTACATCGACATCTTCAGCAGTGACGACCTGAGCGTGGTCGGCAGTGCGCGCTGGCACATCAACCGGCTGTTCTCACTCTCGGTGGGCGCAGCGATCGGCGACGACGCCACGGGTGTGCGTTTCGGAGGTCGCTTCTCGTTCTGACGAGTTTGCTCACACGGCATGGCGGGCCCTCATGGGCCCGTTTTCGTTTGATGCGCCGATGCTCAGCCGTTGCCTTCGACGTTCCAGTCCTTCTGCAGCTGGCGCGCCATCTCGAAATCGGGATGGAAGCCCAGCACATCCTCCAGCAGGTTGCGCGCCAGATAATCGTCCCCTGCTTCGTGGGCCGCTTCCGCTTCCTCGACGAGACGGACTGCGCTCTGATACATCAGCCGCAGACCGGCTTCATTGGTCGGGTCCAGGGTCAGCACCTCGATCAGGCGACCCACGGCGTTGTCGTGCACCGGTGTGACGATGTTGCCGGAGTCGAACAGCGCCTGAGCCTCCGCCACCAGGACTGCCACCCGGGCCGCCTCCTGCTCGGTCAGCGGGCGACGGGCCCGGGAGTGGGAGGTCGTCATCGGGGCCGGGGAGGTCCCGGCCGGTTGCCGATCGGCCAGAGGCAGCGGTTCCTCGAATGGTCGCGATTCGGCGACGGCGTTCTCAGGTGGAGGAGCCATCGGCGGTGCCTCGACGGTTGCCGTCGGATCGATGACGGGAACCTGCCGGGTGGCGGCAATGCTGCTCGGAGCGTCCTCCGGCCAGAACGGATCGGCCATCTGGCCTGCCGGCAGATAGTTCGAGCGCAGGAAGTGGACGCCCAGCTTTTCCGGATGCTCCAGCAGAAACGCCATGGGTACGATCAGCAACACGGCCGCGATCCCGGCGGCTGCCATGGCACGCGGCGAGACTGGACGGCGGGAAACGGCTCGCCGCTCCGCCGTATCGGGCCGTGACGACGCGGCGGCCGAATCAGGCGCCAAGCTCTCGCTGGCCGGTGGCAGCACAGGGGCGCGGATCGGGGTTGCCGTGAAGACCTGTTCCGCCAGGATCGGAATCGCCACCGGTGTCTCGTCCGGGACGTCGTGATCCCCCTCGAGAAACTGAGTGCCGTCGTCCTCGCTGGTGGCTTCGAGCAGGGCGGCGATCTCCTCCGTGGTGGCCACGCCGATGGGAGGCAGGGTGGGCAGGGTCACCGCCGGATGATCCACCAGCGTCACGGGTTCCGAGAGTCTTCTCAACGCGAGTGCCGGTGGTGCCGTGGGTCGGAGGTCCACCACGCAATCTGGCCGAACCCGCTGCCCTTCGAGAAATTTCGGGGTGATGACCAGGGAGCAGGTGGGAAAGTTGAGCTTCACCGACGTGCCGGCCGGGAACGTCAGGTGCTGCCGGGTGCTGCCGCCGTTCTGGCAGAACGTCCAGTGCAGGGCGAGGGCCTGCAGGGTCAGCTCGCCATCCCGGGTGGTCACTCGCAGCAGGGCTTTCTCCGGGGTGGGACTCAGCACGATACCGCCGCTGCCGTCCTCGCCGATCTGCAGATCCTGGACGAGCCGCAGGACTAGGTCGCCGCCGCTGGCGATGAGATACCAGTCCGCAGGATTCTGCTTTGCGTCCTGATCAGACAACATGACGTCGAGGTCCTCTCGACTGGAACTACCAGGAAGAGGAAGCTACCACACCTCGGCGGAGAGCAAGAAATTCCGTCAGACGGGTTTCCCGCCTTCGGATCCTGCACTTCAGGCCCATGCGGCTGGCGCCCGAGCGGCATGCGAGCAGGTATAGTGGCAGCGTCCGATGTAGAGGAGCGGCAGAGCATGGGTGCAGGCGGACCTTCCGATTCGACAAAAAAAGTGCGTACATTCTGCCGTGTCTGCGAGCCGGCCTGCGGGCTCATCGCCACGGTGCGTGACGATGATCTCCTGAAGCTCGAAGCGGACCGGGATCATCCGGTTTCGAAAGGCTTCGTCTGCAACAAAGGCATCTACGGCGCCGACGTCCACAACGACCCGGACCGGCTCTCCTACCCCATGAAGCGGGTCGGTCCGGGACGCTTCGAGCGGATCGGCTGGGATCAGGCCATGGCAGAGATCGGCGAACGGCTCCGGTCGATCCGGGCGCGGCACGGTGCGGAGGCCATCGGCAGCTACACGGGCAATCCCACGGCCTTCAACACGCTCTACGGACCGTCTTTCGGCAGCTTCATGCGGCAGCTCGGCGCCCGTTACCACTTCAGCTCCGGCACCCAGGACTGTGCCAACAAGTTCGCGGCCAGCGAGGCCATGTTCGGCACCCGGACCCTGCATCCGCTGCCCGACCTGGACCACTCGGACTTCATTCTCATCGTCGGTGAGAATCCGGCAGTCAGTCACATGTCGTTCGTCTCCATTCCGAATCCCATGGCGCACCTGAAGGCGGCAGTAGCCCGTGGAGCCCGGGTGCTCTATGTGAATCCGCGGCACATCGAGTCGGCATCCATCGCCGGCGAGGTGCTGAAGATCCAGCCGGACACGGACGTGTATCTCTTCGCCGCGCTGATCCATGAGATCGATCGGACGGTGGGTTTCCATCCGTCTGCCGCGACCCACGGTGAGCGGCTCGATGCGCTGCGATCTTTCGTTGCCCGGTACCCGGCGGAGCGGGTGGCGCCGGTCACCGGCATTCCGGTGGAGACCATCCGTTCGCTGGCCCGGGAGTTTGCCGAGGCGCCATCCGCGTGCGCCCACATGTCCACCGGTGTGAACATGGGCCGGCAGGGGACTCTTGCTTACTGGCTGCTGCAGATGCTGGTCTTCGTGACCGGCAACCTCGGCCGGCGCGGCGGCAACTTCTACTCGCTGGGCTTCTACGAGCGAAGCACGTCGGCCGGCCGCTCCGTTCCGGAAGGATTTCTCGAGACACCCTTCGGACAGGTGCGCAAACCGGGCGGCGTGGGCATCAACCTGCCGGGCAACCTGCTGGCGAGCTACATCACCGATCACGACGCGCCGATCCGCGGCCTTTTCGTCAGCTCCGGCAACCCTGTGCTCTCCATCGGCGGGGAGGCGCATCTGCGACAGGCCATGGACTCGCTCGAGCTGCTGGTCTGCGTGGACATCTACCGCAACGCCACGGGCGAGTACGCCGACTACCTGCTGCCGGCGGCAGGTGCTTTCGAGCGCGAGGACGTCAACTTCGCGGGCATCGGCCTGCAGTTCGAGCCGTCCGTGCAGTTCACGCCTGCCGTGGTACCGCCGGCCTTCGAGCGCAGACCGGACTGGTGGATCTATGAGCGCCTGTGTCAGGCCATGGGATTCGAATCCGCGCTGGATGGGGTGCCGGACGGCGAGCTGCCGGACATGTGGGGACGGGTCAACGCCATGCTCCGCTCCCGGGGCTACGATATGGCGGCCCTGCGGACTCAGGAGATCATCGTCTTCGAGCGCTCGAGCCCCGAGGACTTCTACAGCCACTACCTGCAGCGGGACGAGCAGACGGTGGACTGCGCACCGGAGATCTTTGCAGACGCCATGGTCCGCATGGAGCGCCTGTTCGAGGAGCTCGCCGCCACGCCGCCGGGCACCCTCAAGCTCATCAGCAAGCGGGATGCCTACAACTTCAACAGCTGGTACGCCAACGTGGCGAAGCTGAAGGTGAAGGATCGGGACCGTAACTACCTTTATATGCATCCCGACGACGCCGAGGCGCGGCAGATCGCGGATGGCAGCACCGTCCGCATCAGCAACCCACAGGGTGACGTCGTCGCACCGGTGCGGCTCACCGACGACCTCATGCCCGGTGTGGTCGCCATGACCCACGGCTGGGGGCACGGCCGGAGTCCCGGTATGCGGGTGGCCAACGGCAACGGCGGTGTGAACTGCAATGCGCTGCTGCCTTCGGGTCCGGGCAGCTTCGAGCCGCTGTCCAATCAGGCGCACATGACCGGTATTCCCGTCGACGTACGACCGGAAGTCACCGCCGCCGGTTGAACCGGGAGGCGCTAACGGACGGGTTTGAGGAAATCCGTGCTGCGCGCGGCCAGGCCGCCCAGCGCCCTCACCAGCCAGCGTGGCTGGTACTGGCTCCAGCTGACCAGCGCCTGGTTGGCGATACCGGGGACACGGATCACCTGCCCGGCCCGGCAGGCATCGAATCCCTCCCTCGCCACCGATCGCGCGTCGGCGAGGAACCAGCTGACCAGTCCGGCGTCCTCCAGGGCGGCTGCCATTTCTGTCCGTGTCGGTCCGGGACACAGGGCGGTAACCGTGACACCGGTCCCACGCAGCTCCTCGGAGAGGCTCTCGGTCAGAGACAGCACGAAGGCCTTGCTCGCTGCGTAGACGCTCATGCCCGGCACGGGCTGGAAGGACGCCACGGAGGCCACATTGAGGATGCGCCCGTAGCCGCGGCCGACCATCTTCCGGCCGTAGTGGTGGCTGAGCTCGGTGAGCGCCCGGACATTGAGGTTGATCATCTCGGTGAGCGAGCCGCCGTCGGCATCCAGCATCGGTACGGTGCTGATCACGCCCGCGTTGTTCACCAGGACGTCCACCTCGAGACCGAGCTCCGCCACGGCATCGAAGAGCTTCCGGGGCCCACGGCTCTTGGCGAGATCCACGGCCACCGGATGCACCGTCACGGTGCTGCCGAGCTCGGCAACCAGGTCGTTGAGGCGCGCTTCACGACGCGCGGCGATGATCAGGTCGTAGCCGTTCCGCGCAAAGACGCGGGCGAGCTCTGTGCCGATTCCCGATGAGGCACCCGTGATCAGAGCGGTGGGACGAGGCATGGCAACTCCGTGATGCGCGGCGAAAAGGACAGTCTAAACCGGGCGGGATGATGCCGAGGTGAAGAATCGTCCACCGATGCGCGGAATCAGAGCAATCCGGGAATCAGCATCCGCGTACGCTGACGGTACTGTGCGTAGGCCGGCTTGTCTGCGACGAGTTTCCGCTCGATGAGCGGGATGGAGACGAACAGGAAGAGGCCGACCATGCACAGGGGGCCGAGCCAGGACCAGGGATAGACGCCGCCCGATCCCGCGACGCCGAACAGGAACAGGGCGACCCAGAATCCGATCTCCCCCAGATAGTTGGGATGACGGCACCAGGACCACACGCCGGCGGTGAGCACCTCGGCGGCGCTCGACCGGCTGGCACGAAACAGGTGCAGAGACCGGTCCGCACCGTATTCTAGCCAGGTGGCGCCGATGCCGGTGGCCAGCGCGACCGCATCCAGCCAGCCGAGCGGTTGCCGGCCGGTGTCCAGTGCCGGGTAGAGCGGAAGGCATCCCAGCCAGACCAGGATCGTCGGAAAGAGGTGCACGCCGAAGAATGACAGGAGCCACCACCACGGTCCGGCGGTTCTGGCGAGGTCGCGATACCGCCAGTCCTCGTGATCCAGTCCCTGCCATCCGTAAGCCCAGTTGGCCGTCAGCCGGACGGCCCACAACCCGACCACCACCGCCACCAGTCCCTGCCGTGCCGGATTGCCGTCGCCGGCGAGAATCAGGTAGGCCACGATCAGCGGCGGCGCCACGCTCCAGTAGGGGTCGTAGCAGGAGGAGTTACCGGTTAGCAGGCTGAAGCCGAAGATTACAGCGGTGGCCAGCACGTCCGCGATCAGCAGCTCGACGAGCGGATGCAGATCGAGCAGGGCGACCGTGGCCCACGCTGCAGCTATGGCAGCCAGGTATGCCGTGATGATCAGGCCGAAATCCCGGCGCCGGTTGGCTTGCATGTCTCCGTGAGATTGCCTCGTCGGATGCCACTCATTATCACTACAATGCGGCCCATCGCTACGGCCGACGGAGTGCCATTGCAGGGCGGTGTGGGCAACTGGCTGATCATGATCGGCGTCATCATGCTGGTGGTCGGCGTGCTGGTGAAATCCGGCCTGCTCGGCTGGTTCGGGCATCTGCCGGGTGATGTCACGTTCCGTCGGGAAGGATTCAGGTTCTACTTTCCGTTCACGTCCATGATCCTGATCTCCGTGCTGCTGTCGGTGCTGCTCAGCCTGATTCGAAGGTTTTTCTAGCTCGCTGAAGCGCCTGCCCCTTCCTTCTCACCGTTATGGTGCCCGGGAGCTGTATCGGCTCCATCGGATCGATGCGCATTAACCGGCTTGTCGCGAACAGATGTGGCACTGCCCAGAACGGGCTGGTAACGGTGGACAAGCGGGAACGGAGCTCCCGCCCGGACCTCCGGCGCCTTCGGCGTGACCGCGGTTCGTCCCATATCTGCACCATTTGCTTTGCCCGTGCTTCTGCTATAAGACAGAATCTCATTTCGCAGAGGCTGAACCCATGTCCAGTCAGTATCTCAACAGCAGTGATGAAGAACGCCGGGCTCTCCTGGCCCGCTCACGCGGCGGCGACATGACCGTGTCGAACCGGGAGGTGGCAGAGGCTTTCGCCATCGATCCCAACTACGACCCTTACTCGATTCCACTCGACAAGGTGGACCCGTCCCATCCGACCCTGTTTCTGCACGGCACGCACTGGGATCACCTGCGTCGTCTGCGCGACGAGGATCCCGTGCACTACCACGAGGAGAGCATGTTCGGGCCCTACTGGTCCGTCACGAAGATGGAGGACATCAAGTACGTGGACTCCCATCACGAGATCTTCTCGTCGCTGCAGACCAAGGGCGGCATTGCCCTCGGCGGTGTTCCCGACCGGGAAGATCAGTACGCGCTGCCCATGTTCATTCAGGAGGATCCGCCCAAGCACGACGATCAGCGCAAGGTGGTGGCACCGATGTTCACCCCGAGGAACCTGGCGGATCTGCGCCCGCTGATCCGCGAGCGTGCGGGTGCCATTCTGGACAACCTGCCGCGTAACGAGGAGTTCAACTGGGTGCGTCATGTATCCGTCGAGCTCACCGGTCAGATGCTGGCGACCCTGTTCGACGTGCCCCAGGAAGACCGGCTCAAGCTCATCGACTGGTCGGATACCATTCAGAATCTGGGGGACCCGGAGCACTTCGCTACACCCGACGAAGGCTTCCAGAAGCTCTTCGAGTGTCTCGCTTACTTCCAGGAGTATTACGAAGCGCGGAAGAAGGAACCGGCCAAGTTCGACCTGATCTCCATGCTGGCACACGATCCCTCCACCAACAACATGAGTCCCCAGGAGCTGCTCGGCAACGTCATGCTGCTGATCGTCGGTGGCAACGATACCACCCGTAACTCCATCTCCGGCGGGGTGCTGGCCCTCAACCAGAATCCCGATCAGTACGAGAAGCTGCTGCAGAATCCGGGTCTCATCCCGAATATGGTTCCGGAGATCATCCGCTGGCAGTCGCCGGTCGCCCACATGGCGCGAACGGCGCTGGAGGACACCGAGCTTGCCGGAAGAAAGATCAGGAAGAACGATCGGGTGTGCATGTGGTACATCTCCGGCAACCGGGATCCGGATGCCATAGAGAATCCCGACGAGTTCAGGATCGACCGGGAGAATCCGCGGCAGCACACGGCCTTCGGTTTCGGTATTCACCGCTGTGTGGGCAACCGTCTGGCGGAGATGCAGCTCACGACCATCTGGGAGGAGATCATGAAGCGCTTCTCCAAGGTGGAGGTGACGGGCGAGCCGTTGGGTCTGGCGTCGAGCTTCATTCACGGCATCCGCGAGCTGCCGGTCACGCTGCGCGAGTAGCGGTCGATGCCTGGTTCCGATGTGCTGGCGGCGTTTCTGCTCGCCGCCGCCGTGTTCGCCTACATGCCGGGACCGGCGATGCTCTACGCCACTGCGCAGACCATAGCCCGGGGTCGGCGTGCAGGCTGGATGGCGTCGCTGGGCATTCACCTGGGTGGATACGTGCACGTGGCCGCGGCAGCTCTGGGTCTCGCGGCGCTCTTCTCCCTGGTTCCCGCTGCCTATCTGGTGTTGAAGCTCGCAGGTGCCACCTATCTCGTCTGGCTGGGCGCGAGATTCCTGTTCGGAAGGGCCGAGATCGCGAGCCTGCCCGAGGATCTCGCTGCGCTCTCACCGCGACGGGCGTTCTGGGAGAGCGTGATGGTAGAGGTGCTGAACCCGAAGACGGCCCTGTTCTTCGTGGCCTTTCTGCCCCAGTTCGCCGATCCCTCGGCCGCGCTGCCGGTCTGGATGCAGCTGCTGGTGCTCGGCAGCGTGGTCAACCTGCTTTTCTCCAGCGCAGACGTCTGCTGCGTGCTGCTCGCCGACCGGATCGCCGACACGCTCAAGCGTTCACGCCGCTTCGAACGCAACACCCGGCGCGTCGGTGGCGGCATTCTCATCACGCTCGGGCTGAATCTGGCGCTCAGCCGTCAGTGACCCTCGAAGCAGGGCGGTGATGAACGACTGGCGCAAATGGACGCTGATCTGGTTTGCACTGTCGTTCTGCCCGTTGCCCGCAGCAGGCGAGGTGGACCTCGTTCCGCAGGTGGACGAGCGGATCGAGGCGGAAATCGCGATGCTGAGACAGGATCCCCGCCTGCAGGCGGCATTCGAAGACATCGTCGACGGTGACGCCAGGGCGCTGGCCGATCTCGTCGATCTCACCGAGATCCCGGCGCCACCGTTCCATGAACAGGCGCGGGCAGCACGGTTCGCCGAGCTGCTGGTCGAGGCCGGTCTCGTCGATGTGAGCATCGATGCCGCCGGCAACGTGATCGGCCGGCGCCCCGGCCGAACGGGTCAGCGCACCGTGGCCTACTCGGCCCACCTGGATACCGTGTTTCCGGAGGGCACCGACGTGACCGTGCACGTCGACGGATCGCGGTACACGGCTCCGGGTGTGGGCGACAACAGCCGCGGTCTGGTGACGGTGCTGGGGGTGCTGCGGGCCATGCAGCAGGCCGGTATCGAGACCGAGGCCGATGTGCTGTTCATCGGCAATGTGGGTGAGGAAGGTCTGGGAGATCTGCGCGGAGTGAAGTACCTGTTCCGCGAGAACGGACCGGGCATCGACACCCTGATCGCCGTGGATGGAGGCCGAAGCGACCGCATCGTCTTCGCCGGTGTCGGCTCCCGACGCTACCGGGTGATCTTCCGCGGTCCCGGCGGGCACTCCTGGGGGGCGTTTGGAACGGCCAACCCGCTGCACGCGCTCGGCCGCACCATCGCGCTGTTCGTGGATGAAGCGGCGGCGGTGACCGCCCAGGGAGAGAAGTCGAGCTACAACGTGGGTCGTGCAGGCGGCGGTACGTCAGTGAACGCCATACCGTTCGAAGCCTGGGCCGAAGTGGACATCCGGTCCGCAGACCCCGAAAAGATCGAGGAAATCGACCGGATCTTTCACCTGGCCGTGAACCGGTCGCTGGCGGCAGAGAACTCGGCCCGGTCCGAAGGCGAAGCGCTGACCGTCGAGGTGCTCCGGGTCGGCACCCGGCCGGCTGCCAAGGGGGATCCGGACAGCACGGTCGTGCAGCGGGCGGCAGCTGCGACCCGGGCTTTCGGTATCGAGCCGCGACTGCGCTGGTCGTCCACGGATGCCAACCTGCCGTTGTCACGGGGCATACCGGCGGTGACCATGAGCCGCGGCGGGATATCCGGTGACTCCCACGCCCCGACGGAGTGGTGGGAGAACGTGGACGGACATGTTGCGATTCAGATCGGGCTGCTGACCCTGGTGGCCGAGGCGGGTCTCGCCCGGTGAAAACCGTTTCGCCGAGCGGCAGGGTGTCGTTAGAATGCCCGCTTCCACAGATGAGCGGCTGACAGAGAACGGTGGCAGATGAGCCTCTAATCTCCTCCTTCGACTTTCAGCCGGGTCGGATCATCGCGGGACGTTACCGGGTGCTGTCCTTTCTCGGCGGCGGTCTGGAAGGCGAGGTCTACCTGGTCGAGGAGTGCCAGACCGGCATTGAGCGGGCGGTAAAGCTCTTCTATCCGCAATGGAACCGCAGAGGCGAAGCGTCGAAGCGTTACGCGACGAAGCTCCATCGGCTGCGGCATTGCCCCATCATCATTCAGTATCACGGCCAGGGTACCGTGCGTTTTCGTGGCACCGAGCTGAGCTACGTGGTCTCGGAGTACGCACCCGGTGAGGTGCTGGCCAAGTTCATCGCCCGGCAGCGCGGCAGACGTCTGCAGCCGCTGGCGGCCTGTCACCTGCTGTATGCGCTCGCGTCAGGCCTCGAACCGGTGCACGCGGCCGGCGAGTACCACGGCGATCTGCACACCGAGAACGTCATCGTCATGCGCTACGGGCTCACTTTCGAGCTGAAGGTGCTGGACTTCTTCCCGCGGCACGGACGCCGCCGCGTGCTCATGCAGGAAGACATCGTCGATGTGGTGAAGATCTTCCACGAGAGCCTGGGCGGCATCCGTCACTATCGGAACCAGCCGGAGGAGGTGAAGGCCATCTGCCGCGGACTCAAGCACGCGCTGATTCTCGAGCGCTTCCCGAGCATGGGCGCGCTGCGACGTCAACTGGAGCAGCTGAGCTGGAGTTGAGGTTCAGTGTCGGTCAGTGGTGGTGGCCACCGGCGCCGTGCGCGTGACCATGGGAGCGTTCCTCGGCCGTTGCATCACGGACTTCCAGAACGTCCACCTCGAAGGTGACGGTCTGACCCGCGAGCGGGTGGTTCAGGTCCACGTCGACGAATTTGTTGCCCACCTTGGTGACGGTCACGGTGCGGGCACCCTGATCGGTATTCAGGCGCAATCTGGCTCCCGGTTGAAAACGGGTGCTCTTCGGGAAGTGTTTTTTGGATACGCGCTGGGTCCAGCCCTGCCGCAGCTGCCCGAACGCCTTGTCCGGGTCCAGGCTCACCGAGAACTGCTCGCCCGCCTGGCGGCCGAGCAGCGCCGACTCGAGACCGGGCATCAGGTTGTGGTGGCCGAGCAGCGCCAGAGCAGGCTCTCCGTCACGGCTGGTCTCGACGTCGTTACCTGACTCGTCACGGATGAGATAGTGAAAACGCACCACCCGGTTCCGCTCGGCAATGGGGCTGTCGCTCACGAAGCGTCCTCGAATTCGGGGCGGCAAGGCTAGCACCGGGCGTGTCCCGGTGCCACGCCCCGGGGGTGCGAGCGCGACGGCTGCTAGAGGCCGTCGATGAACAGGGTAGCCGGTTCTTCCAGGTACACCTTTACGGCCTGGATCAGGGATGCGGCGTCGTGCCCGTCCACGAAGCGGTGATCGAATGAGGACGACAGGTTCATCATCAGTCGGACGGTCACCTGCCCGTCGACCACGACCGGTGTATCCACGGCCTTGTTCACGCCGATGACGGCGGTCTCCGGTGCGTTGATGATCGGTGTGGAAGCGATACCGCCAAGGCGCCCGAGGCTCGTGATTGTGATCGTCGAGCCGCTCATCTCCTCACGCGTAGCGGTATTGTCGCGTGCCGCCGTGGTGACCCGGCGGATGTCCTCCGAGAGCTGCCAGAGCGATCTCGAATCGGCGTTGTGCACCACCGGTACCTTGAGTCCGTCCGGGGTCTGGGTGGCGACGCCCAGGTGGACCCGGCGGTACTGCTTCAGCACACCCCGTTCGGCGTCGAAGTGTGCGTTGCACTGCGGGAACCGACCCAGCGCGCGGATCAGGGCGAGCCCGATGAACGGCAGATAGGTGAGTCCGGATCCGGTGCGGTTTTCGTTGAGATGCCGGCGCAGGGATTCGAGCGCGGTGACGTCCACCTGCTCGACGTAGGCGAAGTGCGGAATCTGCTGCTTGGCGGCCTGCAGGCGGTTGGCGATCAGCCGGCGCACGCCGATGATCTTCACCTCGTCGATCTCCCCCACGCCCTGGGGGCGAACGGCTGCGTGAACCGGTGCGCCGGAGAGGTGTGCGTCCAGATCGCGCATGAGGATTCTGCCGCGGGGGCCGGAACCGGTGACGCCGACGAGGTCCACGCCAGCCTCCTTGGCACGCCGACGTACGGCAGGCGAGGTGCGCACGGGCTCACCGGATCGTGGCGGGGCAACGTCTTGCGCATCCACGGATGCGGCGGTGGGGGCGGGTTCGGGTGCTGGTACCGGGGGTGCCGTCGCGACTGGAGGTGCCGTCGGAGGAGTCGGCTCCGGTACCGGCGTCACCGGGCCGGTAGATGCTGCCTCCGAGGCAGGGCGTGCTTTAGGCACCGCGGCCTTCGTGGGGCTGCCTGCCAGTTCGAAGGCCATCAGCTCAGAGCCGACAGGCACCGTGTCTCCCGGCTCGCCCGTGGTTCGCAGCACCGTTCCCGATACCGGCGCCGGCACCTCGATGTTGGCCTTGTCCGTCATCACGTCGACGACGGTATCGCCTTCGCGCACCGTATCGCCCGGCTTGACATGCCACTCGACGATCTCCGCCTCCACCGTGCCCTCGCCGAGATCCGGCAGCTTGAAGACGTGCTCGCTCATTCCGCCTCCATCACCCGGACCATGGCCGCGGCGATCCGCTTCTGGCCCGGGAAGTAGTCCCACTCGAACGCATGGGGATAGGGCGTGTCCCAGCCTGTTACCCGCTCGATGGGTGCCTGCAGGCTGTAGAAGCACTCCTCCTGCACGGTGGCCGAGAGCTCGGCGCCGAAGCCGGAGAAGCGGGTGGCCTCGTGGGCGATGATGCAGCGGCCGGTCTTCTCCACCGACGTGCGGATGGTGTCCACGTCGAGGGGCACCATTGTGCGGATGTCGATGATTTCCGCATCCACCTCGGCAAGCTTCGCCGCCGCTTCGCAGACGTGCACCATGGTGCCGTAGCAGAGCACGGTAAGATCATCGCCTTCACGCACCACCTCGGCGAGCCCGACGGGCACCGTGAAGTAGCCCTCCGGGACCTCGCCCTTCGGGTGCTGTGCCCAGGGCACGGCGGGCTTGTCCGGATCGCCGTCGAACGGTCCGTTGTAGATCCGCTTCGGCTCGAAGAAGACCACCGGGTCGTCGTCCTCTATGGCGCTGATCAGGAGCCCCTTCGCGTCGTAGGGGTTGGAGGGCATGATCACCTTGATGCCGCAGACGTGGGTGAACACGCCCTCGGGGCTCTGGGAGTGGGTCTGACCGCCGCGGATGCCGCCGCCGCAGGGGGTGCGGATGGTCACGGGCGCGAAGAAGTCGCCGCCTGTTCGGTATCTCAGGCGGGCGAGCTCGGAGACGATCTGGTCGAAGCCGGGATAGATGTAGTCGGCAAACTGGATCTCTGCCACCGGTCGCAAGCCGTTCACCCCCATGCCGATGGCGGCGCCGACGATGCCGCCTTCCGCAATCGGTGCGTCGATGACGCGGTGCTCGCCGTACTTCCGCTGCAGGCCTTCGGTGACCCGGAACACACCGCCGAAGTAACCCACATCCTCGCCGAGTATCACCACTTCCGGGTCCCGGCCCAGCATGATGTCCATGGCGGAGTTGAGTGCCTGGATCATGGTCATCCGCGCCATGGCTCAGTCCTCCAGATCCCGGAGCTGATCGCGCTGCCGGATCAGGTGCGGCGGTACGTCCTTGAAGACGTCCTCGAAGAGCTCGTTGCGGTCGAGACGCGGACCATCCGTCATGGTG